>NZ_JXXD01000168.1 GCF_000935215.1 Stutzerimonas stutzeri
GCGGGGCTTTTCACCCCCGCCGTAGTGCGAGTTGCCGTAGCCGAGGATGAACTGGGTGCTCAGCCCATGAGCGGCGGTTGCCTTCAGGTAACGGTGCCAGGATGGCTCGATTTTCAATTGCCCGGGCCGGCGTTCGACATAGGCCCAGTGGGCGTCGGTGCGCACGGAGGTGATGCCGGCATCGCGCATCATCGCGTAGGCGCGGCCGCTGGGGTCGCCCTTGTGCAGTTCATGGGCACATACGCCGACCACGAAAGGCTCCTCGGTGGTCTGGGCCGGTGTAAACGGAGCAAGGCCAAGCAAGCCGCCCAGCAGCAGGGTGTTGAGCGGGGTAGAGCGCTTCGTCATGTGGATCATCCGTGAAGGTAGGTCTCAGGTCAGGTGCTGCAACTCGGGCAGCCGCTGCGCCGCCAGGTTGTTGCTCGGGGCGCGGGCCGGGGTCAGCACGTGGGAGATCGCCAGGCCCAGGAATAGCGTGGCGATGGACACCTCCAGTACATCCGTGGCCCAGGCCACCAGGCAGATGCAGAAAACGATCGGCAGCAACGCGCTGCGCAGTCGCGAGCCCCGCTCATGCAGGCGCAGCATCAGCGGAAAGGTCAGCAGGTAGAGCAGCACACCGAACACGCCGAGCATTCCCCACAGGTACAGCGCGGTATTGTCGGCAATGCTCAGCAACTCCAGCCCGGGTACGGGATAGACCTTGCCAGTGCTGCCCACCGCGCCGAATCCCGCGCCCCACCAGCCCCATCCCTCACGGGTGATGACCTCGATGAAGTTCGGCCAGCTGTTGATCAGGCGGTCGGCGAACGAGGCCAGCAGCGAGCCGTTGTTGGCGGCGTTGGGGTCCAGGCTGAGCACCAGGCTGGCCATCGGCAGCATCAGGCCGACCAGCACTGCGACGAGAAACGCAGTGGCGCTGGCGAAGCGGTAGGCCGTGACGATCAGCATCAGCAGGGTCAGCACGTAGGCCGCCGCGGTGGATTTGTTGGTGGTCAGCACGATGCCGATCAGCGCTGCGATGTAGAGCATCAGGCGTAGCACGCGCGGCTGGATGAATGCGGCGATGAACAGGCTGTAGATCGCGATCATCACCGACAGCGCGGTGGACATGCGGGCGAAGCCGCCGATGCGGTCGATGTCGTCGAATGCCCACGAGCGGTTGGCGCTCAGTTCCACCTCGCCGACCATGTAGCTGTAGCCCTTCCACGGGACGCTGGTGAACATGTCCAGGGCGATGCCGACGAAGCAGGCAATCAGGCAGAAGCCGATGATTCGGCGCAGCAGTCCGAGCCGCAACTCCACATGGCGGCCGCAAATCAGGCCGAACAACAGCGGAATGTAGATGAACAGGCTGAAACCGATATTGGCCAGTTCGGCGCCATGCATCAGCGCCAGTTGGCTGGAAGTCACCAGCCCCAGCAGTACCAGCCAGAAGGCCGGCCAACCGCGGTAGCGCAACAGCTCCAGGCCCAGTGCGATCAGGCAGGCAACCTTGGGCAGGTACAGCAGCCAGGAGACTCCGGCCATGTCGAAGTAGTAGCGCAGGGCGCCGGAGAAGGTTTCAGTCAGCAGCAGCGAGGCGACGACCAGCGTCAACAATGTCGGCTTGTCGAAGGCCAACGGATTCGAGTCGCGTCGCCGCGGGGTAATCAGCAGGCTCTGGTTCATGGTGGATTCTCGTTCCCTGAAGTGTTTCACGCAGGATGGTCTGGTATTGATCCAGCATGCGTTCCATATCCAGCAGCGGCAGCACGCTGGCCCGTGCCTGGCTGGCGAGCCGCTGCCGCAGTGCGCTGTCGATGTAGAGCCAGAGCATGGCGATGCCGAGTGAGTCGGGATCATCGGGCGAGCAGAGCAGGCCGTTGCATTCGTCGCGGATGATCTCCGGCAGCCCGCCCATGTTGCTGGCGATCACCGGCAGGTTGTTGGCGCAGCCTTCGACGGCCACCAGGCCGAACGGCTCGCCCCACAGCGACGGCACCACCAGCACGTCGATGCTCTGCATGAACTCGTCGCTGTCGCAGTAGCCGAGAAAGCTGACCTTTTTCGGATCGGCCATGGCCTTCAGCCGGGCTTCGTAGTCCAGCTTGCCGCGCCCGGCGATATCCAGCCGCGCATCGATGTCCAGCCGTTGGAACTGCTCGATCAGCCAGCCGACGCCCTTGTTCTCCGACAGCGTGCCGATATAGCCGAAGCGCAGTGGATGGTTGCTGCGCTGCCTGGGCTTGCTGCCCTGACCGGGGTTGGCCGGCGTGCAGTTGTGCACCACATGCTGGCGCGCGCCACTGAAATAGCCCTGTGCGGTGATGCGCTCGAGCACGAAGCGGCTGACGCCGATCGCCGTGGCCACTTGCGCTGAGGCGCCGGCGTGGCGGAGACGGAACACCGAACACATACCGCACTGGCGCTGGCAGCTCTTGCCGTGGTTGAACATGGTGTCCTTCGGGCAGAGCAGGTACAGGTCGTGCAGCACCTGGACGATCGGCAGGCCGGCGGCGGTGATTTCGTCCCAGGCGGAAATCGACCAGCCGGTGAGGTTGTTGCAGACCACGATATCCGGCTGCTCCCGCGCGATCACCTCGCGCACGTGACAGCGCATGTCGCGGTTGTAGCGGTCCCGGTAGTGCCAGCCGAGGCGGGCGACGCGACTCGGGCGCTGCTGGGTGTAATGCCAGTAGCTGTTCGCCAGGTTGGCGCGATAGACCCGCACACCGTCCTGAATCTGCATGTTCAGCCCGGCATCCGGGCCGGTCGCCAGCACTGCCACCTCACAACCACGCCGCTGCAACCCTTCGGCCAGGTGCCGGAGGATGACTTCTGCGCCGCCGCCGACATGCGGGGTGTAGAACGCATTGAGGAATAGGATCTTCATCGGTTGGCTCGCTGATTGAACCTGTCAGGCTGCTCGCATGGCCCTACGGGCACTCGCCTGGCTCAGGAGTAGCACTGGAGATAACGGGTGGGTACCCGGACCTTCTGCTCACGCTGCAGCAGGTTGAGCAGGATGACGGAGCGTTCTTCGCCGTCACTGCTGACGAAGATCGCTTCGATGTCGCTGAAGCTGCCCCCGCTGACTTGGACCCGTTCGCCGGGTGAGAACGGCGCAGCCGCCATGGTCTGCGGCTGGGCGAGGCGCTGTCGCAACTGTTCGATCAGCTCGTCGCGTACCGGCGTCGGCTGGCCGCCGAAGCTAACTACGCGGCTGACACCACGGGTGGAGCGGATCGGGTACCAGTTGTCGTGAATGCAATCGAGCCGGATGAACAGGTAGCCCGGAAACAGCGCCTCGCCGGACTTGGTCCCCTGTGAGCCGCGCAAGGGCGCAGGCGCCTTGAGCGGGCGGTAGCACTCGAAGTGCTGGCGCAACAGGTGCTCCTCGGCGCGGGCCTCCTGGCGAGGCTTGGTCTGGATCAGGTACCAGCGTGCGGTAATGCTCGGTGTCATGGGATGTCCTTCCCTGATTGGCCTGCCCGAATCCCGATGGCAGGCGGAATGTCGTCACGCCAGTGTCAGCGTTGCCCTTTTTTCCTGTCCCTCGACCACGCTGAAGCGCTGCAGCAATTCCTTGATCTCTTCGCGGCTGTTGAACATCAGCACGTCGATGATCGACAGCGACGGCACGAACGGATGCTTGAGCTGCGCGTAGGTGACCTCATCCATGCGCAGGAAGCGCAACAGCAGACCGTCGGCGCGGAAGCGGGCAGGGCAGTACAGCTCCATGCCGCCGATGGGGTTGAGGTAGAGCTCGCCGTCCATCCGGTGGGTGATCTGGATGACGCGGTCCTGCATGTCCATCTTCGCTGGCAAATCGAGGCTGGAGCCGCGATAGATCGGTGTGCGGATGTTCAGGTAAGCACAGAGGCAGCGCAGGGAGTTTTCGGTGAACAGCGCCAGATTGCGTTCCGGGCACTGCAGGATGCCGCGGATCAGCGGCAGCACCGCATCGCGCTGGGGTGCCTTGGCGTAGCAACGCTCGAGGGTCAGCATCAGCCCCGCGGCTTCCTTGTCGAAGTCGTCGCAGAGCCAGCGCTCGTTGATGCGCTCGGTCTGATGGCCCTTCTTCAGCGGAAAGCTGATGAGCTTGGGTTGGCCATTGACGAGAATCCGGTTGCGGTTCATCCAGGAGCCCCTGACGAATTGCAGGTCGTCACCCAGCACGAATACGTCGCTGAGCGCGATCAACTGAAAGTAGCCCAGGTACGGAAATAGGTAGGGCTGCATCATCGAGACGGTTCTGAGCACGGTGCACCTCCTTGTCTGGCGATCAGGCTTGCTGGGTGTAGGTGTAATAGCCGTAGGCGCCGCTGTCGTACGGCGAGGTCGAGGCCTTGCGCTTCACGGCATTGAGGATCACGCCTTTGAGCAGCACGCCGTTCTGCGCGAGCCGCCGCTTGGATGCATCGATCTGCGAGCTGGTGCTGAGGCCGAAGCGGGCCACCAGCAGGTTGGTACCCGACTGCTGGGCGACCAGTACGGCGTCGGTCACCGCGAGCACCGGCGGCGTATCGATGATGATGAAGTCGTAGAGCTTTTCCGCTTCACGCAGCAGGCGGGAGAAGTTGTCGTGCATCAGCAGTTCGGACGGATTCGGCGCGGAGAACCCGGCGGAGATGAAGTGCAGGTTCTTCTGCTCGGTGCGGTTGGTGATCTCCGCGAGGTTCAGGCCACTGGCCAGTGCATCCGACAGCCCGTGACGCGGCGCCATGCCGAACAGGGTATGCAGGTAGCCGCGGCGCATGTCGGCATCGATCAGCAGCACGCGCTGGCCGGTCTGCGCGATCACCGCAGCAAGGTTGCTCGACACGAACGACTTGCCAACCGAAGGGGTCGGGCTGGTGATCATCAGCACTTTGTTGCGCGCCTCGAGCATGGCGAACTTGAGGCTGGTACGCAGGCTGCGCAGCGATTCGACCGCCAGATCGGTCGGTTCGGTGAGGCTGAGCAGTCGGGTCTTGCCGTCGCGGCTCTTGCGGCTGCGATTGAGCTGATCCTGAGAGGCGCTGTAGGGCAGGCCGGCATAGACCGGTACGCCAAGCTTCTCGATCACGTCCGGGCTTTCCACACCGCGGTAGAAGGCCTGGCGCAGCAGGATGACTGCCGCCGAGACGAGCAGGCCGACGAAGATCGCGATGGCCACCACCAGCGGTTTGACCGGTTTCGACGGCTTCTCGATCATCGAGTAGGCGTTGTCGATGATGCGCACGTTGCCGATGGTGCCGGCGCGCAGGATGTCCTGCTCCTGTGCCTGGTTCATCAGCAGCGTGTAGGTCTGGGTCGTGACTTCCATGTCACGTTGGAGGCGCAGCAACTCCTGCTGCGTCATAGGGAGGGCGTCGACCTTCTTCAGCAGCTGCGCCTTTTGCGTCTGCAGCTCGTTCATCTGGGTGATCAGCGTGCGATAGGTCGGGTGCTCGCGGGTATAGAGGCGGTCGTACTCCACGCGCTTGAGCGACAGTTCGGATATCTGCGTTTCCAGCGCGACGATCTGGTCGAGCACACCCTTGGTCTCGATGCTGATATCCACCGATTTGGAGCTGGTCTGGTAGGCATTCAGCGCGGCTTCGGCCTTCTCCAGCTCCTTGCGCACCTGAGGTAGTTGAGAGCGCAGGAAGTCCAGGCGCTGGGCCGCTTCTGCCGAGCTGCGCTGGATGTTCTGGCTGACGTACAGCCGGCTGATCTCGTCCAGCACATGGCTGGCCAGCTGCGGGTCCGGGTCTTCCAGGGACATGTAGATGATCCCGGAATCCTTGCCGGCCTCGCCGACCTTCAAGCGGTTCTGGTAATCCAGCGCGGTGGTCTGCGGGCGGTTCCTGACTAGTTGGAATTCGGTGCCAGGACGCGCTTCCAGCTGGGCGATCTGCACCTTGAAGCCCTGGTTCTCCACAGCTTCATTGACCTGGCCGCGCAGAATCAGCTGCTGCTCGTCGTCATGCAGCGTGAAGCTGCCGGCCGTGCCGGCGATCAACGTCAGCTCCACGCCCAGATACGCTTCGGGCACATCGAGCTGGAATACTTCGAGCTTTTCCCCACCCCACGCATAGCCGGTCAGGCCGAACAGCGGGGTGGCCAGCGCGCCATCAGTCGCCGGGTCATGCTTGCGCGCCATGAAGGCGCCGAACACCGGGAAGTGATGGGGTTTGGCGACGATGTAGAGCTTTAGCTCCTCGACGGCTCTGCCGAGCACGGCGCGGGATTTGAGCAGGGAGATTTCAGTGACCGCCTGGGACACCGAATCCGGCCGGGCCGATATTTCCGGCACGCCGGTGATCGCGGCTTTTTTCGGTTCGATCTGGATCATCGCGGTCGCCTGGTAGATCGGCGTGGCGATCAGGGCATAGAGCACGCCCAGTGCAGCGAAAAAGCCGGTAATGGTGACGATCAGCGCCTTGTGATCGTAGGCGGTGCGCATTATTCCGGCGAGGTCGATGCGGTTGTCCGCGTCATATTCCAGCGAAGAGCGGGTCAAGGCAGTCATTGGGAATCCTTCCTCATGGTGCGTTTTTGCAAAGAAGCGGGGTCGGGCTGATCAGCTCCTGGCCAGCCGTGGGCTCAACCGGCGTAGCAGGTTGAGGCTGATGTTCTGGGCGATGGTTGAAAGCGCCTGGATCTTGCTGAACGGCGAGATCAGCGATAGGCACTCGCCGAACACCTGGATCAGGAAATACTCGTAAAGCGCGTTATTGCCGATGCGGTTGTAGTAGCGCGCCAGCGAGTAGTGGGCGTGCATGGCCATCTGGATGCGCTGCCGGCTCGGCTGCATGGAGAAGATGCCGCCCTCGTGCACGCGGTAGGCCGCGGGGCTGATGCCTTCCATGAACTTGCCTTTGCCGTAGGCGCCGAGCAGCGACCACCAGCAGATATCCAGCACCTTCACGCCGAGCAATTCCGCTGGCAGTTCCTGAATCAGGTTGCGAAAGCACACGGTCAGCGTCGAGAGCGGGCGGCCCTGCATCAATTCCAGCGCCGTGGCGTCCTTGCGTAGCTTTCCGGTCAGCTGCGGGCTCTGGATGATGCCCTGGCTGTTGAACATGAACGCATCGTGATAGGTGATCACGTAGTCACGATGCTGCTCGAGAAAGTCCACCTGCTGCTGCAGCTTGGTCGGATCGGTCCAGTAGTCGTCGCCTTCGCAATAGGCGATGTATTTGCCCCCCGCACGGGCGAATAGCCGCGTGCTGAATGGCACGCCGAGGCTGAACTGATTCTGCGTCTGGTAGATCGGCTTGATGATGCTGGGGTAGCGCGCCGCGTAGTCGGCGATGATCGCGGCGGTGGTGTCAGTCGAGGCGTCGTCGTGGACGATCACCTCGAAAGGGAAATCCGTTTCCTGCTGGAGGAAGCTCTCCAGCGCCTTCCTTATAAAGGATGCGTGGTTGTAGGCCAGGCAGACGACGCTCAGCAGCGGTTCGGTCTTGCCGCCCCAACGTTCAATCAAGGCTTGCTCGCTCTTCAATTCCATTTTTGGATGCTCGCTTGGTGATGAGTAGATGAAGCTTGAGTAGCAGTGATTTCGAGGTCGCCGCGACCAGCAGCAGGCAGATGAACCCGCTTACGGCCAGCGCGATCAGAATGTCGAAGCGGTTGTCGCTGACGATCAGCAGGAACAGCGGCTCGCCCAGCGCCACGCCGATCACGGTCGCGGCGGTAATCCGCAACATGTCTCGTGCCCAGACGCCCTGCAGGCCCGGAGCAAAGCGCCGGTGCACCACCGGCGGCCAGATCACGAAGGTCGCCAGGCGCAGGAAGAACCACGCCAGTGCGGCACCGTAAGCGCCGTGTGCAAGCGCTGCGTAGATCACGATCGGCATGCTGATGGCGGTGGAAACCACGCTGTACCAGATGTGCAGGCGCAGCTGGCCGTAGGCGTACTGCAGGTAGAACTGGAAGGCGCCGACCGCCATCAGTGCGCTGCCCGGCACGTACCAGAACAGCATGCGTTCGCTCCATTGGGCAGCGGCAGCGTCGCCAGTCCAGGCGAAGATCAGCGCCTGACCGTGCCAGGCGATCACCGCAGCCATGGGAAACAGCACGCTGCAGACGAAGCGGGTGGCGTTCAGGTACAGCCGCTCCATCTCGGCGATTCGCCCTTCGGCCACGAGCATGGTCATGCGCGGCAACAGCGTCTGCACCAAGGGGTTGGTCAGGGTCATGATGCCGGTGGTGATCAGCGCCACCAGCGAGAAGTAGCCGTACTCCTTGAGCAGCAGCACCTTGGAAAGCAGCACTTTGTCCAGCTGGGTCAGCACGATCCACAGCAGCGAGGTGAAGAACATGCCGCCGGCGAATGGCAGCACCGGCTTGACCACGCGCCAGTCGATGCCGGTGAGCAAACGTGGGCTGGCCAGTTGCACATAGGCCTTGCTGGCAAAGGCCAGCGTTTCCACCAGGGCGACGGTTGTTTGAAACAGGAAGAAGTCCAGCGGGTCTTGCGAGACGTAGGCGACCAGGAACAGGCCGCCGAAGTAACGCAAGGTGGCGATCAGTACGTTCGTTGCGTTCAGCCAGCCGTGCAGCTCGACGCCCTGCAGTCCGCTTTTGTAAAGGGTTGCGTAGAGCCTTAGCCCGACCATCAGGCCCATCAGGCTGATGCACTGCATGATGGTGACGGTGCTCAACTCGCGCGCCTGCAGCCAGGTTCCGGCGATCCAGCCGCTGCTAAGGTAGATCGACACGCAGGTTGCCAGCGCGATGGGCAGCAACAGCAGCTCGAACGAGCGCAGCAAGCGCCCGGCGGGGCCGGGCGCAGCGGACAGGTCGCCCTGCCCGCGGTAGTGCGCTACTTGTCGCACCAATGCAGGCGACATCCCGGCATCTAGCAGCTGCAACCAGGCCTGGAGCACGGCGAAGAAGCCAATCAGGCCGTAGGCTTCGGCGCCGAGGTGCTTCAGGTAGAACGGCAGGATCAGAATGCCGACAAGCACGGCATACGCCTGCCCGAGGTAATTCAGGCTGGTATTGCGGATCACCGATGACCGCTTGGGATCTGACATGAGTTACTGCTGGCCTCCGGATGTCAGGGGCATGCGCGGGTATTCGGCGCCCGGCAGGCGCTCCGTGGCGCTGAACAGCCCGAACGCTTCGGCAAGGGGCTGGAACAGCGTGCGGCTCGACTGCTCACTGTGGATTGCCTCCTGGATCAACGTCTGCATGACCTTCTCCTGCACCTTGCGCGGCAGCCCGGGATAGATCGGCAGGCACAGGATCTTGCGACTCAACGCTCGCGAGCGTGGTTGTGGTACCTGCGGCTGCAGATGGTCGAGCGTGTCCAGCGAGGGGTAGAAGTAGCGGCGGGGGTTGATGCCGTTCTCGTTCAGTTGCGAGCGGCAGCGCAGCAGCTGGCTTTCGTCGGCAAGGGCAACGGGAAAATAGCTGTAGTTGCACTGGGATTCGGGCTGCGGTCGTTGCAGCTCGAAATGCTCGCCGAGGCGCCGCTCGTAACGATGGCCGATCTCCGCCCGGCATTCGAAAATCAGCTCGATGTCGTCGAGTACGCACATGCCCATCGCGGCAGAGAACTCGTTGAGCTTGGCGTTGATGCCGATGCCTTCGATCTGGTCGGTGTCGACGATGCCGAAGTTGCAGAGCAGACGGATGCGGTCGGCCAGCGCGTCGTCGTTGGTGACGATGGCGCCACCCTCGATGGTGTGAAACAGCTTGGTCGCATGGAAGCTCAGCGTGCTGATATCGCCCCAGTCGTAGACCGACCGCCCTTTGTGACGAACGCCGAACGCATGGGCGCCGTCGTAGACGACCCTCAGATTGTTTTTGCGCGCGATCTGCTCGATGCGTTCGACATCGCAAGGATTGCCGAATACATGCGTCGCGACGATGGCGGAGGTGTCGGGCTGGATATTTCGCTCGATCTGTTCCGGGTCCAGATTCCAGGTCGCCGAATCGATGTCGGCGAAGATCGGCTTGATGCCTTCCCATTGCAGCGAGCTGGTGGTGGCGACAAAGCTGAAGGGGGTGGTGATGGCGCTGCCGGTCAATCCCAGCGCTCGATAGGCAATCTGCAGCGCGATGGTTCCGTTGTTGGTGAGGATGATGTTCCTCACCCCGAGGTAGTCCTTGAGTCGTTGCTCGAGTGCAGTCACTAACGGTCCGTTGTTGGTGAGCCAGCCGGTGTTGTAGATCCTGTCGATGTAAGCCTTGAACTTGTTTTTGCTGCCCAGGTACGACTTGGTCACGTTGATCATGGTGATTTCCTTATCGAAGCTCAGCCGCCCCCGAATGGCATTCGGGGGGTATCGCTGGGTGCTACAGATGCGCGCTCAGACAGGTTGATGCGCGCCGATTGCGCTGGCCTGCCGTGCCCTGCGTTGGTTGTGCCTGAGGATCATTCGAGTCATCAGGCTGCCGGCGTGGGGATCGCCGTAGTGGAAGATGGCGGTAGCGCGCAGCTGCGCCGGATCACAAGGCTCGTTGGCATGCAGGGATCGATAACCCCAGAACAGGTAGAGATTGCCCGGTACCAGCTGCAGGCGCTGTGGCTTGAGCAGCCCGAGGCCTATCGCGCAGCTAATCAGTTTGCGGCTCAACTTGTTCTGCAGCAGTGCTTTCTCCACCACGTTGACCAGCACGTACTTGCGAAGCTTGCGCAGGTTGGGAAACACCAGCAGGTCGCCGCGCTGGTCGCCGTCCTGCGGGATTTCCACAGGTAGCAATGCCGTTACCAGAGAAGCGTCGTAGTGGAAGCAGTTCGACTCCTTGCGTCCTGTCTGCCCCTGCACGCATCGCATCACCAGGTAGATGCGCTTGCTTGGCGCCGCCTTGCCCGCGCCGAGCTGGTAAACGTCGTCCAGCAGCGACTGGAACTCCGGCGCGCTGCTCAACGTGGCAAGTAACGAGCCCGCTACCTGTTCACCGTCGTGATGAGCGAAATATTCCCCGTGATGCTGTCGAGCCTGCTCGTGAACCTGCTCGCGCAGTTGAGTTAGTTGCAGATTGTTCAAGTAGCCGGGTATGCAGGCGTAGCCATTCTGATTGATATCCCGCGCAATCAATGCCTTGTCCTGATCTTCCGTTCCATAAAAGATTGTTGACACTGTAGTTCTCCCTGCGCAAAGACGAGGCGAAACGGTTTGTCGAGCCGCAGCTACTACACGCTGCTGCTGATCGGCGTCCTGGGTGGGAATAAAGAATTACGGCGTAATGCCTGGGCAGTAGGCTTTTAGCCTGTGACGAAAGTTAATGCCGATCTAAAATATTCTTTTATTTAGACAAAGCTACCGCCATCGACTTATTTACATGTCGATTTGAATAGCTTGTACGTATTCCCCGTCATCTGCGATCGGCTAACGTCCGCGTGTGACCTTGAGAGAATCAGGCATGGCTACCGCACTCCGGGCACTCTGCGAGCCCCGACTCTCTCAATGATTATGGCGAACGAGCCCGCATCGCTTTACTAAAAGCGATACTAATCAGGCAGGGGGTTTAACTCTTGCGCCGCAAAACTTGACCTGTCCAGTTGGTCTTAAACTGCTCTGCAACGTATTGCTCCCTGTTGCGAATAGATATCCGTCATAACGTGAACCAAGTCAAGCTAGGGAGCCAAAAAAAAGTTGTGGGTGAAGGTTGCGAGGTGTTTATGAGAGCCAAATTATTGAGTTGAAAAGAGTTTTGTTTTTGACGCTGGCTGGCCTAGCGCTATCATGAAAGGTTATAGCGAATGTGGTAATTAGCTCTAAGCTGAATAAACCATCTGCTCCTTTGCTGGCCATAAATGACGTATGCATAAACAAAGGGAATATTATTCCGACTATGCTGAGCAACTATTCGGATAAAGAGTTAATTCTACGGACCCGTTGTTACAAGACGCGGCTGACTGGCCGAAAGAGGGGGGTGCTTGTCTGTACGTGACAGAAAAGACGCGCAAACGAAGAAGGCCACTCGTCTGAGTGGCCTTTTCGTGATTTGGTTGCGGGAGCCGGATTTGAACCGACGACCTTCGGGTTATGAGCCCGACGAGCTACCAGACTGCTCCATCCCGCGTCTGTGGGGCGCATTCTACAGCCCGGTTACCCGTTGTCAATCAAAAGGAAGGAAAAAAGCGTATTTCATTCAAAAGGTTAGCGATTCATGCGAGGTCTGGTGCCAACACGAGCGCCTCAGAGTTTTGCGCGCACAAAAAAAGGCCACTCATCTGAGTGGCCTTTTAAATTGGTTGCGGGAGCCGGATTTGAACCGACGACCTTCGGGTTATGAGCCCGACGAGCTACCAGACTGCTCCATCCCGCGACGCGCATTCTACAGCTTTGAACGCGGCTGTCACGGGTTTATTTGAAATCAGATGGAAATACCGGTCAGGCGTGCCATGAGGGCAGGGTGCCGGGAGCTGTTGGCTGGTGTGGCAGACACTGTTTGATTGCCGGGCGAGCCTGCGGCAGGTGATGGCGACGAGCGATTCTCATCATGCCCCAGAGCATGGAGAGCGCTACCGACAGCCAACCCAGGATCATCATCAGGAGTATCAGCGCAGGTTCCATCTGGAGCTTCCTCTTTGAATCCAATATTCGTCCTTGTGGTTGTGACCCCGCGCGCTGAAAGCGGTTCCGGCATGCCATCGGTCGCTCGCCAGCGCACTCCTTGGAATCGCCGCTGCCTAAGTATCAAGTGGATGAAGCGGAGGTGTCGGACATGCGTATTCAGCTTGGTGTGCTGGTTGCAGCGCTTGCTTTAACAGTCAGCGCGCAGGATCTGGAACTACCGTTCGCTGACATCCCGTTGGCTCAGAACACGGGCGCGGCGGATCGCGGCGCCGCCGGCAATGGCTCGATGGGCATTGGCGGCGGTATCGACTATCTGGAGGATGACCAGGTCCAGTCTGAGTCAGGTGACGCATCCTCCAAGAAGCCAGCGGCGGAGCAGTACGACGACACGGCCGAACCCGGCCATGGTGGCAATGAGACCGACATGGAGCACCGTCGCCGTCCCAAATTGGAAAGACGTAGTGATTAACGCAGTCGTTCATCGATAGGAGGTAGCCATGAATCGGGCACTCACAGCGGTAACAGTATTGCTTCTGGCGGGTTCTGCGGGGGCGTACGCCGGTTCGGCGGAGAACGCCGATGACACCCGTCGTCCGGGAGCTGCAAACGAAAGCTCAGTTGAATCGAGCGAGCGTTCCGACCAGCACAGCGAAAAGTCGGAAGGCCATGACAGTCGGGACCACAAGGCGCAGCAGGGCAGTGACCTGGGCACCATGGGAACGGGTAATACCGGAACCACAGGCGGCATGGGTGCTACCACGGGAACCGACACCATTGGTGGGACCATCGAAGAATAGCCCGCTACCGGCCACGCAACATTCATAAAGGAGTCAGGCATCCGTACAATGCCCAACTTTCAACATCTATTGGCTTGGTATGCAGATCGCTTTGGCGCCCATGGAGGGGCTGGTCGACGAAATCCTTCGCGACGTTCTGACTCGGATGGGTGGTGTCGACTGGTGCGTCACCGAGTTCATCCGAGTCTCTGATCGTCTGCTGCCGCAAAGCAGCTTTCGCAAACTTGCACCCGAATTGCAGGCTGGCGCCGTTACTCGCGCCGGAACCCCTGTGCGCGTTCAATTATTGGGCTCCGATCCTGCCTGTCTGGCTGATAACGCTGCCTATGCCTGCTCACTGGGTGCGCCTGCTATCGATTTGAATTTCGGCTGCCCGGCCAAGACGGTAAACAAATCGCGCGGTGGGGCCATCCTGCTCAGGGAGCCTGATTTGCTGCACGCCATTCTCTGTGAGGTACGGCGAACTGTGCCGGCGCACATCCCGGTCACCGCCAAGATGCGCCTGGGTTTCGACAGCCCGGACGGTGCACTCGATTGCGCTCGGGCGCTGGTGGACGGCGGGGCGGGTCAGTTGGTGGTGCATGCGCGAACGAAGGTCGAAGGCTACAAGCCGCCGGCGCATTGGGAATGGGTGGCTCGCGTGCAGGAAGTGGTCGCGGTGCCGGTGTACGCCAATGGCGATATCTGGTCGCTGGAAGATTGGCGTCGCTGTCGAGAAGTCAGCGGTGCGGAGAATATTATGCTGGGCCGCGGCCTGGTTTCGCGGCCAGACCTGGCACGGCAGATCGCCGCCGCTGAACAGGGGCAAGGCATCGCCGAGATGAGCTGGGCAGAGTTTCAACCCACGCTGGTGGACTTCTGGCAGCAGGCGCGGGGCAAGATCGCACCACGCTATGCGCCCGGCAGACTGAAGCAGTGGCTGGCCTTGCTTACGCGCAACTACCCCGAGGCGGTGGCGCTGTTCGCCGCACTGCGCCGGGAGAACGATTGCGCGCGGATCGACGCGATGCTCGGCGTCGATACCGTCGGTATTCCGGTGGCGGCGCTGGGTTAGGCCGATCAGCGTCCGCCGCTGACGTCCAGCAACGCGCCGGTGGTATAGCTGGCGTGCTCACTGGCGAGCCAGAGTATGGCTTCGGCAACTTCCTCGGCTTTCCCGCCGCGCCCCATGGGCACGCTTGCCTTGACCCGCTCGATGCGATCCGGCTCGCCCCCGCTGGCGTGAATCTCGGTATCGATCACGCCGGGTCGTACCGCATTCACCCGAATGCCTTCGCCGGCCACTTCCCTGGCCAGCCCGACCGTCATGCTGTCGATGGCGCCCTTGGCCGCGGCATAGTCGATGTACTCCCCAGGCGCGCCAAGTTGCGCGGCGATCGAGGACAGGTTGATGATCGAACCACCCTGGCCGCCATGCTGATTGGACATGCGCTTGATCGCCTCGCGCGCACATAGAAAGCTGCCGATGACATTGGCACCGAGCACGCGCGTCCAGCGGGCGGCGTCCATCTGCTCCAGGCGCATCTGCTGTTCGAGCATGCCGGCGTTGTTGACCAGCACATCGAGGCGGCCGAACTCGCGATCAATCATCTCGAACATCTGCACCACCTGACCCTCGTCGGCGACATCAGCCTTGACCGTGATTGCCGATACGCCCGCAGCGTGGACCTGTTCGAGCACCTGTTTCACCGCGTCTTCGCGTTGGTGATAATTGAGGCACAGTGCGTAGCCCTGGTGGGCCGCCAGCCGGGCAGTGGCGGCGCCGATACCACGACTGGCACCTGTGATCAGCATGACTCTGGACATGGTGTTACCTCTCGTCGGCAGGCTCATTTTCTGTGCCTTGAAATCTGCATAACGGTTCCTATCTAGGGCTCAGCGGGATGCCGAAGTCGGGTCCCGCCAGTTTCAACTCGCTGATTCAGGAGGTTTATCATGAGTTCGTTTCCCATGGCCCCTCTGTTCCGGCAATCCGTGGGCTTCGATCGTTTCAATGACCTGTTCGAGTCCGCGCTGCGCAACGACACCGGCAGCTCGTATCCACCCTATAACATCGAGAAACACGGTGACGACCAGTATCGAATCGTGGTCGCAGCCGCCGGCTTCGAGGAGTCCGACCTCGATCTGCAGGTCGAGCGCAGCGTGCTGACCATCAGTGGCGGGCCGCGCGAAAGCGAGGCCGAGAATGTCACCTATCTGCATCAGGGCATCGCTCAGCGGGCGTTCAAGTTGTCGTTCCGGCTAGCCGACCACATCGAGGTGAAAGGCGCTGCGCTGAACAGTGGCCTGCTCAACATCGACCTGGTGCGCGTGGTGCCGGAAGAGGCCAAGCCCAAGCGCATCCCCATCAATGCCGATCAACGGCCCGCGCTGGAGGGTTGATCTGCAAGGAAGAGAAGGGCGCCATAGGGCGCCCTTTCTTGTAGTTGTCTCGTCTGGTCAGTCACCGCGTTCAGCATCCAGTAGCGCCATGAAAGCCCTGGCCGCATTGGACAGGGTGCGTTCCCTGTGCACGATGTAGCCAAGTTGCCGGGTCAGCTGAATGCCAGGCAGAGGCAGGCTGACCACCTGTTCGTCGAGCATGCTGCGCGGCAGTACGCTCCAGGCGATCCCGATGGAGACCATCATCTTGATGGTTTCCATATAGTTGGTGCTCATGGTGATATTGGGCGTCAGGCCCTCACGCTCGAACAGTCGCTGGGCGATGTGGTGAGTGAAGGTGTTGCCGCCGGGAAAGACGGCAGGGTGGCCGGCGACATCGGCCAGACGAATATCCGCCTTGCCCGCCAGCGGGTGCTCGGGCGCGACAACGAAATCCAGCGGGTCGTCCCATACCTTCATTGCCCGGACCGGCTCGGCAGTCTGCGGCGCCAGGGTGATGACCGCCAGTTCGGCGCGGCCATGCAGCACTTCGTCGTAGGCGACTTCCGAATCGAGAAAGCGAATATCCAGGCTGACCTGCGGATAAGCGCGGGTGAACGCGCGTAGCAAGGGCGGCAGGCGGTGCAGGCCGATGTGATGGCTGGTCGCCAGGCTCAGCCGGCCGCCAATGTCGCCGTTGAGGTTGGTCAAGGCGCGGCGGGTGTCGTCCAGTACATTCAAAATCTGATAGGCCCGCGGCAGCAGGGCTCTTCCTGCCTCGGTCAGGCCAATCTCGCGGCCGAGCCGGTCGAACAGTCGCACGTCCAGCTGCGATTCCAATGCGGCGATGCGTTTGCTGACTGCAGGCTGGGTCAGATGCAGGCGCTCCGCGGCCAAGGAAAAGCTGCCCGTTTCCGCGATGGCGATAAAGGCATTGAGGTTGGCCAGGTCCATGAACGATCTCTATCCGTTGATGATTCGGATTCCTGTAGGGAATGCTTGGGATGAAAAATATGAATTTGAGTAATTGAATGCAAGTCCCTAGCATCGTCCCCATAAGCGCAAGGGCTATTCGCCCCGCATAGAAAGCAGATGAGGAAAAGTCCGATGGCCGGCAAGACGCTCTACGACAAGCTCTGGGAAATGCACGAGGTGAAACGTCGCGACGATTGTTCGTCGCTGATCTACATCGACCGCCACATCCTGCATGAAGTGACTTCGCCACAAGCGTTCGAAGGTCTGCGTCTGGCCAATCGCAAGCCATGGCGCATCGACGCCAATATCGCCACGCCGGACCACAACGTGCCGACCACCAAGGGCGAGCGTCAGGGCGGGCTGGAAGCCATCGCTGACGAGGTCTCGCGCATCCAGGTGCAGACGCTGGACGAGAACTGCGACGATTTCGGCATCCTCGAATTCAAGATGAACGACGTGCGTCAGGGCATCGTCCACGTCATCGGCCCGGAGCAGGGCGCGACACTGCCCGGCATGACCGTGGTTTGCGGTGATTCGCATACGTCCACCCACGGCGCCTTCGGCGCGCTGGCCCACGGCATCGGCACCTCCGAGGTTGAGCATGTGCTCGCCACCCAGTGCCTGGTCGCCAAGAAGATGAAGAACATGCAGGTGCGCGTCGAAGGCAAGCTGCCGTTCGGCGTCACCGCGAAGGACATCGTGCTGGCTGTAATCGGCAAGATCGGCACCGCTGGCGGTAACGGCCATGCCCTGGAATTCGCCGGCAGCGCGATTCGCGATCTATCCATGGAAGGGCGCATGACCATCTGCAACATGTCCATCGAAGCCGGTGCCCGCGTAGGCATGGTGGCGGTGGATGAAAAGACCATCGCCTACGTCGAAGGGCGTCCGTTCGCGCCGAAGGGCGACGACTGGGACAAGGCGGTCGAGCTGTGGAAAGGCCTGGTCTCCGATGTCGACGCGGTGTTCGACACCGTCGTCGAGCTCAAGGCCGAGGACATCAAGCCGCAGGTCAGCTGGGGCACTTCGCCGGAAATGGTGCTGGCTGTCGATCAGAGCGTGCCGGACCCCGCTGCCGAAGCCGACCCGGTCAAGCGCGATTCCATCGTTCGTGCGCTGAAGTACATGGGCCTGGCGGCCAACCAGCCGATCACCGATATCAAGCTGGATCGCGTGTTTATCGGTTCCTGCACCAACTCGCGGATCGAAGATCTGCGCGCTGCCGCCGAGGTCGCCAAGGGGCGCAAGGTTGCCGCGAACGTCAAGCAAGCGCTGGTGGTGCCGGGTTCCGGCCTGGTCAAGCAGCAGGCCGAGGCAGAAGGACTGGATAAGATCTTCATCGAGGCCGGCTTCGAATGGCGTGAGCCTGGCTGCTCCATGTGCCTGGCGATGAACCCGGACAAGCTGGGCAGCGGCGAGCATTGCGCTTCGACCTCCAACCGCAACTTCGAAGGCCGGCAGGGCGCCGGTGGTCGTACTCACCTGGTCAGCCCGGCGATGGCCGCCGCTGCTGCGGTGACCGGTCACTTCATCGATGTACGCGAACTGATCCAGGCCTGAGGAGAGAACTGATGAAAGCCTTCACCCAACACACCGGCCTGGTCTGTCCGCTGGATCGTGCCAACGTCGATACCGATCAGATCATTCCGAAGCAGTTTCTCAAGTCCATCAAGCGCACCGGCTTTGGCCCTAATCTGTTCGATGAGTGGCGCTACCTGGACGTCGGTCAGCCGAATCAGGATTGCTCGCAGCGTCCGGTGAACAAGGACTTCGTGCTGAACTTCCCGCGCTACCAGGGCGCCAGCGTGCTGCTGGCGCGTGAGAACTTCGGCTGCGGCTCCTCCCGCGAGCACGCGCCGTGGGCCCTGGAGGAGTACGGTTTCCGTACGATCATCGCGCCGAGCTTTGCCGACATTTTCTACAACAACAGCTTCAAGAACGGCCTGCTGCCGATCGTGCTGAAGGAAGAGGAAGTCGATGAGCTGTTCGCACAGGCCGAAGCCAACGAAGGCTACCAGCTGACCGTGGACCTCGCTGCGCAGGTCGTGACAGGCCCGGACGGCAAGCAGTACGACTTTGAAGTCGATGCCTTCCGCAAGCACTGCCTGCTCAACGGCCTCGACGATATCGGCCTGACGCTGCAAGACGCGGACGCGATCAAGGCGTTCGAGACCCGTCACCAGCAGAGCCAGCCATGGCTGTTCGGCGCCATCAAGTGAGATAAGGGCAGGGTGGATGATGCGTCATCCATCCACTTGCAGGGTTTCGGTGGATGAACACAACGGCGTCCACCCAAGTGAAAATCGAGGAATGTGATGAGTAAACAGATTCTGGTTCTGCCCGGTGATGGTATCGGCCCGGAGATCATGGCCGAGGCGGTCAAGGTGCTGCAGCTGGCCAATGACAAGTTTCAGCTGGGCTTCGAGCTGAGCTACGACGAGCTCGGTGGTGCGGCTGTCGACAAGTACGGCGTGCCGCTGGCCGATGAGACCCTGGAGCGTGCTCGTGCCGCTGACGCGATCCTGCTGGGCGCCGTCGGCGGGCCTAAGTGGGACACCATCGATCCGGCCATCCGTCCCGAGCGCGGCCTGCTGAAGATCCGCTCCCAGCTGGGGCTGTTCGGCAACCTGCGCCCTGCGCTGCTCTATCCGCAACTGGCCGATGCGTCGTCGCTGAAGCCTGAGATCGTGGCCGGTCTGGATATCCTGATCGTGCGCGAGCTGACCGGTGGCATCTACTTCGGCCAACCGCGCGAGAGTAAGGTGCTGGAGAACGGCGAGCGCATGGCGTACGACACGCTGCCGTACAGCGAGAGCGAGATCCGCCGCATCGCCAAGGTCGGTTTCGACATGGCCATGGTGCGCAACAAGAAGCTCTGCTCGGTGGACAAGGCCAACGTTCTGGCGTCCAGCCAGCTGTGGCGGGCGGTGGTCGAGGAAGTCGCCAAGGACTACCCGGAAGTCGAACTCAGCCATATGTATGTCGATAACGCTGCCATGCAGCTGGTGCGCGCGCCGAAGCAGTTCGACGTGATCGTCACCGACAACATGTTCGGCGACATTCTGTCGGACGAGGCCTCCATGCTCACCGGCTCGATCGGCATGCTGCCGTCGGCGTCGCTGGACGCCGGTAACAAGGGCATGTACGAGCCGTGCCACGGGTCGGCGCCGGACATCGCCGGCAAAGGTATCGCCAACCCGCTGGCGACCATTCTCTCGGTTTCGATGATGCTGCGTTACAGCTTCAATCAGGTAGCTGCAGCCGATGCCATCGAGCAAGCGGTCAGCGATGTGCTCGACCAGGGCCTGCGCACCGGCGACATCTGGTCCGAAGGTTGTAGCAAAGTTGGTACTCAGGCGATGGGCGATGCAGTAGTCGCGGCCCTCGCGAAGTTGTAATCTTTTGGCCCGCGCTGAATGGTGCGGGCCACTTTTTCTATAGGTGTAGTTGCGATGAAACGTGTAGGTCTGATCGGTTGGCGCGGTATGGTCGGTTCCGTGCTCATGCAGCGGATGCTGGAAGAGCGGGACTTCGACCTGATCGAGCCCGTGTTCTTCACCACTTCCAATGTCGGCGGCCAAGGGCCCGATATTGGCAAGGAAACCGCTGCGCTGAAGGACGCCTACAGCATCGACGAGCTGAAAGGCCTCGATGTGATCCTGACCTGTCAGGGTGGCGACTACACCAATGAGGTCTTCCCCAAGCTGCGCGAAGCCGGCTGGCAGGGCTATTGGATCGATGCCGCCTCGTCGCTGCGCATGCAGGACGATGCGGTGATCGTGCTCGATCCAGTGAACCGTCGCGTGATCGACCAGCAGCTCGATGCCGGCACCAAAAACTACATCGGCGGTAACTGTACCGTCAGCCTGGCGCTGATGGGCTTGGGCGGTCTGTTCGAGGCCGGGCTGGTGGAGTGGATGAGTGCCATGACTTATCAGGCCGCATCCGGCGCCGGCGCGCAGAACATGCGCGAGCTGATCAAGCAGATGGGTGCCATCAATGCGGCTGTGGCTGACGATCTGCTCAATCCCGCCAGCGCCATTCTGGACATTGATCGCAAGGTGGCCGAAACCCAGCGTAGCGAAGCTTTCCCGGTGGACAATTTCGGCGTGCCGTTGGCCGGCAGTCTGATCCCGTACATCGACAAGGAACTGCCGAACGGGCAGAGCCGTGAAGAATGGAAGGCGCAGGCCGAGACCAACAAGATCCTCGGTCGCTTCAAGAGCCCGATCCCGGTTGACGGCATCTGTGTACGCGTCGGTGCCATGCGTTGCCATAGCCAGGCGCTGACCATCAAGCTGAACAAGGATGTGCCGATCTCCGATATCGAAGGACTGATCAGCCAGCACAATCCCTGGGTCAAGCTGGTGCCGAATCACCGTGATGCCAGCATGCAGGAGCTGAGTCCGGCCGCAGTCACCGGAACGCTAAGCGTGCCGGTCGGCCGTCTGCGTAAGCTCAACATGGGCTCGCACTACCTGGGCGCGTTCACCGTGGGCGACCAGCTGCTGTGGGGCGCCGCGGAGCCGCTGCGGCGTATGCTGCGTATTCTGTTGGAGCGTTGATACGCTCTCGATGAAATACCGAGCGCCGCGACTTGTTCGCGGCGTTTTCGTTTATTCGATACGCCGCTCGGCGGCGCTGGTTGCAGTGATCTGCTATTTCGCTACAGTGCCGGTCCTTAATGCATGGAGGTGGCGATGCCTACAGGTGTCGGTGTTGCGGTTGTAGGTGCAGTCAGCCTGGTAGGCGAGGCGCTGGTTGAGGTGCTCGAAGAGCGTGGGTTTCCGCTTGCCGAGCTGCACTTACTTGACCATGAGGAAGGCGTTGGGCAATCCGTTCCGTTCAAGGGGCGTAACCTGCGGGTTAGCGATGCGCATCGCTTTGATTTCAGTCGCACCCAGTTAGTCTTCCTCGTGGGCGATGCGACGTTGGCTGCCGAATGCCACGTCAAGGCCATGGCTGCAGGTTGCAGGGTAGTTGATCTGTCCGGTTCTATTCCTGTGGCTCAACAACCATGCCTAGTGCCAGAGGTGAACGCGGCCCTGTTAGATGGCTCGGCTGGTGTGCGCTCCGTTGCCAGCCCGTTGCCGGAGTCGGTCGCATTGGCAATCGCTCTAGCCCCAATTCGGCAACAGCTTGGCTTGCGGCGCGTTACCGTGACGGCCTGTTTGCCGGTATCTAGCCGCGGCAAGGCAGGCGTTAAAGAACTTGCCCGGCAAACAACCGAGTTGTTGAACGCCAGACCGCTGGAGCCCCGCCTATTTGGTCGGCAAATAGCATTCAACATGCTCGCGCAAACCGACAACGTCGATGCGCAAGGGCATGGCAAACAGGAGAGAAGGCTGGTTGAGGAGCTTCGTCAGCTCTTGGACCTTCCTGAACTCACGATCAGCGCGACCTTTATTCAGGCGCCGACTTTCTTTGGCGAAAGTCTCGTCGTTTCATTGGAGGGTAGCTGCGAGGCGGACGCCCAAGCTCTGTCATCGGCTCTGGACGCAGCTCCGGGAGTCGAAGTTGTGGAGTCGGACGACTATCCGACGGCCGTCGGTGACGCCGCTGGGCAGGATGTCATCTACGTTGGGAGAGTCCGCTGCGGTATCTGCGATCGACGCGAAGTCAATTTGTGGATTGTGTCTGATAACGTGCGAAAAGGCGCGGCACTAAACGCTGTGCGGTCCGGTGAGTTGTTGATAAAAGAGTATCTGTAAAAGATACTTACTGGTAATTCAAAGAATATTTCTAGCCGATGCGCTGAACGGCTTATCGCTGATGGGGAGCCACCGCTAGGTGGCGCGGGCAGTGACATAAGAGCCTCTCGTAGTTCGAGAAAAAAGATAAACAAGGGATTAAATAATGGTTCGGGTTCGCAATCTGGTGCTGGCAATCGCGGCTGCTACCGCGCTGACTACAGAAATGGCCCACGCGCTTGGGTTGGGAGAGGTCACGCTTCAGTCGTCATTGAATCAACCGCTGATCGCGGAAATCGAGCTGCTGGATGCAAACAGCCTGGCGCCCGGGGAGGTGATCCCGGTATTGGCCTCGCTCGAAGAATTCAATCGCGCCGGTATTGATCGCCAGTACTTTCTGACGGACCTGAAATTCACTCCAGTGCTGCGTCCGAACGGAAAGAGCGTCATTCAGGTTTCGTCCAGCAAGCCGGTACGCGAACCCTATCTCAATTTTCTCGTAGAGGTGCTCTGGCCCAGTGGGCGCCTGCTCCGTGAGTACACCCTGCTGCTCGATCCGCCACTCTATTCACCGGAAACCGCAGCGGCCGCAGCACCGCAGTTGCCCATTTCCGCTCCGTCCCGAACAGTAGAGCCAGTACGCTCTGCGCCAGCTCGTCCGTCTACAACGCGCTCGACCGCAGTTCAGCCGGTAAGCGCGCCGCAGAGCGGCGGTAGCGAGTACAAGACTTCTGCGCGCGACACTCTCTGGGAGATCGCGGAGCGCAATCGTCGCAATGGAACGGTTCATCAGGCGATGCTGGCTATTCAGGATCTCAATCCTGATGCTTTCATTGGCGGCAATATCAACCGGATGAAGAGCGGGCAGGTACTTCGTCTGCCGGATGCCGAGCAGATATCGACTCGCTCTCAGGCCGAAGCGATCGCTCAGGTCGCGGAGCAGAACGCGGCATGGCGTCAGGGTAGTGGTGGCGCGGTTGCAGGCGCTCGCCAACTGGACGCGACCCGTCGTACTGAAGCTGGAGCGGCGCCGTCGCGTAGCGAGTCTCGTGACAGCCTCCGCCTGGTGGCGGCTGATGCGGGCAAGGAAACTGCCGGCTCCGACACCGGGGCTGCCGAAGGCGGCCAGGCCTTGCGTGACAAGCTGGCGGTGACCCAGGAGAGTCTGGACTCCAGCCGTCGTGAGAACGACGACCTCAAGGATCGTCTGAATGATATCCAGGGGCAGCTGGAAAAGCTGCAACGGCTTATGCAGCTCAAGGATGACCAGCTTGCCAAGCTGCAGGCCCAGGTCGGTGCCGAAGGCCAGGCCCCGGCGCTGGACGCCAACGCCAGCCAGCCTGCTGCCGCAAAAACAGAGCCCCAGGCAACTGAAGGTAGCACGCAAGAGCCGGCCCGCGCTGACGGTGACACCCAGGCTGATTCTGCTGTTGATACCCGGCAGGAACCTGCTCCAGTCGTTGCTCCGGCACCGGCCGAGCAGTCTGCGGCGTCCAAGCCTGCTGCAAAGCCAGCCAGCCCAGCGAAACCGGTCGCACCTGTTGTTGAGCCTGAGCCCAAGAGTCTGATTGACGATCTGCTGTCCAACACTTTGCTGCTCGGCGTCGTCGGTGGTAGTGCCCTGTTGCTGTTACTGCTGGGTCTGATGGCTCTTTCGCGCCGCAATGCGATGAAAGAGGCGGAGCTGCAGGAAAGTCTGATGGCGGATGACACGGTCGACGATCTGCGAGTGGAATCGCCAGCGTACGTCGATTTGGGACAGGAACATCAACTTGAACCGACTTCCTTCCATGCCGACGCTCCGGCTGCGTCGGATGAGCTGACTTCCACTACAGGTGATGCATTGGCCGAGGCGGACATCTACATCGCTTACGGCCGCTTCAATCAGGCTGCAGAACTGCTACAAAACGCCCTTAATGACGAGCCTCAGCGGAGCGATCTGCGGCTGAAGCTGATGGAAGTGTATGCGGAGCTTGGCAATCGCGATGGCTTCGCCCGTGAAGAAGCTGAGCTACGTGAAATCGGCGGCGCTACCACCGAAGTCGAGCAGCTGAAGTACAAGTATCCCGCCATGGCCGCGGCGATCGGAGGCTCGGCAGCTGTCGCCGCCACTCATATGGACATGGACAGCCTCGACCTTGATGATCTGCAGCTCGACGAGCCGGCCGCGCCGGCGGCAGGGCAGGATCTGGACGATGCATTCGACCTCAGCCTGGATGATCTGGACATCGATCTGAACGAGGAGCGTCCGGCTGCACCTGCGGACGACTCTTTGGACTTCGACGACCTGACGCTGGATGAGCCGGTTACCGAGCGTGAGACCTCGCCTGCAGCCAGCGATTTCTCCTTCGATCTCGCAGAAGATAAGTCTGCGCAAGACGCCGAGCAGGACGATCTTTCCGATTTCTCGTTCGATCTGGACAGCGACAAAGGAACGGAGCAAGCCCCTACAGAGTTTTCGCTCAATCTCGACGAGGAGCCGGTTGAAGGTCCTGCCGCGTTTGAAAGTGATGATCTCGATTTCGAACTGTCGGAGCCTGCAGCGAACCCGAGCGACAATTTGCCCGAAGGGTTCGATATTTCGCTGGATGAGCCCGAGTTTGAGGCGCAACCGGAAACCTTTGCCGACAAGCTGAACGAAGTAGAGGCTGATCTGGATGATCTGTCCAAGGAACTGGAGGAGCCGGCCACTGCTCCTGTTGACAACTTGGCTACGACTGACGCCGACGGCGGTGGGGAGGACGACTTCGATTTCTTCTCCGACACCGACGAAACTACCACCAAGCTGGATCTCGCCAGAGCCTATATCGACATGGGCGACGCTGAAGGTGCACGCGACATCCTGGATGAAGTGATTTCCGAGGGTAGCGATGTCCAGCAGCAAGAAGCGCGAGAGATGCTCGCCAAACTAGCCTGATCATGACCCAAGCAGTACCCCAAACGGCAGCCGAAATGGCTGCCGTCGGCGTTTCCAGGATCGCGCTTGGCGTCGAATACAAGGGATCGCGCTATCGCGGATTTCAGCGTCAGCGCGCCGGTGTGCCATCCATTCAGGAATCACTCGAAACCGCGTTGACCAAAGTGGCGGGTGGTCACTCCGTCACGCTGAGCTGTGCAGGTCGCACAGACGCGTTGGTCCATGCCAGCGGGCAGGTCGTGCACTTCGACACGCCGGTCTCGCGAACCATGCACGCATGGGTGATGGGCGCGAACATGAACCTCCCATCCGACATCAGCGTCACCTGGGCGAAGGAGATGCCGCGTCATTTCGATGCGCGCTTCAGCGCGATGGCTCGCCGTTATCGCTATGTGATCTACAACGATCAGATACGGCCGGCGCACATGGCCGAAGAGGTTACCTGGAACCATCGCCCACTCGATATCGAGCGTATGCGTGCCGCTGCCACGGCGTTCGTGGGAACACATGATTTCAGTGCCTTCCGGGCCAGGCAGTGTCAGGCCAAGTCGCCGATCAAAACCATTCATCACCTGGAGCTGCTGGAGCACGGTCGGCTGATCGTCATAGATGTTCGGGCCAATGCCTTTCTGCATCATATGGTGCGCAACTTCGCTGGCGTTCTGATGACCATTGGTGCGGGTGAGCGGCCAGTGGAATGGGCTGCGCAAGTGCTGGAGTCTCGTGTGCGCCGAACGGGCGGAGTGACAGCGCACCCGTACGGGCTCTATCTCATCGAAGTCGATTATCCCGAAGAGTTCGAGCTGCCGAAGCGCTATCTCGGTCCGCACTTCCTGTCGGGTTTGCCGGACGTTCGTCGCTAATGAATTAGGCGGGAGCCGTTTTGCCTATTCGCTTGCAGGTGGCAGGTCTTTTGTTACCATCCGGTTTCCTTTTTGGCAGGTAGCATCCGTTGTCAGTCGTTCGCAGCAAAATATGCGGGATCACTCGCGTCGACGACGCCTTGACAGCAGCCAAGGCGGGCGCCGATGCCATCGGCCTGGTTTTCTATGCCAAGAGTCCGCGTGCCGTCGATGTGCGGCAGGCACGTGAGATCGTCGCGGCATTGCCACCGTTTGTCACGACGGTAGGCCTGTTCGTCAACGCCAGCCGCTGCGAGATCAACGAGATACTCGACGCCGTTCCGCTGGACATGCTGCAGTTTCACGGCGATGAAACACCGGCGCAGTGCGAGGGGTTTCATCGGCCGTGGTTCAAGGCGCTACGGGTAGGGAACGGCGAGGATATCGAGGCTCAAGTCGCGCGTTATGCAAATGCCAGCGGCATCCTTCTGGATACTTTCGTGGCAGGGGTGCCGGGTGGGACGGGCGAACGCTTCGATTGGTCGCTGATCCCGGCGGCGCTGGCCAAGCCGCTGATTCTGGCAGGTGGACTGACCTCCGAGAACGTTCAGCAAGCCATTGCCCAGGTTCGTCCGTACGCAGTGGATGTCAGCGGCGGGGTGGAGGCGAGCAAGGGCGTCAAGGATGCTTCCAAGGTGATGGCCTTTGTCGGTCGGGTTCGATCGGCTATGTGACGCCTGGGCAGCCTTTGCCGTCCAGTAACGAGTCGCTGGTGAGACCAGTAGCGTGATTCCTTGCCTGAAGGAGTCGGAGTTTCGCGGCTGCGCCGATAGGCGCATCGCTCACGCGACCAAGAGCGCCTGATACGCGTGGTCGCAACAATGAATCTGCCTGCAGCGCGAGTGCGCTCGGGACTGAAGCTTTGGAGAACAAGAGCATGAGCAACTGGCTGGTAGACAAACTGATCCCTTCGATCATGCGGTCGGAGACGCAAAAGAGCTCGGTCCCCGAAGGCCTTTGGCACAAGTGCCCCTCTTGCGAGGCGGTTCTATACCGCCCTGAGCTGGAAAAGACGCTCGATGTTTGCCCCAAGTGCCAGCATCACATGCGCATCGATGCCCGTAGCCGGCTCGATATCTTCCTCGATGCCGAGGGCCGCGAAGAGATCGCTGCCGAGCTGGAGCCGGTCGACCGCCTGAAGTTCCGTGATAGCAAGAAGTACAAGGATCGCCTCTCTGCAGCACAGAAGCAGACCGGCGAGAAAGATGCGCTGATCGCAATGAGCGGAAAGGTCGTCAACATCCCGGTCGTGGCTTGTGCATTCGAATTCTCGTTCATGGGTGGCTCCATGGGAGCAATCGTTGGCGAGCGTTTCGTGCGGGCCGCCAATGTTGCTCTTGAAAAGCGTTGTCCGCTGGTGTGCTTCTCCGCGTCAGGCGGTGCCCGGATGCAGGAGGCTCTGATCTCCCTGATGCAGATGGCAAAGACTTCCGCCGTGCTGGCCCGCATGCGTGAAGAGGGCCTGCCGTTTATCTCCGTACTGACCGATCCGGTCTACGGAGGTGTGTCTGCGAGTCTGGCGATGCTTGGTGATGTGATCGTCGCCGAGCCCAAGGCATTGATCGGCTTCGCCGGCCCGCGAGTGATTGAGCAGACCGTACGAGAAAAACTGCCGGAAGGCTTCCAGCGCAGCGAGTTCCTGCTGGACCATGGTGCTATCGATCTGATCATTCATCGCTCCGAACTGCGTACTCGCTTGTCGCGCTTGCTGGCCCAGATGCAGAAATTGCCAAGCCCGGTGGAACCCGCCCAGGTAACGGCTACTGCATGACCGGTCGGAGTCTGGCCGACTGGCTCGCCTATCTTGAGCAGCTGCATCCCACTGCCATAGACATGGGCCTGGACAGGGTCCGAGCGGTGGTGGGGCGGCTTGGTCTGACACGGCCGGCTCCGCTGGTGATTACCGTCACGGGTACGAATGGCAAAGGCTCTACCTGCGCGTTCATCGCTGCTCTGTTGAGCAGTCAGGGGTACAAGGTCGGTAGCTACAGCTCGCCGCATCTTCTGCGTTACAACGAGCGCGTTCAGTTCGACGGGCACCAGGCCAGCGATGACCAGCTTTGCCAGGCTTTTTCCGCGGTGGAGGCGGCGCGAGGCGAGGTCTCGCTGACCTATTTCGAAATGGGCACACTTGCAGCCTTCTGGCTGTTCGAGCGGAGCGGGCTCGACGCCGTGGTACTGGAAGTCGGTCTTGGTGGTCGTCTCGATGCCGTCAACGTCATTGACGCGGATCTGGCGGTGATCACCAATATCGGACTCGATCATGCAGATTGGCTGGGTGATACCCGCGACAGCGTTGCGTATGAAAAGGCCGGGATCATGCGCGACGGAGTCCCCGCGCTTTGTGGCGATCTGGATGTTCCGGGGCCATTGCTTGAGCACGCAGAGTCCCTGAAATCACCGCTGTTTCTGCGCGGAAGAGATTTCGACCTGGCGCTTGATCCCCACTCCTGGCATTGGCGGGGCGTCGGGCCTGGCGGTGAGCCGTTGGAGCTGCATGACCTGCCGCTGCTGTCATTGCCGATGGAGAATGCTGCACTTGCCCTGCAAGCCTATGCCACGCTTGCCTTGCCATGGGAGCCGGCGGCGTTGTCCGCGGCGCTTCAGCGGACACGCGTTGTAGGGCGCCTCGATAGTCGGCAGATTAGCTGGCGCGGCCGCGAGATCGCGCTGTTGCTGGACGTTGGACATAATCCTCATGCTGCAAGCTACCTCGCGCAACGCCTTGAGCAGCGGCCAGTAGATGGTCGTCGCTTGGCTGTTTTTGGTCTGCTGGTGGATAAGGATCTCAACGGTGTGCTCGAAGCGATGTCCTCGTGCATCGCTGATTGGGCCGTCGCTCCACTGCCTACGCCGCGAACGCAATCAGCTACACAATTGGCTGCAGCGCTGCTTGAGCGGGGCGCGTCGGTCAGCCAGTATGCCAGCTTCGAGCAGGCGCTCGATGCTCAATGCGCGAAGGCCGAAGCCGATGATGAAGTAGTGGTTTTCGGATCGTTCTACTGCGTGGCGGCGGCGCTTGACTGGCTGGAACAACGGGCGGGGGAGAGTTGAATGGCGATGCTGGATAAGGGATTGCTGCAGCGTATGGTTGGCGCTCTGGTGTTGATTGCGCTGGCGGTCATATTCGTGCCGATGCTGTTCAATCGTGAGGACGATCTGCGCCACGTCACCGTCGATGCGCCCACCATCCCTGCTGCACCGGCACCGGCTGAAATCGAGATGCAAGAGGTCGAAGTGCCGGAGCCGGCGTCGGAGCCTGAAGGTTTCGAGATCATCGAGGAAGGTGCCGAAGCAGAAGCGGCATCACCCGTCGGTGAGCAGGCTTCGGAGCCAATCGTGCCGGTCGCTCCGAGCGAGCCTGCGCCAGTTGCGCAGCCGCCAGCGGAACAACCGCAGGCGGCGAAAGTCGAGCCACGGCTCGATAACGACAACCTGCCGGTCAGTTGGTCGATCCAACTCGCCAGCCTGTCCAATCGCGCCAGCGCCGAAAGCCTGCAGCAGACCTTGCGTTCGCAGGGCTACAACGCCTACATCCGCACTGCGGATGGTATGAATCGCGTCTTCGTCGGACCGCTGGTGGAGCGCAGCGAAGCGAATCGGCTTCGCGATGTGTTGCAGCGCCAGCAGAAACTCGATGGCTTCGTCGTTCGTTTCAAGCCGGAAGGAAGCTGAATCGTTGAAGCGCTGGCCGAGGTACTGACGACAGGCCCCGGCTGCGGAGTTGCCGTCGGGTAGTCAGCGCGTATTCCTGGCGCTCCTGCTCTGCTAAAATGCGCCGCCTTTTCCCCATTGCAGAAGACATCGTGGCATTCACCTGGGTCGATTGGGCCATCATCGCCGTCATTGCTGTATCGAGCTTGATCAGCTTGAAGCGTGGTTTCGTGAAAGAAGCGCTTTCGCTGGTTACCTGGATCGTTGCCGGTGTGGTCGCATGGATGTTTGGTGGTGCGTTGTCCCACCATCTCGCGGAATACATCAGCACGCCCTCGGCGCAAGTCATCGCAGCCTGCGCGTTGCTGTTCGTGGCTACCTTGCTGGTAGGAGCACTGGTTAATTTTCTGATCGGCGAGCTGATCAGAGTGACGGGGTTGTCCGGCACCGATCGCTTTCTCGGCATGGTGTTTGGTGCGGCACGGGGTGGTCTATTGGTGGTGGTGCTCGCCGGATTGCTGAGCCTGGCTCCCGTCGAGCAGGACCTCTGGTGGCGCGAGTCGACGTTATTGCCGCACTTTCTCCTGATCGCCGACTGGTCAAAGAACCTCATTCTAGGGTTCAGCGGCCAGTGGTTCGCCGGATCACTCAACCCGCCCGGTTGAGTCCCTTTTTCTACGGATGCTCGGCCTGCCGTCGTATCCGGTCTGCCTGTAATAACTGAGAGGTTCCTTGCATGTGTGGCATTGTCGGCATCGTCGGTAAGTCGAACGTCAATCAGGCGCTGTATGACGCGCTTACCGTACTGCAGCACCGCGGCCAGGATGCAGCCGGTATCGTCACGAGCCATGACGGCCGGCTGTTTCTGCGCAAGGATAACGGCCTGGTTCGCGACGTCTTTCAGCAGCGCCATATGCAGCGCCTGGTCGGCAACATGGGGATCGGCCACATCCGTTACCCCACCGCGGGTAGCTCCAGTTCCGCCGAGGCACAGCCGTTCTACGTCAACTCGCCTTACGGCATTACCCTGGCGCACAACGGCAACCTGACCAATGTCGATCAGCTGACCAAGGAGATCTACGAGTCGGATCTGCGCCATGTGAATACCAGCTCCGACTCGGAAGTGCTGCTCAACGTGTTCGCCCACGAACTTGCCGTGCGCGGCAAGCTGCAGCCGACCGAGGAGGACGTCTTCGCTGCGGTGAGCAAGGTTCACGAGCGCTGCCGCGGTGGCTACGCGGTAGTGGCGATGGTCACCGGTTACGGCATCGTCGGCTTCCGCGACCCCAATGCGATTCGCCCGATCGTGTTCGGCCAGCGCCATACCGACGAAGGCGTCGAGTACATGATCGCTTCCGAAAGCGTATCGCTCGACGTGCTCGGCTTTACCCTAATTCGCGACCTGGCGCCGGGCGAAGCGGTTTACATCACGGCTGATGGCAAGCTCTTCACCCGCCAGTGCGCGGATGCGCCGAAACTCGCACCCTGCATCTTCGAGTACGTTTACCTGGCGCGTTCCGACTCCCTGATGGATGGTGTCTCGGTTTACAAGGCTCGGCTGCGCATGGGTGAGAAGCTGGCGGACAAGATCCTGCGCGAGCGTCCAGAGCACGATATCGACGTGGTCATCCCGATTCCCGACACCAGCCGTACCGCTGCGCTGGAGCTGGCCAATCGCCTCGGTGTGAAGTTCCGCGAAGGCTTCGTCAAGAACCGCTACATCGGTCGCACCTTCATCATGCCCGGCCAGGCTGCGCGGAAGAAATCGGTACGGCAGAAGCTCAATGCCATCGATCTCGAGTTTCGTGGCAAGAACGTGATGCTGGTGGATGACTCCATCGTGCGCGGCACCACCTGCAAGCAGATCATTCAGATGGCGCGCGAGGCAGGGGCGAAGAACGTCTACTTCTGTTCCGCTGCGCCGGCGGTCCGCTATCCGAACGTGTATGGCATCGACATGCCCAGTGCCCACGAGCTGATCGCGCACAACCGCACCACCGAAGAGGTCGCCGAGCTGATCGGTGCCGATTGGCTGATCTACCAGGATCTGGAAGACCTCGTCGACGCCGTTGGTGGCGGCAAAGTCAAGATCGACAACTTTGACTGTGCAGTTTTCGACGGCAATTACATCACCGGTGATATCGACGAAGCCTATCTGCACAAGATCGAGCAGGCGCGCAATGATCTGAGCAAGGTCAAGACGAACGCGGTCAGCGCCATCATCGATCTCTACAACAACTGATTCATGCCGACGTGGCAGCCTCGGCTGCCCGCGGCCGAGGTAAGAGCTATGACGACTGAATGGGATGCCGGACGGCTGGACAGCGATCTTCAAGGCGTCGGGCTCGATACGCTCGCGGTACGCGCCGGACAACGGCGCACGCCGGAAGCCGAACACGGTGAGCCGCTGTTCTTCACTTCCAGTTACGTGTTTCGCAGTGCCGCCGATGCTGCGGCGCGCTTCGCCGGTGACGTGCCGGGCAATGTCTATTCGCGTTACACCAATCCCACCGTCCGTGCGTTCGAAGAACGTATGGCGGCGCTCGAGGGCGCAGAGCAGGCGGTCGCCACGGCATCCGGCATGGCGGCCATCCTCGCCACCGTGATGAGCCTGTGCTCGGCAGGCGATCACGTGCTGGTCTCGCGCAGCGTATTCGGCGCCACCGTTTCCTTGTTCGAGAAGTACTTCAAGCGTTTCGGTGTGCAGGTCGACTATGTGCCGCTCACCGATTTTGCCGCCTGGGAGTCCGCGTTCAAGGAGAACACCAAGCTGGTGTTCGTCGAATCGCCATCCAATCCCTTGGCAGAGTTGGTGGACATCGCCGCACTGGCGCAGCTTTGCCACGCCAAGGGCGCGATGTTGGCCGTCGACAACTGCTTCTGCACACCGGTATTGCAGCAGCCGCTGGCACTGGGTGCCGATATCGTCATTCATTCCGCGACCAAGTACATCGATGGCCAGGGCCGTTGCCTGGGCGGTGTGATTGCAGGTCGCAGCGAGCAGATGAAGGAACTGGTCGGATTTCTGCGTACCGCCGGCCCGACGCTCAGTCCGTTCAATGCCTGGGTCTTCCTAAAGGGACTGGAAACGTTGCGGCTGCGCATGCAGGCGCACTGTGCCAGCGCTCAGGAGCTTGCCGAATGGCTCGAGCAGCAGCCCGGTATCCAGCGCGTCTACTATGCGGGTTTGTCCAGCCATCCACAGCACCAGCTGGCCAAGCGTCAGCAGAAGGGGTTCGGTGCGGTGGTGAGCTTCGAGGTTGCTGGAGGCAAGGAGGCCGCCTGGCGCTTCATCGATGCGACTCGACTGATCTCGATTACGGCCAATTTGGGCGATAGCAAGACCACCATTACCCATCCAGGCTCGACCACACATGGTCGGCTGTCCGCCGAGGATCGCGCGACCGCAGGCATTTCGGACAGCCTGATTCGGGTAGCGGTGGGGCTGGAAGATGTCGCTGACCTCAAGGCCGATCTGGCTCGCGGTCTCGCAGCGCTCTAAATCAACTCATCAGGATGCCGTGCCCGGCCTGCGCAAGCAGGTCGGGCACGAACGCTTGTGTCCTTTTTTCACTGACGCAGATCGATAGCCGGTGCGGGCTCGCCCCGTCCGTCGAACAGCTGCGCGGGATTCGCCGGCAGGATGCTCGGGCTGGCCGAATCCGTTTCGATGACCCGAATATCGCTGTATTTCTTCCCGGAAAGAGCCGCCAGGCCGGCACGGTCGCGAATGACCGTAGGTCGCAGGAACACCATCAGGTTGCGTTTGACGTGGGTTTCCTGAGTCGAGCGGAACAGAGCACCCAGAAACGGAATGTCTCCGAGTAGCGGCACCTTGGCGTTGGTGCGGGTGACGTCGTCCTGAATCAGGCCGCCAAGCACGATGACCTGGCCATCTTCGGCAAGGATGGTGCTTTTGATGGCGCGCTTGTTGGTCACCAGGTCCACGGCCTGGGCCGTCAGGCTGGCGCTGGGCGCGATCGAGGAGATCTCCTGCTCGATCTGCAGGCGTAGCGTGGCGCCTTCGTTGATGTGCGGAGTCACCTTGAGGGTCACCCCGATGTCCTGGCGCTCGATGGTGGTGAAGGGGTTGTTCGCGCCCGCCGCATCGGTGGTGTAGGAGCCCGTCTGGAACGGGACGTTCTGGCCGACAAGAATCTCGGCTTCCTGGTTATCCAGCGTCAGCAGGCTTGGCGTCGACAGCAGATTGCTCTTGCTGTTGGACGACAGTGCGGTAATCAGCGCGCCGAAACTTCGAGTTCCAACGCCTATGATCGCGCCGTCGGGCAGGTTCTCCGGGATCTCGTTCTCGTTGATGGCGTTGAGCACGCTGCCGACCGAAATACCGGTGTTGCCAAAGCTGACGCCACCGGCTCCACCAGTGCCTCCGCGCGCGTCGACCGCCCATTGCACGCCGAGGGCGTCGGTGATGTCGCCGGAAACCTCGACGATAGCCGCTTCGACCATGACCTGTGCACGGGGAACATCCAGCTGGCGAACGATGCTTTCCAGAGTGCCGATCAGCTCTGGATCAGCGAGAAGGACCAGCGCGTTCAGGCTTTCGTCGGCGCGGATCAGGATGTTCTGCGGCCGGGCAGTGGTGGCGGATTCGCCGCTTTCGGGGTTTTTCAGACCTTCGGAAATATCACCCAGGGTCTCGGCCAGGGATTTCGCATCGTTGTGGCGCAAACGGATAACGCGCGTGTTGGCCGAACGCGTTGTTGGCGTGTCGAGCGATTGGGCCAGTGCCGCCAGCTTGCCACGGGCCTCGCTGGGGCCAATGAAGATCAATCGGTTGGTGCGTGAATCGGCGATGATCTGCACGCCGGAGGTGGTTTTCGCATCACCGCGCATCAGCGAGTTGCGCAGCACTTCAGCGATATCCATCGCCCAGCCGTGCTGCAGATTGAGCACGGCGTAATCGTTGCTCTCAGCACGATCGAGCTGGCGCACCAGGTCCTCAATGCGCGCGATATTGGCGCTGCGATCACTGATGATCAGTGCATTGGCCGACGACACCGCAGCAAGATGGCCGAACTGCGGGACAAGCGGGCGGATCAGGGGTATCAGTTCGGCCGCGGAAGTGTGCTGCACCTGGATCACCCGTGTTTCCAATTGGTCGCCGCCGGTAGGCCCGCTGCCCGCTTCGGCCTTGGCCTCTGCATTAGGAACTACTCGGGCGACATCGCCCTGGGTCAGCACGCTGAACCCGTGCGTCGCCATGACCGAGAGGAACAGCTGGTACACCTCGCTCAGCGACAGCGTGGCATTGGATACCACGCTGACTTGCCCCTTCACTCGCGGATCGACGATGAACGTCTGTCCGCTGAGCTGGCTGATCTGATCGATGAAGGCGCGGATATCCGCGTCCTTGAGATTGATGGTCCAGCCGTCCTGTTGATTGGGGCTTGGCTCGATGCCGGGTTCGACGGCAAGCAAAGGCAGAGGAGCGGCCAGCAGGCCGGTGGCGAGCAGGGCAAGCAACGGGCGCGAAAAAGGCTTCGGCATCGGTCAATTGTCTTCCGTGGGCTGATCGTTGGCGGGGGCGGCATCGGGTTGGTTGACGGCTTCTTCCAGCTGCTGACGCAAGGCGTCCATCTGCTGCTGCATCAGCTGCGTCTCCTCGTCCGGTGGCTCGGCATAGGGTGGTTGATCCTGATAGGGCCCTTCGGTCATCTCCTCGGGAATGTAGCTGGGCGAGCGTACCTGAGGAAAATGCAGCACTTCGACGGCGCCGTTGCGCGCCAGCTCCACGCGATCAGGGTAGACCTGATGCAGACTGACGCCACTGGCCAGCTCTTCGCCCTGCCAGTAGAGCCGTGGCGGCTGCCCGTCGACTTGAACAATGGCGCTGGAGCGCTGCGGATCCATGTGCACGAAACTGCCGCGCAGGGTAAAGCCGCTGGCAGCCGCGGTGGGCGCGTAGGAGTCAGAAGGGGCCGCCGAGCCGAACAGTATTTCCAGCCGCTGCATATCGGGCTGGCCCAGATTGCCGGCTTGTTGTTCATAGACTTCGGTGGGGGTAGGGGCGCGAGACAGGTTCATCCATTGCTCGATCTGCATCGCGAGGTAGAGCGCGAACACGCAGAGCAGCACGGTACTGATGATGAGTGGGACGTAGCGGCGGTAGTTGTCCAGTTTTCCCGGCAGTGGCAAGCGAAATACTCCGTGGCGCTTTTGTTGTTCGGTTCCCTAGTACGCGGGTTGCCTCTGTCAGGCGATACAGCACTTTTAGAACACTTTCGCGGAGGCCGCAGCGAATTTACAGGTGCTCTTGGTGAATCGATGGTGCAGGACCAAGGTTACAAAGTGACGCGGCAGCTCCTGTTGACCACGGTTCCATAAAAAAAATTCAATGTTATTGTTGACTTAGCGTAGGGGGCTGAGTAAATTGCGCGCCTCGCAAGGCGATCGGCTGATTAGCTCAGCTGGGAGAGCACCTGCATCACACGCAGGGGGTCGGCGGTTCGATCCCGTCATCAGCCACCAACCTTTGTGAGATTTCGGACGAAAGTCCGGCCGACGCGCAGCGGTAGTTCAGTCGGTTAGAATACCGGCCTGTCACGCCGGGGGTCGCGGGTTCGAGTCCCGTCCGCTGCGCCATATCCCTCCGCTCACTTCCTTTAGAAGTGATGAGACAAGAGAAGCTGCCCAAGGGCAGCTTTTTTTGTGCCTGTCGAATAGCGATGTGATTGGTGAACCCTGCACTATCCAATCCCCGTCGGCGACCCGTTTCGGCGGAATCCTATGGCCTCTCGCATTTGCCAAACAGCGCGTCGAGCTCCGCTCCAGAGGCCGCGTTGGCAAAACCATCGAATCGTCCATGCTCGGCGATGGACCGAGCCGCCTGCAGAAAGCCGGCCCATGCCGCGCGTGCCAAGGCGCCGCCGACACTGATGCGTCTGACGCCTAGGTCGGCGAGGTCCTGTACGGTCAGGTCGCTGTTCCAGCCAATCAGTACATTGACCGGCTTTGGCGAGACTGCCTCGATGACGGCGCTGATCTGCTCGCGGGTTCTCAGGCCTGGTGCGTACAGGCAGTCGGCGCCTGCATCGGCATAGGCTTTCAGGCGTGCAAGGGTGTCGTCGAGATCAGGCCGATCGACGAAGAAGTTCTCGGCGCGGCCAATCAGCAGTGTTTCGCCTCCGGTAGCGTCGATCGCCTCACGCGCGGCGCACATTCGTTCGGTGGCCTCGGCAAGCTCGCGCAACGGCTCGCGCGGGTCTCCTGTGGAGTCCTCGATGGAAATACCCGCGACGCCGGTTCCGACCGCCATGTGCACGCTTTCGGCCACGCCTTCGGGCGTATCGGCGTAGCCACTCTCGAAATCGGCGTTCACCGGCAGATGGGTGGCTTGGACCATGTAGCGCATATGGGCCAGGACCTCGTCCCGCGGCATCTGTCCGTCGGCGCGGGCGCACGACCAGGCGTAGCCGGAGCTGGTCGTCGCCAACGCCTTGAAACCGAGACTTGCGAGGACGCTCGCACTGCCGGCATCCCAGGGGTTGGGCAGGACGAAGCAGCCCGACTGGTGCAGCGCACGAAAAGCGGCACGTTTTTGCGACACGCTGGGATGGACCATGAACCCTCCTGGTTGGTGAGATGGGTGGGGCACGACGCATTCGCCGCCGCGCGTCGTCAAAGACTAGATGGGATTCAGCGTGCCGTGGTTTTCAGAACACGCGCTGCAGGGTGCCACAGCGTTACTGAATTTCCCTGTGGGCGACCGTGAAATGTGCCGCCGTGATATCCGCGCTGGGCGCTTCGCTGTGCTAAGACGTTGCGTGGAGGCTGACGAGGGCGGGGCGGCGCCGGCATCACCCCGTACATGCTCGCCTGACACTCCGTTTGCGCTCGCGTGTCCGGGCTTCTACAACGTAACGTGCAGCCACCAACCGCCCGGCAATGCCATAACGAGGATTTGATGACGACCGACAAGCAGCAATTTGCCAGCGACAACTATTCCGGCATCTGCCCTGAAGCCTGGGAAGCCATGGCGAGGGCGAACCAAGGCCACGACAGGGCGTACGGCGACGACCAATGGACAGCCCGCGCGGCTGATCACTTCCGCGCACTGTTCGAGACCGACTGCGAGGTGTTCTTCGCCTTCAACGGTACAGCGGCCAATTCCCTGGCGTTGTCGTCCCTTTGCCAGAGCTACCACAGCGTGATCTGCGCTGACATCGCCCACGTCGAGACGGACGAATGCGGCGCGCCGGAGTTCTTCTCCAACGGCTCCAAGCTGCTGCTCGGCAGGACCGAGCAGGGCAAGCTGACGCCTGCTGCCATTCGCGAGATCGCGCTGAAGCGCAAGGACATCCATTACCCCAAGCCACGCGTGGTCAGCCTGACCCAGGCCACGGAAGTCGGTACCGTCTACCAGCCCGCCGAGCTGCGTGCCATCAGCGACACCTGCAAGGACCTCGGGCTGCACCTGCACATGGACGGCGCGCGCTTTGCCAATGCCTGCGCTCACCTGGGCATGTCGCCCGCCGAACTGAGCTGGAAAGCCGGCGTCGATGTGCTCTGTTTCGGTGGCACCAAGAACGGCATGGCGGTCGGTGAGGCCATCCTGTTCTTCAATCGCGAACTGGCCACCGATTTCGAGTACCGCTGCAAGCAGGCTGGCCAGCTTGCCTCCAAGATGCGATTTCTGTCGGCACCGTGGGTCGGGCTTCTGGAAAACGGCGCCTGGCTCAGGTACGCCGAACACGCCAACCGTTGTGCCCAGCTGCTGGCCGAGTTGATTCAACCGTTGCCTGGCGTCGAGTTGATGTTTCCGGTGCAGGCCAATGGCGTCTTCGTCAGCCTGCCGCCATCGGCACTGGAGGCGCTCAGGAACCGCGGCTGGATGTTCTACACCTTCATCGGCGTCGGCGGTGCGCGCTTCATGTGCTCGTGGGACACCAGCGAAGCGCGGGTACGCCAGCTGGCCGATGATATACGCGCGGCCGTAACCGACGCCGTGTAGCTGTCGACGATGTGCCCGCTCGCGAAGTGGCCTCGGCAATACGCGGGCAGCAGCCACCGAGCGCTGCCCATTTGGAGAACGATTGCCAGCGCTCTCGTGAGGCTAGATGCTGGCTTGCTCGAGCAAGGCGCGGCGGAACGCCTGTGCCACAGGCCCGAGTGGCTCATCCAGCCGGTGCGCCAGGTAGGCTTCGGATTGCACCTCGCTGTTTCTGCCAAGGTCGGGAATGGCGACGCGCGCCAGCCGCCCTGAAGCCAGATCCTCCTCAACCAGCCATGCCGGGAGCCTTCCCCAGCCGAGTCCGGCGCGAATCAGTGCGGCTTTCGCTTCCTGGGTATTCACCCGACAGGTGAAGGGCGACAGAACGCCGAATGAGCGGCCCTCGGAGAGTGGCGTGGGATCGGCAAGCACGATCTGCAGATGGCCGGCGAGATCCGGCACGCCGAGTGGCGCACGGCTACCGAGTTCGGCCAGCGGATGATCGCTGCGTACGACGGCAATCTGCGCAATCGAGCCAATCGCCTCCAGCGCCAGCCGGGGATTGCGAAAATCCTCGCCGACGATGATCGCGAGCGTGCAGCGCCTCTCATCCAGCGCTGCGATGGGGCCGCCCAGGGCCTGTGACTCCAGGCGAAAGCTGGTGGAAGGAAATTCGACGCTGGCCCGGGTAATGGCAAGCGCCACCAATTCGATCGGAAACAGCGTATCCACCACCAGGGTCAGTTCCAGCTCGACACCCGCACCCAGCGCCCGCGCCCGAGCACGCATGGCATCGGCGCGCAGCAGGATGTCGCGTGCGTGGGCCAGCAGTGCCTGACCTTCCTGAGTAAGGACGGGGCGGTAGCCGCTGCGATCGAACAGCTGCAGGCCCAGCTCTGTCTCCAGGTTCGCGATGGCATGGCTGATGGCCGATTGCACGCGCAGCAGCCGTGCTGCGCCGGATCGGAAGCTGCCGCTGTCGGCCACGGTTACGAACGTACGAATCTGATCCAGTGTCATGCCATCGAGCATGATCTGCTCCATAGATCGAGTTGATCGAAATTTAATCACTCCGCGAGAGCGTTTTTAGTCATTAGCCTGGCTCCAGTCAATGCCATCGGAGGACTGTAGCAATGACGAACGTACTGGTGCTCTATTACTCATCCTATGGGCATGTCGAAGCACTTGCCCATGCCGTCGCCGAAGGCGCACGCGAAGCGGGTGCGTTGGCCGAGGTCAAACGGGTGCCCGAACTCGTTCCGCAAGAGGTCGCGCAGAATGCGGGGTACAAGATGGACCAGCCCGCGGATACGGCGAGCGTGGCGGAACTGCCGAACTACGACGCCATCGTGATCGGCACGCCGACGCGTTTCGGCAACATGGCCGCGCAGATGAAGAACTTCCTCGATCGATGTGGCGGGCTATGGGCCGAGGACCGGCTGGTCGGCAAGGTTGGCAGCGTTTTCACTTCGACCGGCAGCCAGCATGGGGGCCAGGAGAGCACGATTCTCGCGACGCACACCGTACTGCTTCATCTGGGGATGGTTGTGGTCGGGCTGCCGTACAGCTTCAAGGGGCAGCTGCGGATGGATGCCATAACCGGTGGCACGCCCTATGGCGCCTCGACGCTGGCCGATGACGGCAGCGGCGGTGATCGCCAGCCGAGCGAAAATGAACTGCAGGGCGCCCGTTACCAGGGCTGGCACGTCGCTCGCGTGGCCGCCGCACTCGCCGCCAATCCGGTCGGGGTGCCGGAATGAATGTCGCCCGGCAGCTCCGCGCGAGGCTGGTCGTCTGGGTCGTGCTCGGCTGCGGAGTCGTGGCGGCTCTGCATTTGGGCAAGGCTGCCATTGCCACACCGTTGCTACAGGCGGACCTTGGGGTCGATCTCGCCGGAGCCGGCTGGCTGACCGGCATATTCGCGGTGCTCGGCTTGCTCGGGGGAGCGGCGGCCGGTGCGGTGGTGGCGGCAGTCGGAGATCGGCGGGCCCTGCTGTTGGGGCTCGGGGTAACCGCGGTTGCCGGCGTCGCGGGCGCCGCCGCGCCGTCATTCGCGCTGCTGCTGATTTCCCGGCTGCTGGAAGGACTCGGATTCCTGCTCATCATCGTCGCCGGGCCGGCGATTCTGGAACGGCTGACGACCGGCGCTGCGCGGGACAGGGCCTTCTCGCTGTGGAGTTGCTTCATGCCGAGCGGGATGGCGCTGGCCATGGTCGCCGGGCCGCTGTTCCAGACATGGCAGGGGTTGTGGTGGACGGGTTCGGCGCTGGCGGTAATCGCCGCGGTGGCGGTGGGCTGCTGCATACCCGCTGGCGTTTCGTCTGGCATGCCCGGACGGCTACTGGGAAATATTCGGCGCGTGCTGTTTTCCCGAGCCAGCGTTTTGCTGGCGGTTGGTTTCGCGCTGTACAGCCTGATGTTCTTCGCCCTGTTCAGCTTTCTGCCGGTTCTGCTGATGGAGCGTATGGATATCTCATATCGGAGTGCGGGGCTGTTGAGCGCACTGGCCAGTATGGTCAATGTCAGCGGCAACCTTGCTGCTGGCTATCTGCTCACGCGCGGCGCCGGGCGTGGTTCGCTGATCCTGTTAGCCAGCGGCGTCATGGGTGCGTCCGGGATAGGCATATTCCTGGGCTGGTTCGAACCGCAGGCGACCTTCCTGCTGTGCCTGCTGTTTTCAGCCGTGGGTGGGTTGATCCCGGCCACGCTGCTGGCATCCGCACCGTTGGCTGCGCGGGAGACCTTCCTCGTTCCAATTGCGGTCGGCCTGATGATGCAGGGCAGCAACCTGGGACAACTGCTGGGCCCGGTAGTGGTCGGCGGCGTGACCGCGGCTTTCGGTTGGCACGCCGCCGGCCCGGTCGTGTTGCTTGCGGCGCTGGCCGCTGGCGTGACTGCGCTTCTTTTGCCAGCAGCACTGCAGCGCAGCGAGCCGGCGAAGAAGGGCAGCCCTGGGCGTTCCAGAAGCGGCGACGTCCAGTGCTGATCCGATACGCGCGGCGAGTCGTCCCTGGATAGCGGGCACCATGGCAGAGCGGTATGAAGCGATACGGTGCCCTGAAATGGGGCTCGGCTGTGACCGGTACGTCACATTATGGTGCGCGGTTCCTGGCCGGAGGCGGGACGAGGGCTCGACGGGTGGCCATGTGCCATCAATGGAGCGTTTCTTGCTGCGCATCGGTTTTCTGCCTTTCCTGCAGACCTCCGGGCGACAGCCTCAACATTGTCGCGGCTCCGGGTCATGCAGGATAACCACTTCAAGCCCAGATCAATGACCCAAGAACTCTCTGCCAGAACCAACCGCCGGAGCAGTCTGCTCACCTGTGAGGTGCTGGACCGCTCGCGTGTGCTCGACACGCTGGTCAACAACCTCGAAGGCATGGCCTACCGCTGCCGCAACGACGCGCCCTGGACGATGATCTTCGTCAGTCAGGGCTCGCAAGGCTTGTGCGGCTACAGTGCTGCGGATCTGGTCGACGACAACGGCATCTCATGGGGCCGGATCACCCATCCGGATGACCGGCTTCGCGTCCGCCGCTGCATCGATAATGCTGTCGCCGGAATGGGGCGATTCACCGTGCATTACCGGATCCGCACCGCCGCGGGGAACCTCAAATGGGTCATCGAGCGCGGCGTCGCGGTGCCCGATGAGCAGGGCGAGATCGTGGTGGAGGGCTTCATCGAGGACATCACCGCCCAGAAGGCAGTGCTCGAAGCGCTGGAGCAGGCCGAACTGCGTTATCGCAGCATCTTCGAGAACGCTTCGGAGGGCATTTTCCAGTCCACCCGCGATGGCCGCTATCTGGCCGCGAATCCTGCGTTGGCGCGCATTTACGGATACGACAGTGCATCCGAGCTGGTGGCCGATCTCGCTGACATAGAGCGTCGCCTGTACGTCGAGGGTGGGCGTCGCGAAGTGTTCTGCCAGCTGATGGAGCAACAGGGCGAGGTGCTCAACTTCGAGTCTGAGGTCTATCGGCGCGACGGCACACGCATCTGGATATCCGAGAACGCGCACGTGGTGCGAGGCGCCAGCGGCGAGTTCATCTGCTACGAAGGCACCGTGCAGGACATCTCCGAGCGCAAGCATTATCAGCAGCAGCTCGAACGTCAGGCCAACCATGATCTGCTGACCGGCCTGCCCAATCGCATCCTGCTCAACGACCGCATCGAGCAGGGCCTGGCCCGTGCGGCTCGCCTGGGCTACTACCTGACGCTGGTATTCATCGACCTGGACAACTTCAAGTTCATCAACGACGGTCTCGGGCATGTCGCTGGTGACGAGCTGCTCAAGAGTATTGCGGCGCGGCTGGCCGGTAGTCTGCGCAGCTCAGACACCGTGGCGCGGGTCGGTGGGGATGAATTCGTGCTGGTGCTCAGCGATCACTACCGCATCAGCACAGTGATCTCGTTATTGGAGCGTGTGCTGAACGAAATCCGCCGGCCGGTCATGCTCGCCGGTCGCGAGTTTCAGGTCGGCGCCAGCCTGGGTGTGGCGATGTTCCCCGACGACGGCGAGGATGCGCAAAGCTTGCTCAAACACGCCGATATCGCCATGTACGCGGCGAAGAAGCGTGGGCGCAACAATTTCCAGTTCTTCACCCACGATCTCAACCGGATCGCCGATGAGCGTCTGAATCTCGAGGCCGCCATGCGCGTGGCGCTGGAGCGCAACGAGTTGTCGGTGCACTACCAGCCGAAGGTCGATGCGACGCGGCAGATTGTCGGTGTCGAGGCGCTGGCGCGTTGGACCCACGCGGAGCTGGGGGTGATAGGGCCGGATCGTTTCATCCCGGTGGCCGAAGAGAGCGGGCTGATCATGCCGCTGACCCTGGCCATCCTGCGCCGCGCCTTCACCGATGCTCGGCAGTGGAACGAGGGGCGTGCCACGCCACTGCTGATTGCGGTGAACCTGTCACCGCTGCTGTTTCTTGGCGACGATGTGGTCGAACGCATCCTCGCGGTGCTCGACGAAATAGGGCTGCCGCCGACCCAGGTGGAGCTGGAAATCACCGAAACGGTATTCCTCGGAGACGGCACCCGTGCGGTTTCCATCCTGGCCGAGTTCAAGGCGCGGGGCTTTCGCTTGGCGATGGACGATTTCGGTACCGGCTACTCGGCGCTCAGTTATCTGCGGCGTTTTCCGCTGGACATCATCAAGATCGATCGATCGCTGGTCACCGGGCTCGAGCAGGAGGAGGAAGTGGCGATGATCGCCCGTGCCGCCATTTCGCTGGGCAAGAGCCTGCACAAGACGGTGGTGGCCGAAGGGGTCGAGAACGCCGCGCAGTTCGATTTCCTGCGTCGCAACGGTTGCGACGAGTTCCAGGGCTACCTGCTCTCACGCCCGCTGCCGGCGGCGCAGATCACCGCATTGCTTGCGGACGGCGGCGTGATCCGCTTCTAGCTGTCGCCGGGGATGGCGCCGTTCTGCCAGAGCTGCATCAGTTCCTGTGGCGCTCGGTCCTCGGCGATCTGCAGGATCAGTTCGGCGTCGGTGTCCTCGCGTCGGTAGTGCAGTTCGACCCGGAAGAAGCGCTGATCGCCGGCACCGACGTTCTTGCTGGCGACCGGCAGGCAGCGTTCGACCACCGAACAGAGGCCGCGGCGCTGCTCGGCATCGCAGTCGGCGAATTCGATCTGCCGGGGTCGCGCCAGGCTTGGCGCCGCGACGAAACCGCCCTGGCGCGATACGCGCAACGAGGTTTCCGGTCCCAGTGCTGGCATCTTCATCCTGCCTCCTCAGCGCAGTGCTACGCCCACTGACGTCCAGGCTTCATACAGCGCCCGAACCTGAGGCGACTGACGACCGAACAGCTGCGCCGCGTGGTTCAGCGTCACACCGGCGAAGGTTGCGAAGTCCGCATCATTGGGCAGTTGTGGATCACAGATGGTGGCGTACCAGATTCGTCCGGCCTGCTCCCAGGCGTAACCACCCAGCGCCATGGCCGCGAGGTAGAAGGCGCGGTTGGGAATGCCGGAGTTGAGATGCACGCCACCGTTGTCGTCGCGGGTCTCGATGAAGTCGCGCATGTGCGCAGGCTGCGGGTCGCGACCGAGCAGCGGGTCGTCATAGGCGCTGCCCGGGTTGGCCATGGAACGCAGGGCGACGCCGTTGACCTTGTCGGTGAGCAGTTCGGCGCCGACCAGCCAGTCGGCCTCCGCCGCAGTCTGGCCGAGCGCATGCTGTTTGGTCAGCACGCCGAACACGTCCGACACCGATTCGTTGAGCGCCCCTGGCTGGTTGAAATAGACCAGCCCGGCTTCGCTCTCGATCAGGCCGTGGGTCAGTTCGTGGGCGACCACGTCCAGCGAGCGAGTGAAGCGCTGGAACAGCTCACCGTCGCCATCGCCGAACACCATCTGCTCGCCGTTCCAGAAGGCGTTCTCGTAGCCCTGGCCGTAGTGCACGGTGCCGATCAACGGCATCCCCAGGTCATCGATCGAGTCGCGCTGGAAAACCTGCCAGAAGAATGTGTAGGTCGCGCCGAGCGCGTCGTAGGCTTCGTCCACCGCGGCGTCGCCGGAGGCCGGCTGACCTTCGCGACGTCGCAGGGTGCCCGGCAGCTGCATCTGCTGCTCGGCGTCATGGATTCGTCGTTGTGCGTGGCCGGGCGTGCGCAGCTCGCCAAGCTCGGCGATGGCTGTGGGTCGTGGCGGGCCGGGGTTGGGCAGCAGGCTCTGCACGTGGTGCAACGTCTGTTGAGCGCAGCCGCGCTGGTAGGGCGAGCCGCGGTCGATGATGCGGTCGAGAATATATGGCGGGATGAAGGTGTGAATCGGCACCGGCGGTACTCCAAGGCTGACGCGGCTACGACCAGCATAGACCGCTGGAGCGCGATGGATCGACCGCCGATCCAGAGGGCGCGACGAGATGGCGCGGCACGCGCGGCGCACCCTTGGCGCGTTCTGCTGTCACTTGTGCTGGACCCCGTTTTTACCGTCATCGACGACGCGGGCGCTCATTTGACGAGGAGTTGTTGCCCATGTTCGGATTGGAAGCACTAGAGCTGGCGCGCGTCCAGTTCGCTTTCACCATCACCTTTCACATCATCTTCCCGGCGATCACCATCGGGCTCGCCAGCTTTCTCGCCGTGCTCGAGGGGCTCTGGCTGAAGACCCGGCAGGAGGTCTATCGCGACCTGTACCACTTCTGGCTGAAGATATTCGCGGTCAATTTCGGCATGGGTGTGGTGTCGGGAATCGTCATGGCGTACCAGTTCGGCACCAACTGGAGTGCCTACTCCGAGTTCGCCGGCAGCGTCACCGGGCCGCTGCTGGCCTATGAGGTGCTGACCGCGTTCTTCCTGGAGGCGGGTTTCCTCGGGGTCATGCTGTTCGGCTGGAATCGGGTTGGCGAACGCCTGCATTTCTTTTCCACGCTCATGGTGGCCGTGGGCACGCTGATCTCGACCTTCTGGATTCTGGCGTCCAACAGCTGGATGCACACGCCGCAGGGGCACGAGATCATCGACGGCATCGTGGTGCCGGTGGACTGGCTGGCGATCATCTTCAACCCGTCGTTCCCTTATCGACTGGCGCACATGGCGGTCGCCGCATTCCTCGCCACGGCGTTCTTCGTCGGCGCGTCGGCGGCCTGGCAGCTGTTGCGCGGCAAGGACAACCCGGCGATCCGCAAGATGCTCTCGATGGCCATGTGGATGGCCCTCCTGGTGGCACCGGTGCAGGCGGTGATCGGTGATTTTCATGGGCTGAACACCCTCGAATATCAGCCGGCGAAGATCGCCGCGATGGAAGGGCACTGGGACAACTCCGAAGGCGGGCCGACGCCGCTGTTGCTGTTCGGCTGGCCGGACATGGAGGCCGAGGAAACGCGCTACAAGATCGAGATTCCTTATCTCGCCAGCCTGATCCTCAATCACAGCCTGACCGAACCGATTCCGGCGCTGAAGGACTTCCCGCCCGAGGACCGGCCGAACTCGACGATCGTGTTCTGGACGTTCCGCATCATGGTCGCGCTCGGCCTTCTGATGATCGTCACCGGTATCTGGAGTCTGCTGTTGCGGCGGGGCGACCGGATGTACAGCTCACGCGCGTTCCTGCGGCTGGTGTTGCTGATGGGGCCTTCCGGGCTGATCGCCATCTTGGCTGGCTGGTACACCACCGAGATCGGGCGTCAGCCCTGGGTGATCTACGGCCTGATGCGTACCGCCGATGCCGTATCCAATCACGGCGCCGGCCAGCTGGGGCTCACTCTGGCGATGTTCGTGGTCGTCTACTTCGCCGTGTTCGGGGTGGGCATGGTGTACGTCCTGCGCCTGGTGCGCAAAGGTCCGGTGATCAGCGAAGGGCGCGAGAAAGGTACCGGTGGGCCCGGCGAGGCGCGCACGCCGATGCGACCGATCTCCGCGGCGGACGAAGCCCTTCCCGAGGGACAAAGCGATCAACTGGGCGAGAGGAACTGAGCCATGGGTATCGATCTTTCACTGATCTGGGCGGTGATCATCATCTTCGGCATCATGATGTACGTGGTGATGGACGGTTTCGATCTCGGCGTCGGCATCCTCTTTCCCTTCGTGCAGGACGCCTCGGAGCGCGACGTGATGATGAACACCGTCGCGCCGATCTGGGACGGCAACGAGACCTGGCTGGTACTCGGCGGTGCCGGGCTGTTCGCCGCGTTTCCGCTGGCCTATTCGGTGGTGCTGTCCGCGCTCTATCTGCCGATCATCTTCATGCTGATGGGGCTGATCTTCCGCGGCGTGGCGTTCGAGTTCCGCTTCAAGGTGGTCCGCGAGCGCCAGCATGTCTGGGACAAGGCCTTCATCGGCGGCTCGCTGGTCGCGACCTTCTTCCAGGGCGTGGTGCTTGGCGCGTTCATCAGCGGGTTGCCGGTCGAGGGACGTGCCTATGCTGGCGGAGCGCTGGACTGGTTGACGCCGTTCTCGCTGTTCTGCGGGCTGGCGCTGATCGTTGCCTATGCGCTGCTCGGCTGTACCTGGCTGATGATGCGCACCGCCGGCGACCTGCAACGGCGCATGCACGACATCGGCATACCGCTGGTGTGGGCGGTGCTGGTGGTTACCGGCATCGTCAGCCTGTGGACGCCGCTGACCCATCCGGATATCGCCGAGCGCTGGTTCAGCATGCCCAACCTGCTGTATTTCATGCCGGTTCCGGTGCTGGTGCTGCTCTGCGCATTCGGACTGCTGCGCTCGATTCAGCGCTACGCCAACTACACGCCATTCCTGCTGACGCTGGCGCTGATCTTCCTCGGCTATAGCGGTCTGGGCATCAGCCTCTGGCCAAACATCATTCCTCCGTCGGTGAGCATCTGGGAGGCGGCCGCACCGCCTCAGAGTCAGGGCTTCACGCTGGTCGGAGCACTGCTCATTCTGCCGCTGATCCTGATGTACACGGCCTGGAGCTACTACGTGTTCCGCGGCAAGGTCAGTGCCGAGGATGGGTATCACTGATGGCTGATCTGGATAACAAGCCGCCCGCACAGCCTGAGCAGCGGCCGCTCTGGAAGCGCATGAGCTGGCTGGTGCTGATCTGGAGTGGAAGCGTGCTGGCGCTCGGTATCGTCGCCTGGCTGCTGCGCCTGGCGATGAATGCGGCGGGCCTGTCTTCACCCTGAAGGCGCGCCCCGCTTTGGGGCGTACCGCTCGCGCATGCCCCGTGATCTGGCCGCGGGCGGGACTCGAAGCACGTCACGATTCCTTCATTTGCCGGTTGTAGCCTGCTGGCATGAACCTTGATGCACAGACAGGCATCAGGCCTTGGGCAACCGCCGACAATTGAGGAATCTAGCGATGGACGACTACCAGGACGAACTACTGGAATGGCATGCCGCTGAGCAGGATCACCCGGACTGTGCCGAGGATGCGGTCGAACTCTGAGCGCCGCTCGCGTATGCGCCGTTTACGCGCCGCGCCGCTGCGCCCGGCGATAGTCTCCCGGCGTCTGCCCGCTCCAGCGCTTGAAGGCACGCTGAAACGCTTCGGCTGAGGAAAAACCAAGCAGCCAGGCGATCTCGCCGAAAGCGGATTCGGTGTCGCGAATGTAGGCCATCGCCAGGTCGCGGCGGGTGTCGTTGAGGATCGCGCGATAGCTGCTGTCTTCCTCGGCCAGCTTGCGTCGCAGTGTCCAGGCCGGCATTTGCAGACGTGCAGCGATCTGTTGCAGGTCCGGCTCCTGGCCCTTGAGCATCGGCCCGAGAATCTGTGCGACCCGCTCGCGCAAACTGCGGGTGCGGGTGCGCCGTTCCAGTTCGGCTTCACACAGCTCCAGCAGATGCCGCCAGGTGCCGGGGCAATGATCCGGGTTGCGCAACGCCAGGCTGCGCTGATCCAGCTGCAGCTGATTCGCTTCGGCGCTGAAGATTACCGGCCGGCCGAACTGCTCGTCGTAGCGCGAGGCGTAGTCAGGGGCTTCGAACTCGATGTGGATCGCCATCGGCACCAGCGGCTGACCGCTCAAGCGGCTGAGCTGCGAGATCCAGCTGGCGAGCACGGTATCGACGACGAAGCGGTTGTAGGCGTTGTAAGGACTGATGGAATAGAAGCGCAGCCAGGCGCCTGACGCATCTTCATGAAAACTTGAACTGCCGCGGTAGTTGGATGCGTACAGCGCCTCGTAGCGGATCAGTGCCCTTGCCGCTTCGCGCACGGTGGGCGCCTGAGCAGCGGTCAGCCCGGCGAGGCCGAGGTGCCCGGGCTTGCGCAGGCGGCCCATCTCCAGGCCCAGAGCGGGATCGCCAGCCAGCTGGATGGCCGCATGCCCGAGCCGCATGTAACGGGGGATCGAGAGGCGGGCATGCGGCTCAGCGAGCCGCTCGCCATCCAGTCCGTAGGCAAGCAAAAGCGGCTGAGGGTCATGGCCGTACAGCTGCAACGCATCGTTAAGGCTGTGCAGAAAGCCGACCGACAGATCGCCCAGGCGCACCCGTTGCGCATTCATGGGGTGCTGCCGAGCCATTGATTGCGTACCTGGACCGGGACGCCGTGGCCCGGGGGCGCCGGGCGGCGCGGCGAGCCGAGCAGATTCCAGGGCAAGGCGAGGGTATGCACGGCCATGTGCGGTCTTGCGCTGAGCGCGTCGGAATGTGTACTGCCACAGCTCGCTTGCGGATCTGCCAGCGCGCCGGGTACAGCCAGCAGTTTCGCTTCGGCAGGCGGTTGCTCGAGGTAGGCATCGCAGCCCAGCAGCACTGCCAGCGAGCCCGCCGGTGTTTCAATCAGCCGTCGACGCTCGGGGATGGGGGCAACACTGTAGCGGCGTTCGTAACGGCTCAACGCCTGCTTGTACTGCAGCGTTCCGAGGGGCTTGCCGCGACCGTCAAAGGTCAGGCTTACCTGGCGCAGCGGGCCATCGCCGATCATCAGTTGATCGTTCTCCAGATAGGGCTCCGGCAGCACGATCGAGCCCGCCACCAAGGTAACGCCGAACTCTCTGGCGAGGCCGCCGAAGACGTTCTGGTATTCCTCTGCCATCTGTCGGGCCTTGAGTCGCAACACCGCACCGGTACGCCGATCGTCGCCCTGATTATCCGGCAGTGCGCGCAGATAGCTGCCGGGATTGCTGAGCGCCATCCACTGCATCGCATCGCGCAGGGTGCGGGCCTGCTGCACTTCCGGCTTTTCGCCCAGGGCGAACAGGCCAGTGCCAACGTGTTCGGGGAGCACCACGACGGTTCGCTCGCTGAGCATGCCGGCTTCGGCCGCCTGCTTGAGGTAGGTGCGAAACTTGAGTTGCAGCCGCTCGCGGCTCTGGTAGTCGGCTGGCTGCAGCCGCGTCTCGATGCCCAGCAGGTTGCCTGCGCTTCCGGCCTGCCCGTGGTTTTCGATGGGTAGCGTACGCAGATCGGACAGCAGTGGGCCGCTACGACGGTCTTGTGTCCAGTCGAGGTAGACGGCAAATGAGGCTGCGGCGAGCACGAGCAACAGCACGATATTGATTGAGGTGCGCATGTGAGGCAGGGCAGTGAGGGGTTGCGTCAGCGTAGGTAACGCGGCGCCTGTTGCCAAGCTTTTTGCGCAGAAGGATCAAAAAGTTGTCACTTTGGATCATTGAGTGCAGCACCTTCGCTGTTTATCGTCGCTGCATACCGACCGTAGCCCCATGAGGCTCGGCACTCGTCATGATGAGGATGCTTCGATGACCGCTTTCCCGAAACTGCTGGCTCCGCTCGATCTGGGCTTTACCACCTTGCGCAACCGTACCCTGATGGGATCCATGCACACGGGCCTGGAGGAAATGCCCAACGGCTTCGAGCGGATGGCGGCATTCTTCGCCGAGCGCGCTCGCGGTGGCGTCGGCCTGATCGTCACCGGTGGCGTCGGCCCCAATGAGGAAGGCTCGGTGCGCGCCGGGGCGGCCAAGCTGTCCACGCCGGAGGAGGCCGAAGAGCACAAGATCGTTACCCAGGCGGTTCACGAAGCTGGCGGCAAGATCTGCATGCAGATCCTGCATGCCGGGCGTTACGCCTACAGCCCGCAGCTGGTGGCGCCGAGCGCTATCCAGGCGCCGATCAATCCGTTCACCCCGCGCGAACTGGACGAGGAGGGCATCGAGAAGCAGATCCGCGACTTCGTCAACTGCGCAAGCCTGGCCCAGCAAGCCGGTTATGACGGCGTCGAGATCATGGGTTCGGAAGGCTACTTCATCAACCAGTTCCTGGTGGCGCACACCAACCACCGCACCGATCGCTGGGGAGGCAGCTACGAGAATCGCATGCGCCTGCCGGTGGAGATCGTGCGCCGCGTGCGCGAAGCGGTGGGCAGCGACTTCATCATCATCTATCGCCTGTCGATGCTCGACCTCATCGAAGGCGGCAGTGTCTGGGAAGAGGTGGTGCAGCTGGCCAAGGCCATCGAGCAGGCGGGGGCCACGCTGATCAATACCGGCATCGGTTGGCACGAGGCGCGGATTCCGACCATCGCCACCAAGGTGCCACGCGCCGCGTTCACCAAGGTGACCGCGAAGCTGCGAGGCGAGGTGAGCATTCCGCTGATCACCACCAACCGGATCAATACCCCGGAGGTCGCCGAGCAGGTGCTGGCCGAGGGCGATGCGGACATGGTCTCCATGGCGCGGCCGTTCCTCGCCGATCCGGAGTTCGTCAACAAGGCCGCCGCCGGTCACAGCGAGCGCATCAACACCTGCATCGGCTGCAACCAGGCCTGTCTGGACCACACCTTCAGCGGCAAGCTGACCACCTGCCTGGTCAATCCGCGTGCCTGCTACGAAACAGAACTGAACTACATCCCCACGACCGCGGTGAAGAAGATCGCCGTCGTCGGTGCCGGGCCTGCGGGGCTCGCCGCCGCGACCATCGCAGCCGAGCGCGGTCATGAGGTGACGCTGTTCGATTCGTCCGCCGAAATCGGCGGGCAATTCAATGTTGCCAAGCGGGTGCCGGGCAAGGAGGAGTTCTACGAAACCCTGCGCTACTTCAAGAACCGCCTCGAAGAAACCGGAGTCGAGGTTCGTCTGAACACCCGCGCGACGGTGGAGGCGCTGCTGGCCGGTGGCTTCGACGAGATCATCCTGGCGACCGGGATCGCGCCGCGAGTGCCGACAATTCCCGGGATCGACCATCCGAAGGTGATTGGCTACCTGGATGCGATTCTGGAGCGCAAGCCGGTCGGCCAGCGCGTCGCGGTGATCGGCGCAGGCGGTATCGGCTTCGACGTGTCGGAATACATCACCCACGACGGCGAATCCACCAGCCTGGATCGTGAAGCCTTCTGGAAGGAGTGGGGTATCGATCTCGGGCTGTCGGTGCGCGGCGGTATCGCCGGCATCCAGCCGGCTCCGCATGCGCCCAAGCGTCAGGTCTATCTGCTGCAGCGCAAGAAGTCCAAGGTGGGTAACGGGCTGGGCAAGACCACTGGCTGGATCCACCGTACCGGGCTGAAGAACAAGCACGTGCAGATGCTCAATTCGGTGGAGTACCTGCAGATCGATGACGCCGGTCTGCACATCCGCGTGGGCGAAGGCGAGTCGCAGGTACTGCCGGTGGATACGGTGATTCTCTGCGCCGGGCAGGAGCCGTTGCGTGAGCTGCAGGAAGGCCTTGAAGCCGCTGGTGCGCGGGTGCACCTGATTGGTGGCGCCGACGTCGCCGCCGAACTGGACGCCAAGCGCGCGATCAATCAGGGCTGCCGCCTGGCTGCGGCGCTCTAGGCCATCGGCACATCCGCAAAGAGGATCACGCATGGAAACTGCAATCGCGCTGCAACCGGGGGCTGCCAATAGCCTGCAGGCTTGGCACCGAATGATCGCTGAGCGAGACCTGAGCCGGCTGCCGGAGCTGCTGCATCCGCAGGCGGTGTTTCGCTCGCCGATGGCTCACACGCCGTATGAGGGGGCAGCGACGGTGAATCTGATCCTCAACACCGTGCTGCAGGTTTTCGAGGACTTCCGCTACCACCGTGAGCTGGCCAGCGCCCAGGGTGCGGATGTAGTCCTCGAGTTCAGCGCCCGGGTGGGTGACCGTGAGCTCAAGGGCATCGACATGATCCGCTTCGATGACGAAGGGAAGATTGTCGAATTCGAGGTCATGATCCGGCCCATGAGTGGCTTGCAGGCCCTGGGCGACGAGATGAAGCGACGTCTCGCTGCCTACCGCGGCAAGTGATTTAGCTAAGCTCATCGCAAATCCGCTGGGCGCCTGGTCGAACGGCGTCCGATGCGGCGACTCCCTGCCAACCCAGTCACATTGCCTGCGCGAACATTTCCCCTAAACTTGCGGCACCAACGGGACGACGGCATCGGATGGCCGCTCGTTCCGCTAATCGCTGGCTCGCAGTTGCGGGCGATAAAGGAAATCGAGCATGCAGAACAAACCGCAGATGGTCGAAGCCGTCCTGTTCTTCAATGAGGGCTCCATCTGCAAGGAAATGCTGTATCCCGAATTCGAAGCGGTGCTGGATGGGGTGGTCGCGCTACCCGAGTTCGCAGACCGCCAGATGCATGCTGTCTACGTAATGATCAATCCGCGGCTGCAGGTGCGCGCCGCGGTGTTTTTCTGTCTCGACTTCAATGATGACGGCTCTGCCGACGCCGGTTGGAACATTCCCCTGCGTCAGTTGGCCGAGCGTACCGGGCGTGGTCCGGACATGGGGGCCGGACCGATTCGCCTGGC
>NZ_JXXD01000169.1 GCF_000935215.1 Stutzerimonas stutzeri
GAATATCTGGATCACCCCGCCGATGGCTTCCGAGCCGTACAGGCTGGAGCGCGGACCGCGGACCACCTCGACTCGATCGATCAGCTCCAACGGCAGATCCTGCAGGGCCGCGCCGCCGCCCGAGACCGAGCCGATCTTGATGCCGTCGATCATCACCAGCACGTGATCGGATTCGGTGCCGCGCATGAACAGCGAGGTGGACTTGCCGGGCCCGCCGTTGTTGGCCAGCGAAACGCCAGGCACCTGTTTGAGCAGCTCAGGCAGCGAATTGGCCTGGCTGCGTTCGATCCGCTCACGGTCGATCACGGTCACCGCGGCCAGGCTCTGCTGAGCCGTCTGCGCGGTGCGGGTGGCGGTCACCACCTGTTGCTGGAGATCTAGCGGGGCTGCGGCCAGCTGGCCGATGGAAAGGGGAAAACTGCCGAGCAGCACATAGGCCGCTGGCTTGAAACGGGGCTCGCAAGTCAAGGTACAGGTCTCCGTCGTGCCCACCCGCACGACTGAAAGTCGACGAAGACAGACGGAGGAACCGCAAAAGGAAGTGAATACCGCGAGGGATATGCACCCGCCCAGCGCCCGCCGCACTGTCAGTGAAATGCGACAGGCCGGTCTCCGGGCTTGCGAGCGTACGCCTTGCGGCGTCCCGAAACCGCGCCTTCCCATGCGTTGAGCACAGTGGCCGTTGCGGTTTCTCGACTCGCCTACCGTTGCGGGGGCAGCGCCGGAATCTTCGTGAGAATGGACCGGCTTCCCTGTTTCACCCCTCCTTTGACAAGGGGGGCACCTGAGGCGACGCGGAGGTTAGTCCAAGGCCGGGCTTGGCGCAACCGCGGGGTTGTCGCAGCGCCCTGCAATTTCCGCTTGCATCTCGGCGCTCGGAACGGCGGACGGCAAAAGGCTTCGAATGCAACAATGCCAGCAATCAGCCAGGACCCATATCCGACGCCCATGACCAGCATCGTGCAGATTTCCGACACCCATTTCGGTACCGAACAACCTTCCGTGGTCAAGGCCCTGGAGGACCATGTACGCGAACACCGGGCCGACCTGCTGGTGTTCTCCGGTGACATCACCCAGCGCGCCCGTCGCGGGCAGTTCGCCAGTGCCGCCGCTTTCGTGCGCCGCGTGCAGGCCGATGGCGTCGGTGAGACGCTGGTGATTCCGGGCAATCACGACATCCCGCTGTACAACCTCTTCGCCCGCCTGTTCACGCCGTACGGCAACTACCGGCGACACTTCGGCGATGAGCTGGAGCCGGTATTCGAGAACGACGACATGCTGGTGATCGGGCTCAATACCACCCATCCGCGCCGGCACAAGGACGGCGTGGTGACGGGGCGACAAGTGGAGCGTGTGGCGCAGCGGCTGGCCGATGGCAACCCGCACAAGATTCGCATCGTGGTCGCCCACCAGCCATTCGGCGCGATGGTGCCGAGCGATCTGAGCAACCTGCAGCACGGCGCCGAACCCGCGCTGCAGCGCTGGGCCGAGCACGGGCTGGACCTGGTCATGGGCGGGCACATCCATCTGCCCTACGTGCTGCCGTTGTCCAAGCAGTACAGCGGTCTCGCGCGGGAGATCTGGATGGTGCAGGCCGGCACCACGCTCTCGACCCGCCTGCGTGGCACCTCGCCAAACTCCTTCAACCGGTTGAAGCTGCATCCCGGCGAACAGAAGAAGGTCTGCGTCGAGCGCTGGGACCTGCTCGACGGTCGCTTCGTGCTGGGATCGCACTTCAACCTGAGCTGGTGACCCGCGCTCGCACGCGAACCGCGGTCAGCCCACCGACAGGCCGACCAGATAGACACCGGCGAAGCCGATGTTGAAGGCGATGAACAGGTAGAGCATGTAGCGCAGGTAGCTGCCGAAGGTCAGCCCCGGCACCTTGCTCATGGCGACGATGCCCGACGCCGAACCGATCACCAGCAGCGAGCCGCCAACACCGACCGCATAGGTCAGCACCATCCATTCGGCGACACCCATTTCCAGCCCGGATTTCAGCAGCGCTGCGGTCAGCGGCACGTTGTCGATGGCCGCCGACATCACGCCCATCAGGTAGTTGGCCATCACTGCCGGCACCTGGTCATAGATGTGCACCAGCCCGTCGAGCACGCGAATCTCCTTGAGCATGCCTACCAGCAGGAGGATGCCGAGGAAGAAGAACAGCGTCTCGAACTCCACCTGGCGTACGTATTCGAGAATCGGATCGGAGTCGTTGTCGTCGCTGAAGAAGCGCGCAACCAGGAACATCACCGAGAGGCCGGCGAGGAAGGTCAGCACCGGCGGGATCTGGAACAGGAAGTTGCCGACAATGGTGCTGAGGATGGTGCACAGGAAGATCAGTGCAATCGCCACGTCGACACCGCGCACATCGTTGCGCTGGCCCTGCACCACCACCTCGCCCTTCATGCCGATCGACAGCATGGCGGCCAGCACCATCACCGCGACGAATGCCGGCACGGCCAGTGCCAGCAGCTGGAGGATCGCCACCTTGCCAGCGAGGAAGATCATCAGCGTGGTGACGTCGCCGGTAATCAGCGCGACCCCACCGGAGTTGACGGAGAAAACCACCAAGGTAGCGAACTTGATGGTCTTCGCCCGATCCAGCTGCAGCGAGAGAATCAGGGTGATGGAGACCAGCGTCGCGGTGATGTTGTCGGCGAGCGACGAGAACACGAAGCAGAAGGTCGCCGTGAGAAACAGCAAGGCCCGCTCGCTGATCCGCTTGGGCAACACCAGATAGATCAGGTTCTCGATCATGCCCTTCTTGTTCAGGTAGGCAACGAAGGTCATGGCCGCCACCAGGAAGATCCACAGCCCGGCGATCTCGGCGATGTTCTCGTTGAGGCTTTCCAGCACGGTTTCGCGCGCCTCGCCCACCGGTGTGAAGATGAACAAGAGCAGCCAGGCCAGGGTGCCGAAGAACAGCGTCACCTTGGCCTTGTTCACGTGGGTAATTTCTTCGAGCACGACGCCAAGCAGCGCCGCGACCGCCAGTGCAATCAGCACGTACGTCAGCAATTCAGGCATATCTCACCTAATGGGAAGTGGGAAAAAGGGGCTGTGCGCGACCGAACGACGCACGGGGAGGAATTGGGGATGCGCATGGTAGCCAAAGCGCCAGGCGAGCGAAATCACCGCATGTCAAACGGAGAATGTTTCAGCATGTGAGTACGACTAAAGACAGGACGTCTACGACGGGGGTTCTATGCGGATGACGCTCAGGGGTTGCGGGCCAGTTGCTCCTGGTCGAGCACGCGCTTGGCGCCCAGATAACTCTTCTGCCAGTAGCCGGCGGTAAGACTGTCCAGGCGTACCGTGCCGCCAGAAGACGGCGCGTGAACGAAGCGGTCTTCGCCAACGTAGATGCCCGCGTGGCTGACCCGGCGCCCACCGCTGGTAGCGAAGAACACCAGATCACCGGGCTGCAATGCGTCGCGCCGTACGGAGGGGCCGCGCAGATTGCTCATGGCCTGAGTGGTGCGAGGGAGCTGGATGCCGGCTGCGCCGTGGTAGACGTAGCCGATCAGGCCACTGCAGTCGAAACCGCTATCCGGCGTATTGCCGCCCCAGCGATAAGGCGTGCCGACCAGACCAATCGCACTGAACAGCACGTCTTCAGCGGCGCCAGGTACGGGCTGTTGGTGGACCCTGGGTGTCTGCACGACCGGCGGCGTGGGTGCCTTTCCGGCACAGGCGGTCAGCAGCACAGTCAGAACAACGAGCGTGAGACGAGCCGGATAGTGCATGGCAGAGCGGTCCAGGCAAATGAGCCATCACTCTGCCGGCATGTGCGGGAAGACGCAACCCCCGCAGGTCGCGGGATCAGTGCTGGGCTGTGTGCGGAACCAGATCGGACGCCAGGGCCAGCACGCGTTTTGCTTCCATGTAGCTGGCGCGCCAGTAACGGTCATCCAGGCTGTCGACGCGCACTCCACCGCTGCGGCTGCTGGAGGCGTGGATGAACTGGTCATCGCCGATGTAGATGCCGGCGTGGCTGACCCGGCCACGGCCACGGTTGTTGAAGAACACCACGTCACCGGGTTCCAGCTCGTTGCGCTTGACCACCGGTGCGTCGAGGTTGATCAGCTCGCGAGTGGAACGCGGCAGCTCGAGACCTGCCTCCTTGCGGAACAGGAAGCCGACGAAGCCGCTGCAGTCGAAACCGCTCTTCACCGAGCTGCCACCGTAGCGATACGGGGTACCGACCAGGGTGAAGCCGCGCTCGAGAATGCTGTCAGCCAGCTGCGGCAGCTGGTAGTCGTGCTCATCGGTAAGCTCTGCCAGCGACTGCTCTTCGCTCTTTTCGAGCGCGTCGAAGTCGAATCCGGCCAGGGGATGGTGTTGCGACAGACGAGGCGCGTCGGCTTGCTGCTCGGTCTGTACAGGCTGGCCGGCGCAGGCGGTCAGCAGGGCGATGAGTGCGAGAGGCACGAGGGGTGCGAAGCGTTGGCGCATGGGCACAGCCGTGTCGGTGATTTCAAAGTGCCGGCGACTATGCCCGCTATCGCTTCGATGATCAAATTCAATCGGACGAAATGTGACGAACCAGCTGCGACAAAACGTCTGCGGCCCTCCCTTGCAGAAGTACGTCCGCCAGCGGACTGATTTCGGTGGCTTGCAGGTTCACCTCGACGACCGAGCCGCCGGCCTGACGCACCCGCCATACCGGCTCGAGGATGTAGCCGAAGCTCGCCGTGGTTCCAACCACCAGCACGGCGTCGAAGCCGAGCCGCACCTGTTGCTGCAATGCAGTCAGGGCGGATTCCGGCAGCATCTCCTCGAACAGCACCACGGCAGGACGCAACACCCCGTCGCAAGTCAGGCAGCGCGGCGGCAATGGCTGATCCAGCAGCGAACGCAGTGGACGTCCGTCGACCTTGCCGCAGCCCATGCACGACAGCGGCGCCAGCTGACCGTGAATCTCGATCAAGCGATCGGGCGGACTGCCGGCTCGGCGGTGGAAGCCATCGATGTTCTGCGTGAGCACCCAGGTGCCGGGTTTGCGCCGCTGCAGCTCGGCGATGGCGAAGTGGCCGGCATTGGGTTCGGCCTGCAGGCAGGCCCGCCCGATTTCGGCCAGGTACTTCCAGCACAACGCCGGATCACGCCGCAGCGTCGGCCCGGATAGCGCCACCTCGATCGGCAGGCCGTCTTCGGTTTCGCCGTTATAGAGGCCGCCGAGGCCACGGTAGGTGGGCAACCCGGAGTCGGCCGACAGCCCGGCCCCGGTGATGATCAGAATGCGTTCGGCGCCGCTCAGCGCCTGGGCGGCCTTGTCGATATCCATGAATGTCGCGAACCCGTTTCGGTGGCACTCCCCCCGATCGTGCGGGGAACCGATGGCCGCGTCGCGACCACGGCCATCAGCCTACGAATAGCCGCGCCTGACTGCAAAGGCATTCGCCCCCGCTCAGCCCAGCTGGGCCTGGAACAGCACCGCGTAGCCCAAAGCACACAACAGCCAGGCCGGCAGCGGGCCGAGCAGCCAGCGCCAGCCCCACCATTGCGGCACGAAGCCGACGCCATGCACGAAGCCGGCGGAAATACCCCACATCACCAGCATCAGCTGCGGGTGACTGTAGCCTCCCTGCCCGTCCAGCATCGCCGCCGGATGGATCAGCAGGACCAGCGCCAGCGGCGCGGCCAGCACTAGAGAAAGTACGCGACCGAACGCGCCGTAGCAGCGCCCCTGCGCGCGACTGCTCACGGCTCGGCGTCCAAGTCCTGAGTGGCTTCCAGCCACAGCGCATTGATGATGCCGAAGCTGCTGGCCAGCAGCACGCCGAGAATCCAGGTGAAGTACCACATAGTCGTCTCTCCTTGGCGGGCGGGCACGGCGGCCCGCCCGCGCGGTCAGTACAGCCCGTGGGGGTT
>NZ_JXXD01000170.1 GCF_000935215.1 Stutzerimonas stutzeri
CCAGGGCGGCGGCCAAGGCCGCGAAGAAACGCAAGACGCCGGCCCCGGCCGCCAGCGAGGTGTCGCCATGAGCGCGCAAGGCATCGCGGCGGGGCCGTTCGCCCATGATCGCTCCTCGGTCGACCGCATCATGCTGCACGTTTGCCTGGCCCTGCTGCCGGCGACGGCCTGGGGGCTGTACCTGTTCGGCTGGCCGGCGATCTACCTGTGGCTGCTGACCTGCATCAGCGCCGTGGCCTGCGAGGCCGTCTGCCTGTACCTGCTCGACCGGCCGCTACGCCGCCTGCTGGACGGCAGCGCGCTGCTCACCGGCTGGCTGCTGGCGCTGACGTTGCCGCCCTGGGCTCCCTGGTGGATCGCCGTGGCGGGCAGTATCTTCGCCATCGGCATCGGCAAGCAACTGTATGGCGGCGTCGGGCAGAACGTCTTCAACCCGGCGATGCTGGCGCGAGTGGCGCTGCTGATCGCTTTTCCGCTGCAGATGACCACCTGGGCCTTGCCCTTGCCGCTGGGCACGCCGGGCGCGCCCGGCTGGCTGGAAGGCCTGCGCATCACCTTCGCCGGCGGGACGCTGGCCGATGGCCTGAGCGGCGCCACGGCGTTGGGCCATCTGCAGACCGAGCTGACCCTGGGCCACGGTGCACCGCAGATTCTCGCCGAGCATTTTTCCCTGTTGCCGGCCTTTCTCGGCTACAGCGGCGGTAGCCTCGGCGAGACCTCGGAGCTGTTGATCCTGCTCGGCGGGTTCTGGCTGCTGGCGCTGCGCATCATCCACTGGGAAATCCCGCTGAGCATGCTGCTGGTGGTGGCGGCGCTGGCAGCGCTGGCGCAGCAGATCAACCCGCAGGTGCATGGCGGCGGCCTGTTCCACCTGACCTCCGGCGGGTTGCTGCTGGGGGCGCTGTTCATCGCCACCGACCCGGTGACCTCGCCGATCAGCCGCAGCGGACGGCTGATCTTCGGTGCTGCCTGCGGCGGGCTGATCTTCGTCATTCGCAGCTGGGGCAGCTTCCCCGAGGCGGTGGCGTTCGCGGTGCTGTTCATGAATGCCCTGGTACCGCTGATCGACCGCCTCTGCCGGCCGCGCGCCTATGGCCGCAACGGTCGTGGCAAGCCCCTGGTGGCAGCGAAGTGGACCAGCCAGGTGAAGGAGGTCGACAAGGTATGAACGAGCTGAGCCAGACGCCGCCCGCAGAGGCCGGCGAACAAAGGATCACCCGGCCCGGCCTGCTCGAAGCGTGGCGCGAGCGGGTCGCCTACCAGGCGTTGTCGCTGGGGCTGGTCTGCGCCCTGGTGGCCCTGGCGCTGCTGCTCGGCAACCAGCTGACCCGGCAGCGGATCGCCGATGCCGAGCTGCAGGACCGCCTGGCCGTGCTGCGCCAGGTCCTGCCGCAGTCGCTCTACGACAACAACCCGCTGGCCGACGCCTATCGGATCGAGGACGCCGAACTCGGCATGCTCGAGGTATATCCGGCGCGGCGCGAAGGGCAACTGACGGCGACGGCCTTCCAGGTCAGCACCATCGGCTACGGCGGCCCGATCGTCCAGCTCATCGCCCTCGATAGCGAAGGCCGCATCCTCGGCGTGCGGGTGCTCAGCCACAAGGAAACCCCTGGCCTGGCGGACAAGATCGAAGTCGCCCGCAGCGACTGGATCAAGGGCTTCGACGGCCTGTCGCTGGCCAGCACACCGCTGGATCAGTGGGCGGTGAAGAAGGACGGTGGCCAGTTCGACCAGTTCGCCGGCGCCACCATCACCCCACGGGCCATCGTCAAGGGCGTGCTCCGGGCGCTCGAGTTCCAGGCCCGCCAGTCCACCGCCCAGTCCAACCAGGAGACTCGGCCATGAGCAGCCAATGCGGATCAGCGGATGTCACGGCGCCCAAGCCCAAGGGGCTGTTCAACTACTTCAGCTCGGCGCTGTGGGACTACAACGTCGCCCTGGTGCAGATGCTCGCGTTGTGCCCGGCGCTGGCGGTGACCACCACCGCTACCAACGGCCTGGGCATGGGCCTGGCCACCACCCTGGTGCTGATGATCACCAATGCGATCATTTCCGCGCTGCGCCACAGCATTTCGCCGGCGGTGCGCAACCCGCTGATGATCGGCATCATCGCCGGCGTGGTGACCCTCATCGACATGGCGATCAATGCCTGGATGCACGAACTGTACAAGGTGCTGGGGCTGTTCATCGCCTTGATCGTGACCAACTGCGCGGTACTCGGCCGTGCCGAATCGTTCTGCAGCCGCAACCCGGTGCTGCCCTCGATCCTCGACGGCGCCGGCATGGGCATCGGCTTCACCTGGGTACTGGTGGTGATCGGCGGGATACGCGAGATCCTCGGCAGCGGCACGTTGTTCGCCCAGGCCTCGCTGCTGCTCGGTGAGCACTTCCGCTGGCTGGAGATCACCGTCCTGCCCGGCTTCCAGGGCATCCTGCTGGCGATCCTGCCGCCCGGGGCGTTCATCGTTCTCGGCTTCGTGCTGGCGTTCAAGCGAGTAGTTGATCGCCGGCGCGCCGAGCGACGGATCAGGACCCATGGCGAACTGGTAGTGTTGCAGTGAGCCCGGCCGAGGAGCGAAGCAGACGATGAAGATTTCCGTTGTATATGCCGCCCCCCGGCAACCGTTGTTGTTCGATTGCCGCGTGGAGGAGGGCTGCAGTGTGGTCCATGCCATCGAACAGTCCGGCGTGCTGCGCTACTGCCCGGATATCGACCTGAGCAAACAGAAGGTCGGCGTGTACGGCAAGTTCGTCAAGCTCGACAGTCCGCTGAAGGAAGGCGATAGGGTGGAGATCTACCAACGCATCACGCGGGTTCTCGATGACGACGATGAGGATGATGACGATTAGTGTCGCGCCACATATCGGATGTCGGGTCTGGCTGCTCAATCTACGGTAGGAGCCGGCCATGCCGGCGATTCGCACGCATGGCGTGCTCCTACACGGGAACCGACAACTGACTGTTGAGACGAAACCAGGGACGCACGCGCTGCCGTGGCGCACGCCCCCGACCACTGACTGAGGAGCGACCGATGGACAGCCCCCCGAGCATGAACCGTGAAACCGCATTACGCATCGCCCTGGCCGCCCGGGCATTACCCGAGGTAGGTGTAGGCCGCCTGCTGGAAATCCTGCACCAGCGGATCGATGGAGAACTGAACGAAGAGAGCCTGCAGCGCGTGACCGTCACCGACCTCAAGACGGCGTTCGCCAGCGCCGACGGCGAGGAGGATGGCGAGGACATCGGCATCGGCCTGCCGGCGCTGAAGGAAGCGGTGCGCATCCTCTGGGGCGAAGGCGTCGGCGACGACCTGCCGCAGCCGGAGGTCCTGGACCGCGTGCCGGAAGGCTCGATCCGGGTGGCCATCGCCTCCAACAACGGCGAGCGCCTGGACGGCCATTTCGGCTCGTGCCTGCGTTTTCTGATCTACCAGATCGGCCTCGACAGCCTGGCGCTGGTGGACGTGCGCTCGGCGCTGGAGACCGAGTTCGCCGAGGATCGCAATGGCGCGCGTGCCGAGCTGATCGGCGACTGCCAGGTGCTCTATGTGGTCTCCATCGGCGGTCCGGCGGCGGCCAAGGTGGTCAAGACCGGCCTGTACCCGATCAAGAAGGCCGGTGGCGAGGCCCGGCAGATTCTCGCCGACCTGCAGACCGTCATGGCCGGCAACCCGCCGCCGTGGCTGGCCAAGCTGCTGGGCGTGAGCGCCGAGCAGCGAGTGCGCTTCGACCGCTCCGACGACGAGGCGGCCTGGGCATGAGCGATGTGCGCAGGCTGGTCGCCGTGGCCATCGACCGCCAGGGCAAGGTCGCCGGTCACGCCGGTCGGGCGCACCACTGGCAGGTGTACGACATCTGGCCCGGCGAGGCGCCGGAATCCGTCTATCGCCTGGCGCTGGACGAACAGGCCTGCCTGCACGAGTGGCATGTCAGCGCGCAACCGGAACGCCATCCGCTGCACGCGGTGGACGTGGCGATCGCCGCCAGCGCCGGCGACGGCGTGGTGCGTCGCCTGGGCGAGCGCGGCGTGACGCTGTTGACCACCGCCGAGAGCGACCCGGAACATGCCGTTAAAGCCTGGCTCGCCGGCAGCCTGCCGCCAGGCTTGCCGCACGAGGAGCCGGGCTGCGGCGGCGAAGGGCATCGGCATTCGTAATCGTGGATTGGCGGACTGCGAAAGGCCTGAAGCTTGAAAAGCATCGCCGCGAGGTCGGGCCTCCCACAAAAGCGGCCGGC
>NZ_JXXD01000171.1 GCF_000935215.1 Stutzerimonas stutzeri
GGCAATCGCCACGGCCGGTTCTTCCGGAGCGTTGCATGCGCATCCCCACCGCAATCAAGCTGCACAAGGCGTCGAAAACCCTGGAGCTGGAATATGGCAGCGACGAGCGCCATGTGCTGTCCGCCGAATTCCTGCGCGTGCATTCACCCTCGGCCGAGGTGCAGGGCCACGGTAATCCGGTGCTGCAGACCGGCAAGCTGAACGTAGGCCTCGAGCAGATCGAACCGGCCGGCCAGTACGCGCTGAAGCTGACCTTCAGCGACGGCCATGACAGCGGCCTGTTCACCTGGGATTACCTGGAGCGCCTGGCGCTGAATCAGCAGACGTTGTGGGAGGACTATCTCGCGGCACTGGCGGCCGCCGGCAAGTCGCGCGACCCAAATGAATCGGTCGTCAAGCTGATGTTGTGAGGGCGAACCCGTAGGGTGGATCACGCTTCACCGATCCACCGGGTGACGGCCCACCGGATGGCGATCCACCGGGTGGCGGCCCACCGATTGGAGTCGCGGTGGATGTAAAAAGCGACATCCACCCTACGCCCGGCACCTTATCGAGGCGCCCGCCAAGCTGACCGCCAGCTTAGGCCAGCGCCTTGTCCAGCGCCCGCTCGATCTGCCCCTGAATGCTGCTACCCATGGCCGAGAGCAGCAGGCCGAGGTTGAGCAGGACCTTCACGCTGTCCTCGTAGACTTCGATACGCCCATCCGCGCCGCTGCGCTTGACTGCCAGCACATCGCCCTGCCACTGACAGCTCACACCGAACTCGCGAGCCAGGCGTGCAGCCAGTTCGTCGGCCTTCTCGCGTGCGGCCTCGCGGCCAAGATTGTGGGTACGTTCGACGATGATCTGGGCCATGAGGACTCCTGGCTGCGCCCGAAAAGGCGCGCACTATAGCAAAGCGGCGCCGTCGATCGCCTGGCCGCCCCGCCTGCTCATGCCAATGAACCCTCTGTCCCCCAGGCCTGTCCCCGCCAGCGCCATCCTGCGACATGTCGCCGCTAGCCCTTTTGCCCGCGACCGCCAGCTCGACGCTTATCAGCCGCCTATTTAGGTTTAGAATGCCGGGCACATTCTTTCCGGCGAAAGTGACATGACCGACCCTCGCAAAGCGCATGACGCAGAACCGACCACCCATTTCGGCTACAAGAACGTGCCGGAGAGCCAGAAGGCGCAGAAGGTGGCCGAGGTGTTCCACTCTGTGGCCGCCAAGTACGACCTGATGAACGACCTGATGTCCGGTGGCGTGCATCGTCTGTGGAAGCGCTTCACCATCGAGCTGTCCGGCGCCCGCCACGGCAATCGCATCCTGGACATCGCCGGCGGCACCGGTGACCTGACCCGCCAGTTCTCGCGCATCGTCGGCCCCACCGGCGAGGTGGTGCTGGCCGACATCAATGCTTCGATGCTCAAGGTCGGCCGCGACAAGCTGCTGGACAAGGGCGTGGCCGGCAACGTCAGGTTCGTTCAGGCCGATGCCGAGAAGCTGCCCTTCCCGGACAATCACTTCGACGTGGTCACCATCGCCTTCGGCCTGCGCAACGTGACGCACAAGGAAGACGCAATCGCGTCGATGCTGCGCGTGCTCAAGCCGGGCGGCCGCCTGCTGGTACTGGAATTCTCCAAGCCGACCAACCAGCTGTTTTCCAAGGCCTACGACGCCTACTCGTTCAGCCTGCTGCCGATGATGGGCAAGCTGATCACCAACGACGCCGAGAGCTATCGCTACCTGGCCGAGTCGATCCGCATGCACCCGGATCAGGAAACGCTCAAAGGCATGATGGAGACCGCTGGTTTCGAGCGCGTCAGCTATCACAACATGACCGGCGGCATCGTCGCCCTGCACCGCGGCATCAAACCCTGATGTTGCGCGCTGCCCTGCTGGCCGGTGCCGAGCGTGGCATCAATCGCGTCCTGCGCCTGGACCCCACGGCATTGCCACGACTGGCACGCCTGAGCGGCCGGATCATCGAGATCGACTGCACGGCGCCGGCCTGGCGGCTGTTCATCCTTGCCGACGACGAAGGCCTGCGCCTGGCCAGCAACTGGGGCGCGGATGCCGACTGCCGCCTGCGCGCGCCCGCGAGCAGCCTCTTACGCCTGGCCGTCAGTCGCAACAAGACCGCCGTGCTGCATGGCCCCGAGGTCGAGATCGACGGCGACAGTGGGCTGCTGATGAACCTCGCTGAGGTGCTGCAGGATCTGGAGCTGGACTGGGAATACGAAATTTCCCGCTGGCTCGGCCCGGTCGGCGCACAGCTGCTCGGCTCCAGCCTGCGCAGCCCAGTGGACTGGGTGCGCGACAGCGCCGACTCGCTGCGTCAGGACCTTGCCGACTACCTCAGCGAGGAATCGCGGATGCTGGTCGGCCAGGCCGAAGCCCAGGCGCGTTTCGACGAGCTGGATGACATGAAACTTGCCCTCGACCGACTCGAAGCCCGCATCGAGCGCCTCGCCCTCAACCTGAATCCAGATCGCCCCGAATGAAGCTGTTCGCCGCCGCACGCCGCCTGTTTCGCATCCTGCTGGTGGTGATCCGCTACCGCCTCGATGACATCATCCTCGACCTGCCGATGCCCTGGTGGTTGCGTGCCACCAGCTACCTGCTGCCCTGGCGCTGGATTCCGCGACGCCACAGCGAGCTGTCGCGCGGCGCACGCCTGCGCCTGGCACTGGAGGGCCTGGGGCCGATCTTCATCAAGTTCGGGCAGATCCTCTCCACCCGCCGCGACCTGCTGCCGCCGGATATCGCCGAAGAGCTGGCGATGCTGCAGGACCGCGTGCCGCCCTTCGATTCAGCCGTCGCCACGGCACTCATTGAGCGCCAGCTGGGCGCTCCGGTAGGGGAAATCTTCGCCCGTTTCGACAGCAAACCGCTGGCCTCCGCGTCGGTGGCGCAGGTGCACGCAGCCAAGCTGCGTTCCGGCGAGGAAGTGGTGGTCAAGGTGGTGCGCCCGAACCTCCGGCCGATCATCAGCCAGGATCTGGCCTGGCTGTTCATGCTGGCCAACAGCGCCGAGCGTATTTCCATCGACGCGCGCCGCCTGCACCTGGTGGAAGTGGTCGACGACTACGCCAAGACCATCTACGACGAGCTCGACCTGCTGCGCGAAGCGGCCAACGCCAGCCAGCTCAAGCGCAACTTCGAGGGCTCGGCGCTGCTTTACGTGCCGCAGGTATACTGGGACTACTGCCGCCCGCAGGTGCTGGTGATGGAACGCATCTACGGCGTACCGGTGACCGACATGGCTGGGCTGGCACGACAGAACACCGACATGCGCCAGCTGGCCGAGCGCGGGGTGGAGATTTTCTTCACCCAGGTGTTCCGCGACAGCTTCTTCCACGCCGACATGCACCCCGGCAACATCTTCGTCAGCACCCACCAGCCCTGGAGCCCGCAGTACATCGCGGTGGACTTCGGCATCGTCGGCAGCCTGACGCCGGAGGACCAGGATTATCTGGCGCGCAACCTGATGGCCTTCTTCAAGCGCGACTACCGCAAGGTCGCGCAGCTGCACATCGATTCGGGCTGGGTGCCGGCGGAAACCAAGGTCAACGAATTCGAGGCCGCGATCCGCACCGTCTGCGAGCCGATCTTCGAGAAGCCGCTGAAGGACATCTCCTTCGGCCAGCTGCTGGTGCGCCTGTTCCAGGTGGCGCGGCGCTTCAACATGGAAGTGCAGCCACAGCTGGTATTGCTGCAGAAGACCCTGCTCAACATCGAAGGTCTCGGCCGTGAGCTGTACCCGGATCTCGACCTCTGGAGCACCGGCCAGCCGTACCTCGAGCGCTGGATGCGCGAGCGCATGAGCCCCAAGCAGCTGATCAAGAACGTGCACGCGCAGATTGAACAACTGCCGCACCTGGCCAACATGACCCGCGAGCTGCTCGAGCGCATGGCGCACCCTCACGCGAACAACCCACCGCCGCCCTGGCGCGAGCGCCACCACGGCTGGCCGCTGCGTCTGATCGGCGCCGTACTGCTCGGCAGCGGCGCGACCCTGGCGGCCAGCGCCGACAGCCTGACCGCCGTAACCGCCTGGCCGGCGTGGGTGATGCTGGTAGCCGGCATCTTCATCGTGGTGCGCCGATAGCCATCCCTGGTGCAGGCTGGCACACTTGGCCCATTGAGCGGAGAATCCGATGAACTGGCTGGACGAAATCAACTGGAACGCCGACGGTCTGGTGCCGGCGATCGCCCAGGACCACAAGACCGGCCGCGTGCTGATGATGGCCTGGATGAATCGCGAAGCCCTGACGCTGACTGCGCAGGAAAACCGCGCCATCTACTGGTCGCGTTCGCGCAACCGGCTGTGGCGCAAGGGCGAGGAGTCCGGACATGTGCAGCAGCTGCACGAGCTGCGCCTGGACTGTGACGCCGACGTGATCATCCTGATGGTCGAGCAGATCGGCGGCATCGCCTGTCACACCGGCCGAGAAAGCTGCTTCTACCGCGTTTTCGAAAACGGCGCCTGGAAGGTCGTCGAGCCGGTCCTCAAGGACCCGCACGCCATCTATGCGGAGCACAAGCATGAGTGACACCCTGACCCGTCTGGCCGAGGTGCTGGAAGCCCGCAAAGGCGCGGCGCCGGACAGCTCCTACGTTGCCAGCCTGTACCACAAGGGCCTGAACAAGATTCTCGAGAAGGTCGGCGAGGAATCGGTGGAAACCATTCTCGCCGCCAAGGACGCCGCCGTCAGTGGCGACTCCAGCGACCTGATCTACGAAACCGCTGACCTCTGGTTCCACAGCCTGGTCATGCTCGCCGCGCTCGGCCAGCACCCGCAGGCCGTGCTGGATGAACTGGATCGACGCTTCGGTCTCTCCGGACACGCGGAAAAAGCCGCGCGTCCGCAAACCTGATTCACATCGGAGATATCACCATGGGTTTTGGCGGCATCAGCATCTGGCAACTCCTGATCATTCTGCTCATCGTCATCATGTTGTTCGGCACCAAGCGCCTCAAGGGCCTGGGCTCCGACCTCGGTGATGCGATCAAGGGCTTCCGCAAATCCATGGGCACCGACGAGGAAAAGCCCGGCGTCGAAGACAAGCAGAACCAGACCATTGACGCGCAGGCGCGCAAGGTCGAAGAACCGACCAAGAAAGACCAGTGATAACGTTCCATGCGGCCGAGCGGCGACCTTCGCTGCCCGGCCGCTCTCCCTATTGATGTGAGCACGTCCTGATGTTCGATATCGGTTTCACCGAACTGCTACTGGTCGGCCTGGTGGCATTGATGGTGCTCGGGCCGGAACGCCTGCCCGGTGCGGTTCGCACTACGGGACTGTGGGTTGGCCGGCTGAAACGCAGCTTCAGCAACATCAAGGCCGAGGTGGAGCGCGAGATCGGTGCCGACGAGATCCGTCGGCAGCTGCATAACGAGCGCATCCTCGACCTGGAGCGGGAAATGAAGCAAAGCATCATGCCACCGACTTCGTCCACCAGCTCGAGCACCACCACGCCACCGCGGACCGAAAACACGGCGAGCGAAACTGCGGACAGTACCGGCGCCGCCGTTACGCCCAGCCCCAGCCCGGAAGCGCCGCCAGCTGCACCTGTTGCTGAACCTGCACCTACCCCTCGCCCCGACAGATCGCCAGAACCATGAGCCAGCCTTCCATCGATGATCAGGAAATGCCCCTGATCGCTCATCTGACCGAACTGCGCAAGCGCCTGCTGCGCTGCGTCGTGGCCATCGGCCTGTTGTTCGGCGGGCTGTTCTACTTCTCCCAGCAGATCTACGCACTAGTCGCCGCACCGCTGCGCGCCTATCTGCCGGAAGGCGCGACGATGATCGCCACCGGCGTCGCCTCGCCCTTCCTGACACCGTTCAAGCTGACCTTGATGGTCGCGCTGTTCCTGTCGATGCCGATCATCCTGTACCAGATATGGGGCTTCATCGCCCCAGGCCTGTACAAGCACGAAAAGCGCATCGCCGTGCCGCTGCTGGTGTCGAGCATTTTCCTGTTCTACGCCGGCATGGCCTTCGCCTATTTCGTCGTGTTCCCGATCATGTTCGGCTTCTTCGCCAGCGTGACGCCGGAAGGCGTGGCGATGATGACGGACATCGGCCAGTACCTGGATTTCGTGCTCACGCTGTTCTTCGCCTTCGGCGTGGCATTCGAGATTCCAGTGGCGACTTTTCTGCTGATCTGGGTGGGCATCGTCGACGTCGCCACCCTGCGCAAGAGCCGACCCTATGTGGTCGTCGGCTGCTTTGCCGTCGGCATGGTGCTGACGCCACCGGACGTGTTCTCTCAGTCTTTGCTGGCGATACCGATGTGGCTGTTGTTCGAAGCCGGGGTGATCTGCGGCAGCATGATCAAGACGCGTGAAGCGCAGTTCCGTGGCGATGCCGAGGAAGAGCCTGCAGAAACCAGCGACCAGCCCCCCGCGCCGCGTCCGTGAACCTGCTGCTGCTCGACACGGCTGATTTCATCGCCGATGACCGCGTATTGCTGCGTGACCGGCGCCTGACTCACCTGCAACAGGTCCATCGCGCCGAGGCGGGCGAGCAGCTCAGAGTTGGCCGCGTGGGCGGCAACATGGGCAGCGGACAGCTCCTGCGCCTGGATGCTCACGAGGCAGAGCTGCAGGTCAGCTTCGACCAACCACCGCCGGCGAAGCTGCCGGTGACCCTGCTACTGGCGCTTCCACGGCCTAAGATGCTGCGCCGCGTGCTGCAGACCGTGGCCGCCATGGGCGTGCCGCGGCTGGTATTGCTCAACAGCTATCGCGTCGAGAAAAGCTTCTGGCAAACGCCATTCATCGAGCCCGCCGCCATCCACGAGCAGCTGATCCTCGGCCTGGAACAGGCGCGTGACACCGTCCTGCCGGAGGTCATTATCGAGAAGCGCTTCAAGCCCTTCGTCGAGGATCGCCTGCCTCAGCTTGCCGCAGACACTCTGGGGCTGGTCGGCCATCCCGGCGATTTTCCCCATTGCCCCCGTGCCGTAACGCAGCCTGTCACCCTGGCGATCGGCCCGGAAGGCGGCTGGATCCCATACGAGGTAGACAAACTGGCTGCCGCCGGCCTGCGGCCGGTTCAGTTGGGCGAGCGCATTCTGCGCGTGGAAACGGCGGTCAGCGCGCTGCTGGCCCGACTGTTCTGAGCCTGAACGGCTGACTCACCACCGTCACCGTTCGCCGCCTCACCGATCGCCCCGATGAACGTAACGCACCCACCCGGTGCAAGGGAGTCACAGATTAGGACTGCTCACGCTTCAGTGCGTCTGCGCTGCGGCCTCGACACTCCAACGAATCCCTAAAAGAGCCGTTCTTGCCATGCGACCATTGACCATCGACATGCACCGTCTGGAGTACGCTCTGGATGGACGCGACAGCGCCGAGTACTACCTGGACCTGGAAAGCGGTGCCATCCGCGCCGTTTTTCCCAGCGAGCCAGCCCCCGGCGTCATGGAGAAATACGACGTACAGCAGGATCGCTATCTGCACATCGAACCGCTGGAGCTCGCGCAATCCATGGCGATGCGTGAGGCCTTCCTCTTCACCCAACACGACCCGATCGCCCACGCGGTGCTGAGCAGTGCGCTGAACGGCCGCAAGCCGCTGCGCACCTTCGACTTCAAGCTGGAGGATTTCCCTGCGGTGAGAGAGGCCTGGCTGGACTACCAGACCGTGCAGCTGCGCGAGTACGCGATCACCTGGCTGCGCGAGAACGACCTGGAACCGGTCCGGCACTGATTCACGCGCGTCAGCTTTCGAGGAGAAAGGTCACCGGACCGTCGTTGACCAGATGCACCTGCATCTCGGCGCCGAAACGCCCGCAGGCCACCTGTGGATGCTGCTGGCGCGCCTGGGCCAGCAGGTAGTCGTAGAGCGCTTCGCCGTGCACTGGTGGCGCGGCGCTGGAGAAACTCGGCCGCAGCCCGCTGCGGGTATCGGCCGCCAGGGTGAACTGCGATACCAGCAGCAGACCACCATCGATATCCTTCAGCGAGCGATTCATCTTGCCCTGCTCGTCGCTGAAGACGCGGTAGTTGAGCAGCTTGTGCAACAGCTTGTCGGCACGGGCATGATCGTCCTCGCGCTCGACGCCCACCAGCACCAGCAAGCCCTGATCGATGGCACCGACCACCTCGCCTGCTACCTCGACCCGTGCCTGACGGACACGCTGGATCAATGCTTTCATCGCTGGGCGGCTCCGTCAGGCGTCTGTCGGAGGCAGATCGAGCAAGCGGTGGGCGATCTCACCGGTCGCCCGTATCAGCGCATCGGTAATGCCTAGCTCCGCCGCCGAATGCCCAGCGTCGCGAATGATCTGCAACTCGCTGTTCGGCCACGCCTGATGCAGCGCCCAGGCATTATCCAGCGGGCAGATGGCATCGTAACGGCCGTGCACGATGATGCCCGGCAGGTGGGCGATCTTCGGCATGTCGCGCAAGAGCTGATCCGGCTCGAGAAAGGCCTGATTGACGAAGTAGTGGCATTCGATCCGCGCCATCGACAGCGCCCGGTGCGCATCGGCAAACCGCTCGACCACGTTGTGATTCGGCCGCAGCGTGGCGGTGCGACCTTCCCAGCAGGACCACGCCTTGGCGGCGTGCATCTGGGCGATCTGGTCGTTGCCGGTGAGACGGCGGTAGAACGCTTGCATCAGGTCGTCGCGTTCCTCCAGCGGAATCGGCGAGAGGAAGTCCTGCCAGTAGTCCGGGAAGAGCCGGCTGGCGCCTTCCTGATAGAACCAGGCGAGGTCCTGCGGACGGCAGAGGAAGATGCCTCGCAGGATCAACGCATGCACATGCTCGGGATAGCTCTGCGCGTAGGCCAGGGAGAGCGTCGAGCCCCAGGAACCACCAAACAGCACCCACTTGTCGATGCCCAGATGCTCGCGGATGCGCTGCATGTCGGCGATCAGATGTGCGGTGGTGTTGTTCTCCAGGCTGGCATGGGGCGTCGAACGTCCGCAGCCACGCTGATCGAAGGTGATGATGCGGTACAGGGTCGGATCGAAGAAGCGGCGGCTGAGGGCATCGCAGCCGCCGCCGGGACCGCCATGGACGAACAATACGGGCAGACCATCCGGCGACCCACTCTCGTCGACATAGAGCACATGCGGTTCTTCCACCGCCAGCTCGTGTCGGGCGTAGGGTTTGATCTCCGGATACAAGGTCTGCATGGCACACTCCTGATCTGCGGCGGGCCGGCTGGCCCCCATGACGTTAGCGGCATCATAACGAGGTTCACGGAGTTGAGCATGTCAGCATGGAAAATAGCGGCACTGGCGCTATTAATGACCCTGGCCGGCTGCGGCCGGGACGACCCGAAAGCGGCGCTGCAGCAGTCCGCCGAGCAGTTACAGACGACCCTGGAGAACAAGCAGGTCGGCGACCTGATGGAACTGCTGCACTCAGATTTCCAGGCGCAGCGGCAGTACGATCAGGAATGGGCGCGGCGCACGGCAACGCTGATGTTCCTGCGCCATCGCAATGTCCGGGTAATCGCCCTCAGCCAGCGCAGCTGGGTCGATCCGACCTATCCCGATCGCGGCCATACCGAGGCACAGGTGACGCTCGCCGGCGCCGAATCACTCCTGCCGCAGCAGGCGGGGCATTATCAGGTCAGACTCGAGTGGCGCCAGGAGCGAGGCGAATGGCAGCTGGCGCGTCTGGAATGGGACTGAGCAGGCCAAACGATTACTGGCGCCAGATCAGTTCGCTGGTGTCGTAACCGCGCCGCTCGGCCTCGGAGAGCAGGCGATCGCGGGTCGCCTGGTCGACCTCGGTGTCCCGCGCAAGCAGCCAGAGATACTTGCGATCCGGGCTGCCGACCAGCGCAGTGCTGTAGCCCTCGTCCAGATAGAGCACCCAGTAGTGGCCCTTGGTCAGACCGGGAAAGAGCCGGCTGAACCAGTTGTCGAAGCGCACCCACAGCCGATCGGTACTGCCGGCTTCCTGCGGCACCGCTTCGCCTTTGGCTTCCTGCCAGTCGCCGTCTTCTGTTTCGCAACGGTTGGTCACCGCCACGCTGCCATCGGCCTGCAACTGGTAATTCGCTTCGGAGCGTATGCAATTGCGCTGAAAGAACATCGGCAAGCGCGCCAGCTCGTACCAGGTCCCCTGATAGCGTTGAAGGTCGACCTCGCCGACCGTTTCAGGGGGCTGTTCGCGCCCACCTCCTGCGCAGCCGCTCAACAGCATCAGGCACAGCAGGGCAACGACACTCGCACGCATGGGATATCTCCTGAGTTACATCAGCAGTTATTTCAGCCCCTTGCCGGAAAACATCATCACCTTGTCGCCCGCGAACTGAACGCTGATGAAGCGATTCTTCTCGCCCCAGGTGCAGCTCGACATCCCCAGCGCCCCGGCGCATTCGGAAGGTTTGCCGAGCAACTGCTCGACTTCCACCCGTTCCATGCCGGGCTTGAGCTTGGCGAAGTTTTCCTGGGTGATCGGACTGCAGGCAGCCAGCAGGACGACGCAGGCAATCAGCAATGGGGTACGCAATGGCATATCGAGCTCCTTGCTTGTTCTAAGGTTCAATGCCCCGCGGAAGCGGTGCCGCGGAGCGTTGGCCGGAAATGGCATCCGCGCTCAGAAGGACGAGCCCGGCTGCTCCAGAAATAGTCGCTCGGCGTCGCTGGCTTCGCGGCCGAGAGTTGCATTGCGATGCGGGAAGCGGCCGAAGCGGGAAACCACCTCGCGGTGGCGCTCGGCATAGTCGAGAAAGCCGACAAACAGCGGCTGTTCCGCCTCGTCGGCGATGTCGCGCAAGGCAGTGAACTGCGCGACGGCCAGATCCTGGGTTGCCAGGTTCTCCGCGTGCTCCAGCACCAGGTAGATGAACACGCGCTGGATAGGCGCCAACAGCATGTCGCCGCCGTGGGCCAGGCCATCGCGAACCAGGTGCTGGGCGCGCTCGTCGCCGGCGAAAGCCTTCGGCGTGTTGCGATGGATCATGCGCGGCAGCTGATCGAGCAGCAGCACCAGTGCGAGCCAGCCCTCGGGCAATTCGGCCCAGTCCTGCAGCTCGCCGTTCAGAGCCTGTTCGACCAGTGCGCCGAAGCGCTGGCGCGCCTCGTCGTCCTGTTCTGCGCGGTAGCCAAACCAGAGTCGCTGCTTTTCAGCCGCGATCTCGCTGGCGCTGGTGCCCTGGCCGAACCACCAGTGGAGCAAGTCCTGCCAGGGCGCCTGCATCGGTCAGCCCTGGTGGTAGCCGGTGACGCGCTCGACTTCTTCCTTCGAACCGAGGAACACCGGCACGCGCTGGTGCAGGGACTCCGGCTGAATTTCCAGGATGCGCTGCGTACCGTTGGTGGCGGCGCCGCCGGCCTGCTCGACGATCATCGCCATCGGGTTGGCCTCGTACATCAGGCGCAGCTTGCCGGCCATGGAAGGGTCGCGGTTGTCACGCGGGTACATGAACAGACCGCCGCGGGTGAGGATGCGATGCACGTCGGCCACCATCGAGGCGATCCAGCGCATGTTGTAGTTCTTGCCCAGCGGGCCGTCCTTGCCGGCCAGCAGCTCGCCGACATAGCGCTGCACCGGCTCTTCCCAGTGGCGTTGGTTGGACATGTTGATGGCGAATTCGGCAGTGCTCTGCGGAACGCTGAGGTTCTCGTGGGTAAGCACGAAGCTGCCCAGCTCACGATCCAGGGTGAAGCCCATCACGCCGTGGCCGAGAGTCAGAATCAGCATGGTCTGCGGGCCGTAGATGGCGTAGCCGGCGGCAACCTGCTTGGTCCCCGGCTGCAGGAAGGCTTCCTCGCCGAGTGCGTCGTTCTGACTGAAACAGGCATCCGGGCAGCGCAGCACGGAGAAGATGGTGCCGACCGAGACGTTGACATCGATGTTGCTCGAGCCGTCCAGCGGGTCGAAGACCAGCAGGTAAGCGCCCTTGGGGTATTTGCCGGGAATCTGGTAGGCGTTGTCCATTTCCTCGGACGCCATGCCGGCCAGGTGACCGCCCCACTCGTTGGCCTCCAGCAGGATTTCGTTGGAGAGCACGTCGAGCTTCTTCTGCACTTCGCCCTGGATGTTCTCGCTGTCGGCGCTACCCAGTACGCCACCGAGGGCGCCCTTGGATACCGCGTGGCTGATTTCCTTGCACGCTCGTGCCACGACCTCGATGAGAAAGCGCAGATCAGCAGGCGTGTTGTTACTGCGAGTCTGCTCGATGAGGTAGCGACTGAGGGTTACGCGTGACATGGAAATGACTCCGGAGGAAGGATAAACCCGCGCAGTTTAGCAGGCCGTAGGAAAACTAACTCCCCTCAGACAGGTCCGCCCCCTGCAGAGTTCAGCGAAGCGGCGGCCAGATTGCCAGCACGGTCGGCAACCCTCGCCATTTGTGGCTGCGCGCCGGCGGATG
>NZ_JXXD01000017.1 GCF_000935215.1 Stutzerimonas stutzeri
GGCCCGCGTGCTGGGTGAGACGCGGGCCTTGTGCTGCCCAGGCTGCCAGGCCGTCGCTGAAGCCATCGTCAAGGGTGGGCTGGAGAGCTACTACCAGCACCGCAGCGACACCGCCATCAACCCGCAGACTCTCCCTCAGGAACTGAGCGAAGAGATGGCGCTGTACGACCGCGAGGACGTCCAACAGCCGTTCGTACAGCACCAGGGCGATCTGGCAAGCACTTCGCTGATGATCGAAGGGATCAGCTGCGCCGCCTGCGGCTGGCTGATCGAACGCCACTTGCGCAACCTGCACGGCGTCGCCGAGGCCAGCCTCAACCTGTCCAATCATCGCCTGAACGTACGCTGGAGCGACGCACAGCTGCCGCTCAGCGAGCTGCTCGGCGAGCTGCGACGGATCGGCTACGCAGCACACCCCTACCAGGCCGACCAGGCTGCCGAGCGCCTGGCCAGCGAGAACCGCCGTTCGCTGCGCCAGCTGGGCGTAGCCGGGCTGCTGTGGATGCAGGTAATGATGGCCACCATGGCCACTTGGCCCGAGTTCAACCTGGACCTGTCGGAGAGCTTCTTCGTCACCCTTCGCTGGACCGCCCTGCTGCTCACCACGCCGATCGTCTTCTACTGCTGCACCGACTTCTTCAAAGGAGCACTGCGCGATTTGCGCACCCGCCACCTGACCATGGACGTGTCGGTGTCGCTGGCGATCGGCGGTGCGTACGTCGCCGGCATCTGGTCCACCATCACCGGCCAGGGTGAACTCTATTTCGACGCGGTGGGCATGTTTGCCCTTTTCCTGCTGGCCGGGCGCTACCTGGAGCGGCGCGCGCGCGAACGCACCGCAGCCGCCACCGCACAACTGGTCAATTTGCTGCCTGCGTCCTGCCTGAGACTCGACGCAGACGGTCACAGCAATCGCATCCTGCTCAGCGAGCTGCAGCTCGGCGACCGCGTACTGGTGCAACCCGGTGCGTTGATTCCGGCAGACGGCCTCATCATCAGCGGTCAGTCCAGCGTCGATGAATCGGTACTGACCGGTGAGTACCTGCCCCTGCCCCGCGGCGTGGACGATGCAGTAACCGCTGGCACACTGAACGTCGAAGGCCCGCTGACCGTGGAAGTCCAGGCCTTGGGCGATGACACCCGTTTATCCGCCATTGTCCGCCTGCTGGAGCGTGCTCAGGCAGACAAACCGAAGCTTGCCGAGCTGGCCGACCGCGTCGCGCAGTGGTTCCTGCTGGTGGTGCTGCTGGTTGCAACCGTCGTCGGGGTGGTCTGGTGGCAGATCGATCCGCAACGCGCGTTCTGGATCGTTCTTGCATTGCTCGTCGCGACCTGCCCATGCGCGCTGTCGCTGGCGACACCCACAGCACTTACCACGGCCACCGGTACGCTGCACAAGCTCGGTCTGCTGCTGACCCGCGGGCATGTGCTCGAAGGCCTGAATCATATCGATACCGTGGTGTTCGACAAGACCGGTACCCTGACCGAGGGCCGCCTGACACTTAGCGCCGTGCACCCGCTCGGAGCTTTGAATGCCGATGCCTGCCTGGCGCTGGCCGCAGCCCTGGAGAACCGCTCCGAACACCCGATTGCCCGCGCCTTCGGACGTGCGCCGCTGGCGGCGGAATCGGTCGAAACGGTGCCGGGCCTGGGCCTGCAAGGCAACGTTGAAGGTCGCAACCTGCGGATCGGTCAGCCCAGCTTCGTCGCCGAAGGCTTCGCCCAACCGGCACCCGCCATTCCCGGCGACCAGGGGCAATGGCTGTTGTTGGGCGACGATCAAGGCCCGCTGGCCTGGTTGGTATTGGACGATCGGCTTCGCGACGATGCCCCGGCACTCCTCGAGGCCTGTCGCGCCCGTGGCTGGCAGACGCTACTGCTATCCGGTGACAGCTCACCGATGGTCGGCCAGATTGCCAGGGAACTGGGCATCGATGAGGCCGAAGGCGGCATGCCCCCTGCTGCCAAGCTCTCCCGATTGCAGGCATTGCAGGCCGCCGGACACCGGGTGCTAATGCTCGGCGACGGCGTCAACGACGTCCCGGTGCTTGCCGCAGCGGATATCAGCGTCGCTATGGGCTCGGCGACCGACCTGGCCAAGACCAGTGCTGATGCGGTGCTGCTATCCAACCGCCTAGGCAGCTTGGCGCAGGCATTCGACGTCGCACGCCGCAGCCGCCGCATCATCATCGAGAACCTGGCCTGGGCAAGCCTGTACAATGGCCTGATTCTGCCCTTCGCCGCCTTTGGCTGGGTCACCCCACTATGGGCCGCGCTGGGGATGTCGCTCAGCTCGCTGCTGGTGGTTTTGAACGCCTTGCGGCTGACACGTCAGCCGGCAAGTCACGGCTGAATCTGCTGCAACGCACGTCATTGGCGCAGCGGCGCACTTTACGCAGCTGAAGACTTCGCTTCGGATCCTGGAGGTCCTAATGGCCGCTCTGTACATCCTCATCCCTGTTGCCGTGGTCCTGGTGGCCGTCGCAATCTGGGTGTTCTTCTGGGCGGTGGACAGCGGGCAGTTCGACGATCTCGACGGACCGGCGCACAGCATCCTGTTCGACGACGACGAGCCGCGGAAGCCTTCCGCAGCCGATGCAGCGGAATCCTCGGAAGATCAGCCGGAGCAACGCAAAGGTGACTGAACTGCTGCCCCTGCTGCTGTCTGCACTGGTCTTGGGACTACTGGGTGGCGGCCATTGCCTCGGCATGTGCGGCGGCCTGATGGGTGCACTGACCATGGCCATTCCACCGGATCAGCACGGCAGGCGCCTGCGCCTCCTGGTCGCCTACAACCTCGGACGCGTATCAAGCTATGCCGTTGCCGGATTCCTGATCGGCCTGGCGGGCTTGGCCGTTGCCAACAGTCCAGCGGCCATGGCGTTACGAGTCGTCGCCGCACTTCTGCTGATCACCATGGGCCTGTACCTCGCCGGCTGGTGGAGCGGGCTGACACGCATCGAGTCGATAGGCCGCGGACTCTGGCGTCATATCCAGCCTATCGCTAGCAAATTCATGCCAGTAACGAGCGTTCCACGCGCCCTGATACTGGGGGCGCTGTGGGGCTGGCTACCGTGCGGCCTGGTCTATAGCACCCTGTTGTGGTCAGCCAGCCAGGGCGATGCACTGGATAGCGCTTTGCTGATGCTGGCGTTCGGCATCGGCACCTGGCCGGTGTTGCTTGCCACCGGCCTTGCTGCCGAGCGATTGACAGCGTTGCTGCGCAAGCGTGGCGTGCGCGTCGTCGGCGGGGTAATGGTGATTCTGTTCGGTATCTGGACGCTGCCAGGCCCTCATCAGCAGTGGCTGATGGGGCATAGCTCAGCGCCATCTCACGAGACACACGCGCACTAGCGGAAGGCTTGCGAGCGCTCAGGGCTCCTTGGGCAACTGGCGCTTGTGAGCAGTCTTGTCGTAGGTATCGATGATGATCCGGGCCGCCTCGTCCGGTACCGGCTTACCCTGCAGAAAATCATCGATGTTGCGGTAGCTGACACCATGAGCGGCCTCATCGGGCTTGCCAGGTGACAGCTCTTCGAGATCCGCGGTTGGCACCTTGTGCACCAACTGATCGGGAGCGCCCAATGCCGCGGCTATCTGCCGAACCTGACCCTTCACCAGACCCGCCAGTGGCGTCAGGTCGCACGCCCCATCACCGAACTTGGTGAAGAAGCCCATCACCGCCTCTGCCGCATGGTCGGTACCGATGACCAGGCCCTGGCGCGCGTTGGCGATCGTGTACTGAGCAACCATGCGCATCCGCGCCTTGGTATTGCCCAGCACAAAATCACGCTGCGCCGGGCTCAAAGGATCAAGCGCCTGCGTGGCGGCAGCCAGGCCCAGCACCGCGGTGCCGATGTTCACGGTGTGGCACTCGTCGGGCTTGATCGAATCCACCGCCAGCTGCGCTTCATGCTCGTCATGCTGCACCTGATAAGGCAGGCGCACGGCGATAAAGCGATAGTCGTCGCCTTCCCCTGCTTCGCGCATGCCGGCGACCGCCCGCTGGGCCAGCAGACCCGCCGTGGTCGAATCGACGCCACCACTGATCCCGAGCACCAAGGTCTTCAGGCCCGACTCGCGCAAGCAGGTCTGGATGAAGCTAACCCGACGATCAATCTCGGCCTGTACCGACTCCGGCCCGGTAAATGGTGCGCAGACGTTGAGCGCGGTTGCGATTTCCTGCTGGCGGCTGTGCATGAATCTCTCCTCTGGCGTTATGAAGGCGCTGCTGAAGCATAAGACGCTGATGTGATCATCTGACCGCCAATCAGCGCGATCCTTCCGGATGTCGGCGCCGATCTGGCCCAGCGCGCTAGGGTCGGATCAAGTTTGATACAGGTCAAGTCCGCCGCAATGCCCTGCCCCTAGAATCCAGCGACCGCCGTCATGACCGGGAACGCCACATGCTCGACTCCATTCGCTGGGATTCCGACCTGATCCGTCGCTACGATCAGGCCGGCCCGCGCTATACGTCGTACCCGACCGCGGCCCAGTTCAATGAAAAGGTCGGCTCGTTCGACCTGCTGCACGCATTGCGCGGCAGCCGCCAGGCGTCACGCCCGCTGTCGCTGTACGTTCATCTGCCATTCTGCGCCAACGCGTGCTACTACTGCGGCCGCAACAAGGTGGTGACCAACGACCGGACACGCGCACAGCCTTACCTGGAACGCCTTGAGAAAGAAATCGAGCTGATCACCTGCCACCTGGGCAAGGACCAGGTGGTCGAGCAGCTGCACTTTGGCGGCGGCACACCTACCTTTCTCAGCCATGATCAACTGCGTCGGCTGATGGGCCATCTGCGCCAGCACTTCAACCTGCAGGACGATGATCATGGCGACTTCAGTATCGAGATCGACCCCCGGGAAGCGGATTGGCCAACCATCGGCCTGCTCCGCGAACTAGGTTTCAACCGCATCAGCATCGGCGTGCAGGATCTGGACCCGGACATCCAGCGCGCCATCAATCGCATGCAGACCCTGGAGCAAACACGCACCATCATCGAGGCGGCCCGCACGCTGCAGTACCACTCGCTGAGCATCGATCTGATATACGGCCTGCCGCTGCAGACGCCAGCACGCTTCGCCAGAACCGTTGAAGCGATCATTGACCTGCAGCCGGACCGGCTCTCGCTGTTCAACTATGCTCATCTGCCTGAGCAATACGCGCCGCAGCGCCGTATCAACGCCAACGACCTGCCGGCGCCCGCCGAAAAGCTGGCCATGCTGGAGCAGAGCATTCATTTGCTCACCGACGCGGGATACCGCTACATAGGCGTGGACCACTTCGCCCTGCCGGACGATGAACTGGCCATGGCGCAAGAAGATGGCAGCTTGCAGCGCAACTTCCAGGGCTACACCACCCATGGCCATTGCGATCTGGTGGGCCTCGGCGTTTCGGCCATCAGCCAGATCGGTGATCTCTACTGCCAGAACACCAGCGACATCGAACAATACCAATATCAGCTGGATCAGCATCAGCTAGCCACCGCCAGAGGCTTACGCTGCAAACAGGACGACCATATCCGCCGCACCGTCATCCAGTCTCTGATCTGCGATTTCGAGCTGAGCTTCACGAAAATCGAGAGCGAGCATGACATCGAGTTCAGACAGTACTTCGCCGAGGCCTGGCCGATGCTCGAGCTGATGGCCGCTGATGGGATGATCGAGATCACCGAGAGCCATCTGCTGATTCAGCCTGCTGGCCGGCTACTGGTTCGCTCGATATGCATGCTCTTCGACCACTATCTCCCCGAGCAGGTCAGCCAGGCCAGTCGCGCCTGATCTAGAGCGCCTCAGGCTATCGACCAAATGATTGCCCTGCGACCCTTGAGCCGATTGGCCATCGCCGACATCCTGAGTTAACCTTGCGCGCTATAACTAGGTTTCCAGGAAGCCCTCTATGTCCGAATCGATCAAGGTCCGTGCGCAGCGGCAAGCTCATTGCAAGGATTGCAGCCTGTCCGGGCTGTGTCTGCCCCTGTCGCTGAACATGCAGGACATGGACGCTTTGGACGACATCGTCAAACGCGGCCGCCCCCTGAAGAAAGGCGAAACCCTGTTCCGCCAGGGCGACGTGTTCAGTTCCGTATTCGCCGTACGCTCCGGCGCGTTGCGGACGTTCAGCGTTACCGATGGCGGCGAGGAGCAGATCACCGGCTTCCACCTGCCCAGCGAGCTGGTCGGTCTTTCCGGCATGGATACCGAAAGTTATCCAGTCACCGCGCAGGCATTGGAAACCACCTCGGTTTGCGAAATTCCCTTCGAACGACTCGACGAACTGAGCGTCCTGCTGCCGCAGCTGCGTCGCCAGCTCATGCGCATCATGAGCCGCGAAATCCGCGATGATCAGCAGATGATGTTGTTGCTGTCGAAAAAGACCGCCGATGAGCGCATCGCGACCTTCCTCATCAACCTTTCTGCACGCTTCAGCGCACGCGGCTTCTCGGCCAATCAGTTCCGCCTGCCGATGTCGCGCAACGAGATCGGCAATTATCTGGGCCTGGCGGTCGAGACCGTTTCCCGTGTATTCACCCGTTTTCAGCAGAGTGGCTTACTCGAGGCCGAGGGCAAGGAAGTACGCATTCTGGATTCCATCGGACTGTGCGCCCTAGCCGGCGGCGCAATGGATGTCTGAGTCAGCGCGTTTGGAGTAGCAGATCCGATGATCTTCGACGAGTTCAGCATCAAGACCCTGATCCGCCCGGTGCAGGACTTTCCCCGCCCGGGTGTGGTGTTTCGCGACATCACCCCGCTATTCCAGTCGCCAAAGGCGCTACGCATGGTGGCTGACAGCTTCATTCAGCGCTATGTGGAGGCCGACTTCACACATATCGGCGCGCTTGATGCACGAGGGTTCCTGGTCGGCTCGATTCTCGCCTATGAGCTGAACAAACCTCTGGTGCTGTTTCGCAAGCAGGGCAAGCTGCCGGCCGACGTGCTGTCGCAGGCCTACAGCACCGAATATGGCGAAGCGCATCTGGAGATTCACGCCGACAGCCTTTGCGAGGGCGATTCGGTGCTGTTGTTCGATGACCTGATTGCGACTGGCGGCACGCTGCTAGCCGCCGCACAGCTTGTGCGGCGCATGCGCGCGAGCATTCATGAGGCCGCTGCCATCATCGATTTGCCCGAACTGGGCGGGTCGCAGAAACTTCAGGACATTGGCATTCCCACGTTCACTCTGACCGCCTTCGCCCTAAGCGACCGCTGACGGCGAATTCTCCGCGCCGCTGCTAGGTAAAGGATCTGCCCGTGTTAATGACGTTAAGGCGCAGCCTGCTTATCCTAGTTCTGGCCTGTACTCCTCCCGTGTTCGCACTCGATCGCGATGCACTGCTGGACCAGGCGAATATCCTGCTGCTGCCGCGTGAACGGCCCATTCCCCAGCTCGAGCTGATCGACCAGGACGGCCTGCCTTTCAGTACTTCGTCGCTGCAGGGGCGCTGGCACATCCTGTTCTTCGGCTTTACCGCCTGCCCCGACATCTGCCCGACCACGCTGAGCGACATGCGTCGGTTGCTCAGCCGGCTACCGCCCGAGACTCGCGAGCAGCTGCAGGTGGTATTGGTCAGCGCCGATCCCGCGCGCGATACGCCGGAACAACTCAAGGCCTACCTGAGCTACTACCGCGCCGGCTTCAGCGGCTTGACCGGCGACATGGAGCAACTGCTAAGGCTATCCAGGGCGCTGGGCCTCCCTTTCGTTCCGGCGCGTGAAACAGAAGGCGACTACAGTGTCAGTCATAGCGGAAATCTGGCCTTGGTCGCACCGGATGGCAGCCTGCGCGGGCATATTCGTGCGCCGCTGAAACTGGAGGGCTTGCAGCGGATGCTGCCGCAGATACTCGAGAACGAACGCTGAACCTGGCCATCGAAGCCGAATTACCGAATCAGTGGCAGTCCAGGGTATCGGCCAGCACGTATGCCTGAAACGCCACCTCATCGACCCATTGCTGGGTCAGCCCCGCCAACCGCCCTTCTGCCAACCATTGCGCCAAGAGTGCGTTGATCTGCTGCTGCAGGTTAGCGTCATCGGCGACGGTCAGGCTTAGCTGCCACCCGGCATCGAAAATCGACGGTAACAGGTGCTTGTAGCGCCGCCACTCGGGCAAGGTGGCGATCTCCGTCAGCAGCACATCATCTTCGACAACCGCAGCGCACTCACCAAGCTTGAGTCCGATCAGCGCATGCGCCGCGCTCGGATATTCCCGAGGCACCGCCGCGAAGCGCTCGCTAAGCAACGCTCCATATGGACTCGCGTGATTGACGCAAACCGTCTGCCCCTGAAGATCGGACCAGGCAAGCAACTCACCTTCCGCCGCACTTAGCGCGGCAGGCACAGCATGATAGTAAGTGGCCGGGCCGACCCGATCGCCTGCGACCAGGCGCACTTCAGCGTCATCTGCGCTGACCACGGAAGACCCGGAACGCCCAAGCGCTTCGGCCAATTGCTCGATCAGCGCCGACTCGAAACTCTCCGTTTCGCTGCTGGACAACACCCGATGTTCGGGCAGTTGCACCCGCAACGACTCGGCCATCGACGCGACCGGCATCAACAGGACGAGCCAAATGGCAATGCGCGAGGGAACAGACATGCAATGGCCTCAGACGTACTGATAGCGAAGCATCCGCTGCTTGAACTTCTCCAGTACAACCTGATCGATCAGCGTGGCGAGAATGGCGATGACCAGAATGTTCATCATCACGCCAACCATGTCAGCAATCTCGCCCGAGTACGCGAGCGAACGCCCGAGCCCCTGGCCGAAACCAATCAGCATCTCGGCGGAGATCAGTGCACGCCAGGCGTTACCGAAGGCCAGCTGCGCGCCGGTGATCAGCTCAGGCATCACGGCGGGCAGATAAACGCGGCGCAGCAGCTGCCAGCGCGAGGCACCCATCACCCGCGCCGCGGCGACGTGCACCGGCTGCACGCTCTCGGTGGCATTCATCACCGACAGCGCCATCGGGAAGAAAGCGGCCAGGGCGACCACCACGATGATCGGCAGATTGCCGAAACCCATCACGATCAGAAACAACGGCACCCAGGCGATCGACGGAATCGACTGCAGAATGACGATGGCCGAGCGCAGGATCTCCCGAAAGAAGAACAGTACCCCACCCACCAGGCCGAAACCGATACCGAACAGCAGCGCGAAGCTGTAGCCACTGCCGAGGCGACTCATGCTGCCGTAAAGCCCTTCGCGGAACTCTGGCTCCTGGATAGTACTGAACAGACGCTCGAAGACGGTCGGGATACCTGGCATCAGAAAGGCCGGCAAACTCCATGCTGCGGCCTGCCAGATCAGAAGAATGAACAGGATGGCCAGAACGACCGCAAGGTACTTCTTTGGGCCAGTAAGACGGCGAGCCTGACTCATGGATGCGCTACCTCCGTCTTGATACCCAGCAGACTGAGAATTTCCTTACGCTCGGCAGCGAAGTCGGACAGGTCGTGGCTCTTCTCGCAATGGGTGAAGTTGAAGGTTTTCAGCACGCGAGTCGGCCGCGCGCTGAACACCAGAACGTGATCGGCCAGGTAAAGGGCCTCATCGACATCATGGGTGACCAACAGCACCGTCGGCTGATGCTCCTCGATCAGTTCACGCAACACGTCCTGCAATGCCATTCGGGTCAGGGCATCAAGGGCGCCAAACGGCTCGTCCAGCAACAGCACCTCGGGTTTGGCGATGAATGCGCGGGCAAGGGCCGTGCGTTGGCGCATGCCGCCGGAGACCTGATGCGGGTAGTAATGCTCGAATCCATTGAGGCCGACCCGCTCGAGCCAAGCCTGCGCCTGTTCGAATGCGCTGGCCTTGGCCACGCCCTGCAGTTCCAGCGCCATGGCAACGTTGCCCTGCAGGCTGAGCCAGGGATAGAGGGCATGCTCCTGGAACACCAGCGTACGTCGAGGGCTCGGCTCGGTGATCGGTTTTTCGTCAGCAAGCACGCGGCCCGCGCTGGGCTTCTCCAGCCCGGCAACCAGATGCAGCAGGGTCGACTTGCCGCAACCCGAAGGTCCAACCAGAGCCACCAGTTCACCCTGGGCGAACTCACCGCTGAAGCCCTTGATGACTTCGAGCTGCCCGAAGCGCTTGTCTACTTCTTCAAACCTGAGTTGCATAAAAATCCGCAAATCCAGAAACGAAATTGCCCGGCAATGCGGGCGATGCAAACGGCCCGGCACAAAGGCCGGACCCGTGTAGTTTCAAACCAGAGTCAAGCAATCAGAGTTCGCGAGCTTCCTGCCAGGACAGATCGACGATGGCACTGGTGTCGAACGGCTTGCCATCGCGGGTCTTCAGCGAACCGAGCTCCTGCAGAATGTCCGCCAGCTCTTGGATGCGCGCCAGATCGTCCTTGCCAAGCTTGGCGCTGAAGGTCTGGGTTCCGATCGCCTCCTCAATGACAACCTCGCGAGCGAGCTCACCACGCTTGAGCGTCTTCAGGGTCGGCTCGGCGATGAAGTAGTCGGCGATCAGCTTGGCTGCCTCGGCAGGCTGCTTGTCGAGCATTTCGATGGCATCGCGCTGGGCGTCCAGCGACTTCCAGACGGCATCCTTGCGCTTGGCCAGGGTATCGCCGGAGGTGATCACCACCATGCACGGGAATGGCCACACTTCACCGATCTCGTAGACCTGCTGAACCGGGGCAACCAGCTGCGCGATGCGATCATACGGCTCGAACAGGAACGCCGCATCGACACGCCCGGACACTAGCGACTGCACCGCAACGGCCGGGCTGACACCCATGATGTTGACGTCGCTCGGCTTGAGTTCGGCATTCTTCAAGGTCACGCCACGCAGCACTGCATCGGCGGTGCTCCCCTCTTTCTGCGAAGCGAGGATCTTGCCCTTCAGGTCGGCAACCTTCTCGATACCCGAACCCTCAAGCGCCACGATGGAGTGGTAGCCCTGCTGAGCACCACCGACCACCTTGAGGTCAGCACCTTTGGAGGCCCAGGCCACCGCATTGGTAAAGCCGAGGACGCCGGTATCCAACTGCCCGCCGACGATCGCCTTGATCAGGTCGGTACCGGAACTGAACTCGATCAGCTCGACGTCAAGGCCATGCTTCTTATACAGACCGGCCTCGTGTGCAACCATGGCCTGGGCATCGTCCATCACACGGATGTAGCCAACTTTGAACTTCTCCTGCGCCTGAGCAAACGCGCTCAGCAGCAGCAGAGCTGGAACCAGCCAATGCTTTGCTTTCATTTCGACCTCGATTCGGACAGCCAGCACATATAACCAGAACGAAGGACTATATTCGTTTTAGTTATCTAACGTTGATGGCTTAGAACTTTACCTGAATCACCCAGAAAACTGCACTACCGAGGTGGCATATCGTCAGTACTTCGGGTTATAGGCGGATTGTCTTGCGGCCGGCCAGTGCGTGGGCCAGGGTTCCGCCGTCGACCAGGTCCAGCTCGCCGCCCAGTGGAACGCCGTGAGCGATTCGGCTGATGGTCAGCCCCTTTGGAATCAGCATCTGCGCGATGTAATGCGCCGTTGCCTCGCCTTCCACCGTCGGGTTTGTCGCGAGAATGACTTCAGTGAACGCACCGTCTGCTACACGCGCCAGAAGCTCGGGAATGCCGATCGCTTCAGGACCCAAACCATCGAGCGGCGACAGATGCCCCTTGAGCACGAAGTAGCGCCCGCGAAAGCCCGTCTGCTCGACGGCGAAAACGTCCACCGGGCTCTGCACCACGCAGAGCAGCGAATCGTCGCGTCGCGGGTCGGCGCATTGCGGGCACAGGTCGTCTTCGGTAAGGGTACGACACTGCCGGCAGTAGCCGACCCCTTCCATCGCTTTGCTCAGCGCTTGCGCCAGGCGTAAGCCGCCGCTGCGATCCCGCTCCAGTAGCTGCAATGCCATGCGCTGTGCAGTTTTCTGGCCCACGCCGGGAAGAATGCGCAGGGCGTCGATGAGTTGGCGGATCAGGGGACTGAAGCTCATAAATTAAGCGTCGCTATGCAAAGGGGCAGCACAGTGCCAGGGATTCAGACGGCTTGCAGGACCAGAGGCAAGAAAGCGGGACATCGGAGTCTACTGCGCGTAAATGACGATGCCCCGCCCTTCGAGAAGCGCGCCCATGCGCGCCGATTGGCCGTTCGAGTTAGAAAGGCATCTTGAAGCCTGGCGGAAGCTGCATGCCGGCGGTCATGCCGGCCATCTTGTCCTGGCTGTTCTGCTCGATCTTGCGTACCGCGTCATTGACGGCGGCAGCGATCAGGTCTTCTAGGATTTCCTTGTCTTCCTGCATCAGGCTGTCGTCGAGGCTGACGCGCTTGACGTCATGGCGACCGTTCATCACCACGCTGACCAGCCCGGCGCCAGACTGGCCCGTCACCTCGGCGTTCGCCAGTTCCTCCTGCATCTTCTGCATTTTTTCCTGCATCTGCTGCGCCTGCTTCATCAGGCCGGCCATGCCACCTTTCATCATGGGAATCACCTCAATTAATCAGGTTTCGGAGTGTTCTACGGGTTCGATGGTGCCTTCGCGGATCACAGCGGCGAACTGCTGCATGAGCTGCCGGACCAGGGGATCTGCGTGAATCGACTGTTCCGCTGCACGCTGCCGCTCGGCACGGCGACGCTGGGCGGCCTGCGCAGGTGTTTCCTGCTCCGGCTTCTGCAGCACGATCTCGAGCTGTAGCGTACGCCCGTGGTATTGATTCAGGGCGTCGTTGAGTCGCCGCTGTTGCGTGGGGTTGAATAGTGCGCTCTGCGCAGGATCGAGATGCATCAGCCAACGGTCGCCTTCCACGGCGATCAACGTACAGTTGGCGGCAATGCTGCCGGTAAGACCGGACAAGCCGAGCTTGAGATACAGCTCCAGCCATTCGGCAGCCAGCCCGGTCGCAGGCTCTACCGCAGGCAGAGGCTCGACGGGCTCCGGCTCATCCCTTGAGTGTTCCAGTTCGTCCAGATAGGCCTCGGCCTGGTTCTCGACCTCGAAGTAGTCTTCGTCCGTCAGCGGCGGTTCGTCATCATCCGGCTCTTCGACCTGTACCACGGACGCCACGTGATCGGCAGCGCCGTCCACCGGCACAGGTTGGGGTAAAACGGCATCAGCCTCGACCGCGACGGGCGGTACGTCAGGCGGCTCATTCCACGGCACATCGATGACAGGCGCGGCCTGCGGCGCTTCCACCACATGAGTGGCGACCGGCGTCACTGCCGAGGGCGTGGGAGCCGGCACGTTCACTGGCATGGTAACGGCCGGCGCAACGGGAGCGGGCTCTGGCGCAGCTGCTACGGCAATCGCAGCGGATGGAGTGGACGACACGCCAGCGGGAGCGGAATCGGCCACCGCTGCGGGCTTGGAATCAGCTGTGGCCGGGCTGATTCCCAGTGTCTTTAGCGGTGTTCGCGGTGCGCCATCACTGCCTGCAGGACGAAATGCCAGCATGCGCAGCAGCACCATTTCGAAACCGCTGCGAGGATCAGGCGCCAGCGGCAGATCGCGCCGGCCGATCAATCCCATCTGATAGTAGAACTGCACATCCTCGGCCGGTAGCGCCTGAGCCAACGCCAGCACGCGATCACGATCGCCCTGGCCATTGTCCACTGCCTCCGGCAGCGCCTGGGCGATGGCGACGCGGTGCAGCACATTGAGGATTTCGGCCAGCACGCCAGCCCAGTCCGGCCCCTGCTCCGCCAAGTGGCGAACGGCCTCGAGCAACGCTCTGGCATCGCCTTCAAGCAATGCCTGCAGCACACCATAGACCTGACCATGATCGAGGGTGCCGAGCATGGCGCGCACATCGGCGGCCAGCACCTTGCCTTCACCGAAGGCGATCGCCTGATCGGTCAGGCTCATCGCATCGCGCATCGAGCCATCGGCGGCACGCCCCAGCAGCCACAACGCATCGTCTTCGAAGGGAACGTTCTCGACGCCCAGCACATGAGTGAGGTGCTCGACCACCCGCTCGGGCGGCATGTTCTTCAGGGAGAACTGCAGGCAGCGCGAGAGGATGGTGACCGGCAGCTTTTGCGGATCGGTGGTCGCCAGCAGGAACTTGACGTGGGGCGGCGGCTCCTCGAGGGTCTTGAGCAGCGCATTGAATGAGTGCGACGAGAGCATGTGCACTTCGTCGATCAGGTAAACCTTGTAGCGCCCGCGGCTCGGCGCGTACTGCACGTTGTCCAGCAGCTCGCGGGTGTCTTCGACCTTGGTACGGCTCGCGGCGTCCACCTCGATCAGATCGACGAAGCGCCCCTCGTCGATTTCCCGGCATACCGAACACACACCGCAGGGCGTCGAGCTGACCCCGGTTTCACAGTTCAGGCACTTGGCAATGATCCGCGCAATGGTCGTCTTGCCCACGCCTCGCGTGCCGGTGAACAGGTAAGCGTGGTGCAGGCGCTGGTTGTCCAGCGCGTTGATCAGGGCCTTGAGCACATGCGTCTGGCCGACCATTTCGCGGAACGAGCGCGGACGCCATTTTCGTGCAAGAACCTGATAACTCATAACACCATCGCGGGGGACAAGGCAGAGGACGGGTAATGCTAGCGGAGCAGGATGGAAATTGCATCCGGGCTGCACTCGAACCGCCGGCTAGCCCAGCAATCGCGCACCAAGCGCCTCAACTATCGTAGCCAGCGCCGGGTTGTGCCCGCCGATCCGCACCTTGAGGCCATCGATCTCGCGCCTCGGCGGATACTGTTTGCGCAGCAGGTCGAACCCGGCCCGACGCTGCGCCTCATTGCCAAGCAGGCTGCGGCGGAAGTCGGCATCGTCGCGACGCGGATCGTAGACCGCCCGGCACAGTGTGGCCTGCATCTCGGCGGGCTCTGCGGAGGATGCAAACACCAGCTCGGTGAGTGCCGGGCCGGGCATCAGCTGCGCCAGTTCGATAGCCGGCTCGACACCACGCGCCGCGCAAAGCGCCGCATATATCTGCGCCGTACCGCGCAGCTTGCCATCCAGGCTATACCCGGCGATGTGCGGCGTAGCGATACGGCACAAGCCGGCCAGTGCGACGTCGACCTGAGGCTCGCCTTCCCAGACATCCAGCACGGCTTCCAGGTCCGGCCGCTGCCATAGCAGGTCGCGCAGCGCGGCATTGTCCACCACAGCACCCCGACTGGCATTGATCAGCCAGGTACCGGGTCGCAACCTCGACAGTCGCACCTGATCGAACAGGTGAAAGGTCGGCCAGTCGCCCCCCAGGGTCAGCGGCGTGTGCAGGCTGATCACATCGCACTCCGCGAGGATCTCATCCAGCGAGACGAAATCGCCTGCCTCGCGGACCTGCCGCGGTGGATCGCAAACGCGCACGTCCCAGCCAAGCCCGCGCAGCACTTCGAGCAGCCGCCCGCCCACCTCACCGGCACCGACCACGCCGAAACGCCGCCGGGCCAGCGCTTCACCGCGCACCTCCGACAGCGCGAGCAAGCTGCCCAGAACATAGTCGACTACGCCCCGCGCGTTGCACCCCGGTGCGCTGGCCCACTCGATGCCGGCCTGCTCGAAATAATCCAGATCCAGATGATCGGTGCCTATCGTGCAGGTCCCGACGAATCGCACTGCGCTGCCTTCCAGCATCTCGCGGTCGACCCGCGTCACCGAGCGCACCAGCAGCACGTCGACATTCTCAAGTGCAGCTCGATTGATGCTGCGGCCGGGCATGCGGCGAATCTCGCCGAAACCGGCAAAGAACTCATCGACCAGCGGAATGTTTTCATCGGCGAGGATATGCATTGCACGGCTCCGGTGAGGGGGAGCACATTCTAGACGGCTTGCCACTGCTTTGCCGCCTTCCTGAGCGTAGCCACGCGGCGTAGACTAGCGCGCTTCTTGTATACAACCGGAACGCCCAGTAATGCCCACTGAGCTCAGACTCAGACGGGTCCGCCTCGAATTGCGCACCCTCTTTGCCCTTGCCCTACCCATGATGATCGCCCAGCTGGCCAGCACGGCGATGGGTTTCGTCGATACCGTTATGGCCGGACGCGTAAGTCCGCAGGACCTGGCCGCCGTCGCGCTAGGCAACTCGATCTGGGTGCCGGTCTATCTGCTCGTCTGCGGAATCACCCTGGCGACCACGCCGAACGTCGCACAGCGCTTCGGCGCAGGACGGCATGGCGAAATCGGCCCGCTGGTTCGCCAGGCGTTGTGGATGGGCGGCGGCATCGGTGTGCTCAGTGCATCATTGATGTGGAACGCGGAGCCCGTCCTGCATCTGATGCGTGTCGAACCGGCCCTGGTCGAGCCGACCATGGACTACCTGCGCGCTGTCGCCTGCGGATTTCCCGCTGTCGCTCTGTATCAGGTGCTGCGCTGTTTCAGCGACGGGCTGGGCCATCCGCGGCCAAGCATGGTGATAGGTATCCTCGGCCTGCTGCTGAACATTCCGCTGAACTATGTGTTCATCTACGGCAAGTTCGGCGTGCCGGCAATGGGCGGCGTCGGTTGCGGCGTTTCCACGGCATTGGTGATGCTGTTCATGTTGGTGGCGATGAGCGTCTGGGTTAAGCGCGCACCGGCCTATCAGGCCAGTCAGCTGTTTTCCCACTTCGAATGGCCACGCTGGCCGATGCTGCGTCATCTGCTTTCGGTCGGCGTACCAATTGGGGTCGCGGTGTTTGCCGAGGCCAGCATCTTCTCGGTGATCGCCCTGCTGATCGGCGCCCTCGGGGCAACGGTCGTCGCCGGTCACCAGATCGCACTGAACTTCACGTCGCTGATCTTCATGATTCCACTGTCGCTGGGTATGGCGGTAACCGTGCGCATTGGTCAGGAGCTGGGCCGCAACGCTCCACGCGACGCTCGCTTTGTCGCCGGCGTCGGGATCGGCGCCGCCCTGGTATATGCCTGTTTTTCCGCCAGCGCCATGCTGCTGTTCAGCGAGCAGATCGCGCGGATCTATACCCCTGATCCGGCCGTGGTCGCCGTCGCTGCCAGCCTGTTCCTCTACGCCGCGCTGTTCCAGTTCTCCGATGTGGTTCAGGTCACGGCTGCTGGCGCGTTGCGCGGCTATCAGGACACCCGCATGACGATGGTCTACACCCTCTTCGCCTACTGGGGGATCGGTTTGCCGTTGGGCTATCTGCTCGGCCTGACCGACCACCTCGGCGCCGCCAGTGGGCCTGCCGGTCTATGGCAAGGCCTGATCGCCGGCCTGAGCTGCGCAGCTCTGTTGCTCAGCGTGCGCCTGGCCCGCAGCGCCCGACGCGAGATTCGTCGGCACACTGCGCTTCGCAGGGCGGCCGTCTGACAAAGGTCGGGATGGGGCGGTGCGGATCATAGGCTGCGGTCGATTCGGCCGTCGGAGCGCGCCAGGTAACCCGTGCCACACTCCCAAAGCAGTGCAGCGCGGTCCTCGGTACCAAGTGCGTCGAGTCCACCACGCAGCGCATAGGCGGTGAAGCCGAGCTGCGTCAGTAGGAACACCGCGTTGGCGCTGCGCTTGCCGCTTTCGCAATAGCAAAGGTAGGGCCGCTGCGGGTCCAGCAGACGGGTTTTCAAACGCAGCAGGTGCAGCGGCATGTGCAGCGCCTGCATGGCATGGCCCTGCTCGTAATCATCAAGCAGACGCACATCCAGCCACTGCGCACCGCACGCCAGCAGATCAGCCACGCCATCCAGATCGACTTCGCCAACCACCGGTGCCTTGAGCAGCTCGAGAAAGTCCGCCCGCGCCAGGCGGAGCACCCGACCATCCTCGACCATCGCGACACTGGCATTACGCGGTCGCTCTTCGAGTAGCGCCTCTTCGCCGAAACAGGCTCCGGGTTCCAGCTCGGCCAACAGCTGCTCGCTGCTGCCGGCGGCCTTCAGGACCTGCGCGCAGCCGCTCTTGAGGAAATAGCAGCAGTCCCCGGCTTCCCCTTCACGTAGCAGGGTTTGCCCGGCGGATACTTCGATCTCCACGAGGCGGCTGAGCATGCTGCGAATATTTGCCGGTGGAACCTGGGCGAACAGCGGATTCTCCAGCAGGCGCTCCAGCCACTCCCCGTCCTCGCCCTCCATCGACAGCTGCAGCAGCACATCTTGCAGGGCTTGGCGCCAGGAAAGCAGCCGCTCCAACTCCGCGCTGTCCACCGTCAGCAGCTGGCAGTCATCCAGCGCCCTCGCCTCCTGCAGGCGGCCCGCAGCAAGGCTGTGTAGAGCAGCCGATGTGCCCGCCACCAGCCGCGTTGGCTGCCCGTCGTGATCGGTCAACAGCAGGCTGCCCGACATCAGGTAATGACGTTTCGAACTCAGCTCATCAACAAGGTCGAGCAACTGCCCAGGCGCAAGCGCGAGGGGCACTATGCGCACGCGAAGCTCCCACAACTGGCGTGGCGACAAGCCATTGAGCGGGACCAGATTACGCAGCTGATCGGGGTGCAGCGGTTTGTTCATCCGAGAAAATCCAAACGTCTATCCGTCAATCAGCTTCTGCAGCTGGCCCTGAGCAGCACGGCGCCCTTGCAGTCCACCGGTATGGACGAATATCAGCCGCGTGCCGGCGGGAAAATAACCGCGCTCGACATAAAGGCGCAATGCCATCATGGTCTTTGCAGTGTATATCGGATCGAGCGGCACGCCACCCTGGCGCTCGGTATCGAGAATGAACTGCGCCAACTCCCTGTCGAAGCGACCAAATCCGCCACGACTGGCGTCCAGCAGTTCATAGCCGCTGGACGCCATACCGGCTTGCGCGAGCAAGTTGGCGACGCCGGCATCGACGGCGTGGGAAGGCGGCCCTGCCAGCGCGCCGAACACCCGATGCCTACCTGCCTCGCCGATGACCAGACCTGCCAGCGTCGTCCCGGTGCCGGCGGCCAGCCAGAGCGCGTCGTAGTCCTTCCAGCCGAGCGACGCGAGCGCGGACTCCACTCTCGGAACGAGTCCGGCGCACCCCAGGGCGCCGGGCAAACCGCCGCCACCTTCAGGGATGCAGTAGAAACCTGGATATCGCGCTCGCCATGGCGTCCAGAAGGTAGGCAGATTGCGCTCCCGGTACCCTGCGTAGCCGAGCCAATGCAGCTGCATGCCCCAGCCACGTAGATCGGCGACCGTTGGCGTTACCTGCTCATGGCCGCGCAGCAGGCCGACAGTAGGCAGGCCGAGTCGGCGGCCGGCTGCAGCCAGCGCATGCAGATGATTGGAGTGCGGGCCGCCGAGACTGATCAGCCCCGGCGCAGCGACAGAACGCGCTGCATCGAGATGCTTTACCAATTTGAACCACTTGTTGCCGGACAGCTCGGGATCCAGCAGATCGAGCCGCAGCACCGCAACCTCGACCCCGCTGCGCGCGAGCCAGTCCAATGACAGCGGCTGCAGGATCAGCGGAGCGTCGAAGCCAAGATCGGATTGAACGGAGGACAAACCGCTCAGCTGCCGGTGCGCTGCCGGTCTTCCTTGCGGTGCCGGGCGCAGCAGTTGGATTCGCCGATCACGAAGCGACTCGGCGCATCGATCTTGTCCAGGGGCATCGCGCAACGCTCACCGCTGGAAAGCGCCGCGACGCAGGCCGGCTTCTGATAATGCTCCAGCCACTGTCGGTACTGCTCCTCGGAGACAAAGCACTTGGCAGCCGCATAAGCCAGAGGATTGGCGCGGTAGCGGGCCAGGTCCTGCAATGCGATCGTCAGATGCCCGGCACCCGGGTGGTAGGCCATGAACACGACCCCTTGTCGAGACAGTTCCTCCAGCACCCGGTCACCGCTGTGGCGCAGCGTTTCGCACTCGGTCTTGAGCCGCTGGATTTCCTCTTCCAGCTGTGCATCCAGTTCGTTGCGGTAGGCCAGCTCGACATCGCGGATCGCCACCTGCTCCTTGTACTCCGCAATCGCCGCCGCGATACGGGCCTGGGCTTCATGCTCGAACTGCTCCCGGGCGGCGCCGATCTCAACCCGACCGCTGACCTCCAGCGCACGCAGCTGCTTGCTCATTTCCTCACGCGCTTTCTGGAAACTCTCGCCCTGGGCGGTCATCTGCGCATGCAGGCTGGCGCTCAGCTCGGTCTGCTGTTGCAATTTCTGCTGCAGCGTGCGGATCTCCTCCTGCAGTGCCTTGCGTTCCTTCTCCGCGGCAGCCGTGAGCTTGAGCGCGTCTTCTTCGCGCAGACGCTCGAGGTTGGTAATGCGTTGGCGCTGTTGCTTGATCAGCAGCGCAGCCTTCTGCCGCTGTTCACGCTCATGGCTTTCGGAACGTTTCGCAGCTGCGTCCTTGCCGGCCTCGGCTGCATACCAGGTGTCTTCGGCGACCATCTGCAGACGTTCCGCAGGTACGGCCTGAGGCGTCTCCTCTTCGACCAGCAGACCGAGCTGGTTGCGCTTGATGGTCTCGCGCAACACAACCAGATCATTGCGTTCTGGACCGACCTTGGGATCCCACATGTGCATCTGGTGCCAGGAGACCGGGCATTGGCTGCGGCAGGCCAG
>NZ_JXXD01000172.1 GCF_000935215.1 Stutzerimonas stutzeri
TGTCAACCACCTCTTTCAACCGCTTCCGATCAACCCGACCGAAGCCGCTAACAGGATTCAACCACCACCCTGCCAGCCCGGCGCATTCTATCTGAATCCGCCATCCGTGCAACCCTTTTATTTCGCTAACCTTTTGATTTACAAGAGGTTTTGCTTAAGGACTGCGCCGGAAGTGGTGCGCATTATAGGAGCCTGAAAATCAACGTCAACCGTTTATTTCCACTTAGGCCAGATTTGGCTGGCTGCCCCTCCTATGTTTGCCACGGTGGCGATCTGCTATTCAGAACAGCGCCAATGTATAGCTGAGGATTAACCGGTTCTCATCAATGTCACTGCGGTAGTTAGAGCGTGCTGCAACATTGCGGATACGAATGCCGACGTTCCTCAACGGACCGCTTTGAATCGTATAGCTGACGTCCAGGTCGCGTTCATGAGCGGTACCCTCGAAGCCCCGATCCGTATCGACGTTATCGCTCGAGATATAACGCACCGTTGCAACCAGGCCCTGAACGCCGACCGCGGCGAAATCGTAGTCGTACCGCGCCTGCCAGGAACGCTCATCCTTTTCGGCGAATTCGTAGGTTGGCACCTCGTTGCCGAGCGGCGTTACGTTGGCGAAGACCCGAGGAAAAGCGCTGTCCCCGAACATTGCCTGGGAGCCGACATAGAATGTGTGGCCGCCGTGCCTGGCAGATAGCAGCGAATAGAACGCCCGATTATCAATCTCTCCCGCAAGCTTGCTGCCATCTGCCTGCGAGTCATAGACGCCCAGGTTGGCGCCAAGCGTCCAGCTGCCCAGTGGCTCGCTGTGCTTCAGACCGAGGAAGCGCTGGTTATATATGTCTTCAAGCTGAGCGTACCAGGCACTCAGCGACGTCCGCTTGGCGTTAAAGGCATAATCGCCGCCAGCATAGTTGAATGCATCGCTGAACTCCGCTTGCGGCGTGCGGCCCAACATCGCACGCATCCGGTCATCACCCGCTTCATTGCGAAGGCTGGTCGAGCGCAGGTGTCCACCCTGCAAGGTAAGGCCGGTGATCTCGTTGGAAACGAAACTGACGCCCTGATAAGTAGGCGGTAGCAGGCGGATGTCGCTGAAGGCCAACACCGGGAGATTTGGCTGTAGCTCGCCGATCCGCAATTCGGTGCTCGAGACTCGCACTTTCAGCGCAGCACCCAGGCGGCTGTAATCATCCGCTCCCCGGCCATCATCGGCCACCGGCAAGAGCCCCGCCCCCGCCCGATCAGGACTGCTGTCGAGCTTTACTCCCAGCATCCCGATTGCATCGACGCCTACCCCAACCGTGCCCTGCGTATAGCCGGACTTGAAGTTGAAAATGAATCCCTGCCCCCACTCCTCCGCCTTCGACTGCTGATTTGGCCCCTCGATATCCGAGAAGTCGCGGCTGAAGTAGTAGTTGCGTGCCTGTAGCGTGGCAGTCGCATCCTCGATGAACCCACCGGCCTCGGCATGCACGTACGGCACGGCGGAAGCGGCAGCAATGGTCAGAGCAAGTCTCGAGATTGATCGTTTCTGCATGACATTCGTCTCTTGTTGTTGTTTTCTGGGGGCACGCAGCCACCTCTCCGGCGTGGTGCCGGGGAGGACTACGTGTTGGGTGACTAGGTTGTCGCGCCGAGAAAATCGAGGTCAGCGGGCCGGCTGTCGCTCCTCCGCGTGATTTGCCGCTACGGGGCGAAGCTTCAAGAAGAGATGGGCAGCAATGCCGAAGATCAGCCCCCAGAACGCCGCGGACAGGTCGAGGAACGACATACCGGATGCCGTCACCAGAAAGGTGATCAAGGCAGCCTCACGGTCTGCGGGCATTGCCATCGCGGCACTCAGCGCGCCGCCAATTGCGGCCAGTAGTGCCAGACCGGCCAGGGCTGCGATCAGAGCCGGGGGAAACGCGGTGAAGATGGAGACCAGCGTCGCGCCGAATACCCCGAGCAGCAGATAGAAGACACCGCCCGATACGCCCGCAACGTAACGCTTCGCCGGATTCTCGTGAGCTTCCCGGCCCGTGCAGATCGCCGCCGTGATTGCAGCAAGGTTCAGCCCGTGGCAACCGAACGGCGCCAGCAGCAACGAACCCAATGCGCTGCTGCTGATCAACGGGCTGGCCGGCGTGCTGTAGCCGTCGTTGCGCAGAACAGCCATGCCCGGAACGAATTGCCCGGTCAGCGCCACCATCACCAGCGGAAAGGCGATATTCAGCATCACCTGCCAACTGAACTCGGGGGCGATCCAAGTCGGCGTCGCCAAGCCGATCACCAGGGCCTCGCTTTGCAATTCGCCAGAGGCGACGGTGATCGTTACGCCGACAACCAGCACCGCGAGCACCGCGTAGCGAGGCAAGGCACGCTTGAACGCCAGATAGGTGGCGAACATCGCCAACACCAGCCAGGGCTGTTCCTTTATGGAGATGAACAGGCCAGTCCCGAAGCGGAACAGGATCCCCGCGAGCATGCCTGCGGCAATCGCGGCCGGCAGGCGGTTGATGATGCGGTCGAATGCACCTGATAGGCCCACCAACAACACCACCACGCTGGTGACGACATAGGCACCGACAGCCTCATTCAGCGTGATGTCGGGCAGCATGGTGACCAGCAGCGCCGAGCCCGGCGCGGACCAGGCAATGATGATCGGCACTTTGTAGCGCAGGCTTAGCAGAATGCCGAGCACGCCGCTGCCGATGGAGATCGTCCAGACCCATGACGACAGTACGTCTTGGGGCAACCCACCCGCCTTGGCTGCCTGGAAGATGATCACCAGGGGGCCGGCGTACGAAATCACCGTCGCGATGAACCCCGCGACCACGGCAGAAAGCGAACAGTCTCTGAGTAGCGTCTTCATGAAGCCTCGCAAGTCAGGCCTGGCTATCCGTGACAGTGTCCGGACGGCTCTTGTTGTAGGTGTATCGTTTCAGTGGCTCGACAACGCAGCGGGACACGCCGCACCGCATTAATTGTTGGCGCGGCAGAGCCATCCGTGGCTGGCGCCGACATGCCTGCCTTACGCCTCCTGCAAAGCCCGCGGACGCGAGCTGCGCTGTTCGGCCTTCGGCGCGGGCGCTTTCTGCAGCTGGAAGTCGAAGTCGACCTCGGCGAAGCGGCCTTGCACACCGCGGCTGCGTGCGGCTTCGGCGTCATCAATGAAGTGAATGTCACCGACCAGCCCGTCGCGAGTTGCGTAAGCAAAGTCGTCCCACAAGTACTTGTCGCCGGCCAAGTTGATCTGGGTAGTCAGATGGCGATAGCCCGGCGCGGAGATGAAGAAATGGATGTGCGCCGGACGCTGGCCGTGGCGGCCGAGGGTGTCGAGCACCTCCTGGGTCGGACCGTCGGGCGAGCAGCCATAGCCAGAAGGCACGATGCTGCGCGCGCGGTAACAGCCGTTCTCGTCGGTGACGATGCGCCGACGCAGGTTGTAGTCGGACTGGCTCTTGTCGAAGTAGGAATAGTTGCCCTTGGTGTTTGCGTGCCACAGGTCGACTACCGCACCGGCAAGTGGCTTGCCGTCCGGGCCGGTGACGCGACCCTGCAGGAACATCGTCGTGGCAACATCATCCTCGCTGCCGTCGTCCATGCGTGTCACGCCCTGAGCGATCGGCGCGCCGGCCACATACAGCGGGCCTTCGATGGTGCGCGGCGTGCCGCCAGTCAGGCCATGCTGTTCGTCCTTGGCATCCTCCAGCAAATCGAGAAAATGCTCCAGACCGAGACCAGCGACCAGCAGCCCTGCCTCGTGGCGGCCGCCCAGACGATTCAGGTAGTCCACCGCTTTCCAGAACTCATCCTGGGTGATTTCCAGATCCTCGATGATCTTCGCGGTATCGATCAGGATGCGGTTGACCACCGTCTTCATGCGGCGGCTGCCTTCGTCATTGTTGAAGCCGCTGGCTTCCTTGAAGAACTTCTGGATTTCCGGGGAATGGGAGATTTTCACAGTCATGGCTCAGGCCTCGTCTTGTAGTTGTGGTGACGCGGGTTGATTGGCCGGCGCACACCGGCCTTTTTCAGGTTCGATCAGCTATCGTCTTCACGAATCGAGGACGGATGCCGGCACAGCGGATTGACCTCGATCTCCATGTAGGGGAACAGCGGCAGCTGCATCAGGGTGTCGTGCAGTTCCTGAACGCTGGCCACATCGAACACGCTGTAGTTGGCGTACTGGCCGGCGATGCGCCAGAGGTGCCGCCACTTGCCTTCACGCATCAGGCCCTGGGCCAGTTCCTTCTCGTCAGCCTTCAGCTTGAACGCCTTGCCGGGGTCCATATCGACGGGCAGTTTTACGATCATCTTTACGTGGAACAGCATCAGTTCAGCCTCCGGTTACGTGCGACTGAAGAACGCCAGGCGCTCTTCGTCGAGGGTCAGGCCAAGGCCCGGCGTGCGCGGCACTTCCAGATGGAAGTCGCGGTAGACCGGCGGCTCGGCGACGATTTCTTCGGTGAGCAGCAGCGGGCCGAACAGCTCGGTGCCCCAGGTCAACTTATTGAGGGTGACGAAGGCATGCGCCGAGGCCAGGGTGCCGATGGCGCCTTCGAGCATGGTGCCGCCATACAGCGCAATACCGGCTGCCTCGGCGATCTGCGCGGTGCGCAATACGGCACGCGGGCCGCCGTTCTTGGCGATCTTCAGGGCGAAGATGCTTGCGGCGCCGTCGGCGGCCAGGCTGAAGGCATCTTCGACGCTCTCGATGGATTCGTCGGCCATGATCGGTGCCGGGCTGCGCTGATTCAGGCGAATCTGCCCGCCGCGGTTGATCCGCGAGATCGGCTGTTCGATCAGGTCGATACCGTTGTCGCCGAGGATGCGGCAGGCACGCAGCGCCACCGACTCGTCCCATGCCTGATTGACATCGACGCGCACACTGGCGCGCTCGCCAAGGGCCTGCTTGATGGCGATGACGTGCTTGAGATCGACGTTCACTTCGCCCGCGCCGATCTTCAGCTTGAAGATGCGGTGGCGGCGGATATCGAGCATGCGCTCGGCTTCCTCGATGTCACTCGCTGTGTCACCGCTGGCCAGGGTCCAGGCGACTTCCAGGCTGTCGCGCACGCGGCCGCCGAGCAGCTCGCTGACCGGCAGCCCGAAGCGCTTGCCCTGGGCATCCAGCAGCGCGCTTTCCAGGCCGGACTTGGCGAAGGTGTTGCCCTTCGCCGCCTTGTCCAGCCGCAGCATGGCGGCGTTGATATTCGCCGCATCCTGCCCCACGAGCAGCGGGCCGAGGTGGCTGTCGATGTTCTGCTTGATGCTTTCTGGGCTCTCGTTGCCGTAGGCCAGACCACCGATGGTGGTGGACTCACCGATACCTTCGATGCCGTCGCTGCACTGCACACGGATGATCACCAGCGTCTGTTGCTGCATGGTGTGCATCGCCAGCTTGTGCGGGCGGATGGTCGGCAGGTCGACGACGATTGCCTGGATGCTTTCGATCAGGATGGGGCTCATATCGATTTCCGATTTACCAATGTCAGGGTTCACGCCTTGGCCGCCGACAGCATGACTGGTGCGGCTTCCGGGCTGCGCTTGCTGGAGATGGCGAAGGCGGTCATGGCCAGTGCGGCGACGACGCCCGGCACGGCGAAGGCCATGAAGTTGAGCTGCAGCGGCAGGTTGATGCCCAGCAGCGCACCACCCAGCAGCGGGCCGACGATGGCGCCGTTGCGGCCGATACCCGAAGCCCAGCCGAGACCGGTGGAGCGGATCGACAGGCCATAGAACTGAGCAGCGGTCGCGTACAGCAGGATCTGCGTGCCGATCACCGTGGCGCCCGCGATGAAGATCAGGGTGTACAGCACCGGCATCGGCGTCTTGAAGCCCAGCAGGCTGATCGAGGCCACCGACACGGCGAAGAACACCACCACTACCTTGGACAGGTTGTAGCGATCGCCCAGCCAGCCGCCGAGAATCGCGCCAGCCATCCCCCCGAAGTTCAGCGCCAGCAGGAACGACAGGCTGGAGCCCAGGCTGTAACCGGCGTTGGCCATCAGTTTCGGCAGCCATGAACCCAGCGCGTAAACCATCAGCAGGCAGCAGAAGAACGCCAGCCACAGGGAGAAGGTGCGCACGCCACGGCCGTCGCGAAACAGCTCCAGCACCGAAGCGCTCTTGCCCTTCACATCGGTCATCACCAGTTCATCGGCTGCGGTCAGTTGGCGGCTCGGGTCGACCTTGTTCAGCAACGCCCGGGCCTGCTCACCGCGGCGCTGGCGGACGAGGAAACCCACCGACTCCGGCAGATACCAGAGGATCACCGGCAACAACAGCAGCGGCACCGCGGCGGCGAAGAACATCGCTTCCCAGCCGAAGCGCGGCAGCATGTAGATTCCGAGGCCGGCCGAGAGCATGCCGCCCAGCGAGTAGCCGCTGAACATGACCGCGACCAGCGTGCTGCGCAGCTTCCTCGGCGCGTATTCGTTCATCAGCGCCACCACGTTGGGCATCAACCCGCCGCAGCCGAGGCCGGCGAGAAAGCGGAAGATGCCGAACTCGATCGGTGTGCTGGCGAAGCCATTGAGCACGGTGGCGCCGCTGAACAGTACGAAGCAGATGGCAATGCCTTTCTTGCGACCGATGCGGTCAGCCAGGGTGCCGAAGACCAACGCGCCGAACATCATCCCGAACAGCGCGTAACTACCCAGCGCACCAGCTTCCAGCGGGGTCAGCCCCCATTCCTTCATGATCACCGGCAGCACTACGCCATAGATGAACAGGTCGTAGCCGTCGAAGATCAGCAGCAGTGCGCAGAGGCACACGACGAGCCAATGGAAGCGGCTGAAGCGTGCGTTATCGATGATTTCGTGAACATCTACTTTTCGCATGGCAAGACTCTCTATTGTTTTTGTTAGTCGCGGTCGGCCGCAGCGGTGAATCACCGCGCTGCCGAGGTGCCTTGGCGTTGTCCGGTCAGGCCGGTCTATGTGATTCAGCCGAGATCGCCACCACCCACCGGCAGGGTCACGCCGGTGATGTAGGACGCGTCGTCCGATGCCAGGAAAAGGATCGCGCCGGCCTGCTCGTCGATCGTCCCGTAGCGCTTCATCAGCGATGAATCGACGGTCTGATCGACGATCTGCTGGTACCAGAGCTTTTCCTGCTCAGTCTGCTCGGCACTGTTGCGCGGAATGCGTCGCGGCGGCGCCTCGGTGCCGCCCGGCGCGGTGGCGTTGACGCGAATGCCGCGCTCGGCGTTCTCGAAGGCCAGGCACGCAGTCAGCGCATTCACCCCGCCCTTGGCCGCGCCATAGGGCACGCGATTCAGGCTGCGCGTGGCAATCGAAGAGACGTTGACGATGGCGCCCGCGCCCTGCTCCAGCATGTGCGGCAGCGCGGCGTGGCAGCACCACAGCGTGGGAAACAGCGAGCGGCGCACTTCGGCCTCGATCTCGTGTTCCTGGTAATGCTCGAAGGGCTTGGCCCAGATGGTGCCGCCGACGTTGTTGACCAAGATATCGAGGCGGCCGAAGCGCGCCTTCGCCGCGTTCATGACGCGATGGCAGTCGGCAAATTGCTCGAGATCGGCGGTGAGCGTCAGCACCTCGACGCCCGTAGCCCCCAGCTCATCGGCCAGTTCGTGGACCAGCTCGGAGCGGTCGACCAGAATCAGCCGTCCACCCTCTTCGCCCATGCGCTCGGCCACACGCCGGCCGATGCCCTGGGCCGCGCCGGTGATGACGGCAACCTTGTTCTGAAAACGTGTGTTCATCTACCTTTCCTCGACTTGCTCGAAGCCAGCGCACCCAGGCCTTGTAGGAGCGAGCTTGCTCGCGAAGCTCTTTGGTGCGGTGATCCAGACGGTTGGCGGCGTGCCAGCCCATTCGCGAGCGAGGGCTCAGCGCCCCTCTCGCTCCTACAGAAAACCTTGCCCTCAGGCGCTGGCGGCAAACTTCTCGTAGTAGAAATTCGCAGGTTCCAGCCCTTGCTCGCGAATGAAGCCGCTGACCGCCTCGACCATCGGAGGCGGGCCGCAGAGGTAGATGTCCACTTCACCATCGTTGAGGTGCTTGGGCTCGATGTGTTGGGTCACGTAGCCCTTCTGCGGATAGGCGCTGTCCGGGCTGGCGACGCAGGCGCTGTAAGTGAAGTTGGGGATGCGCGCGGCGAAGGCCTCGAGCTTCTCCATCTCCACCAAGTCGTGGTCGTGGGTGACGCCGTAGATGAGGTGCAGCGGATGCTCGCTGCCGTGCTCGGCGATCTTCTCCAGCATCGCTGTGAACGGCGCGAGGCCGGTGCCGCCCGCCAGCAACAGCAGCGGCCGCTTGATTTCGCGCAGATAGAACGCGCCAAGCGGGCCGGCCAGGTTGACGCTGTCGCCAGCCTTGGCAAGGTTGGTCAGAAAGCTGCTCATCAGCCCGCCCGGCACGTTGCGGATCAGGAAGCTGACCTCGCCATCCTTTTGCAGCGAGCTGAAGGAGTAGGCGCGGGTCTGATCGCTGCCAGGCACCTGCAGATTGACGTACTGCCCGGGCAGGAACGCCAGCTGGTTCAGCGATTCGCCCTTGATCGACAGCGCAATGGTGCTCTCGGAGAGCTGGCGCACATTGCTGATCGCAGCCTGGTAGTTGGCCTGCTGGGTTTTGCAGATGTCAGAAGCGGCCGGCACACGAATCACGCAGTCGCTCTCGGCGCGCATCTGGCAGGTCAATACGTAGCCCTGCTCGGCTTCGGCTTCGCTCAACGCATCCTCGATGTATTCCTCGCCGAGGTCGTAGCGGCCGCTCTCGGCGAAGCATTTGCAGGCCCCGCAGGCGCCGTCACGGCAATCCAGCGGCACGTTGATGCCCTGGCGGTAAGCGGCATCGGCGACGGTTTCGCCTAAGTTGGCGTCGATGAAACGGGTGACGCCGTCTTCGAAGTTCAATGCGATCTTGTGAGTCATGGCGGCGCCCTCAGAGGTGGTACACGTCGATCATCTGGCGGATGTAGTCGTTCTTCAGCACGACCTTCTTGGCCTTGATCAGCGGGTTCTCGCCGCGAGTATCCAGGGTGTAGAAGCTGGTTCCGTAGAAGTGGTCGACCGTCTTGTAGCGAAAGCTCATCGTGTGCCAGTTGAAACGCAGCTTGCAGACGCCATCGGCCTGCTCGAGCAGTTCGAGGTTGCTGATGTTGTGGCTCGTGCGCGTGTCCGGAATGGTCGCGCTGGAGCGCTCGGTGCGGATGCGGAACACCCGGTCTTCCAAGCCACTGCGGTTGCCATACCAGATCAGCGAGATTTCGCTCATCGGGTCCTGGGTCAGCTGGTCGCGATCATCCCAGGCCGGCATCCAGAAGGTGGCGTCCGGCGCATAGAGTTCGAGCCACGCGTCCCAGTCCTTGTCATCCAGATAGCGCGCTTCGCGGTAGAGGAAGTCGCGCGCGGCGTCGTAGGAAAGAGTCATCACGCACCCTCCACGTGGATCAGCTGGTCCTGCTCTTGCTGCACCGCCTTGATCATCTGCTGCTGCCAGTAGTGGTGCTGCAGCACGAACAGGCCTTCATCCTCAGTGCGCACGCCGCTCATCAGCGGATGCAGGTCGATCTCCTGCGCGCCCTCGTCGGCGCCGTCGATCCAGTGCTTGGCACCGCGGGACATGTCGTTCCATTCCATCGCCCGGCCGGCAAAGCCCTGCTGGCAGGCGCGGAACTCTTCGAGGTCATCCGGCGTGGCCATGCCGCTGACGTTGAAGAAATCTTCGTACTGGCGGATGCGGCGGGCGCGGGCTTCGGCGCTCTCGCCCTTGGGTGCGATGCAGTAGATGGTGACTTCGGTCTTGTCGACGGAGATCGGCTTGGCGATGCGCAGCTGCGAGCCGAACTGGTCCATCAGATACAGGTTCGGGTAGAGGCAGAGGTTGCGCGAGTTTTCGATCATCCAGTCGGTCCGCGCCTGGCCGACCTCGGCGATCATCTCGTCGCGGCGGGCGTACAGCGGTCGGTCTTCCGGGTTGTCCCAGCGGGTCCAGAGCTACAGGTGGCCGTTCTCGAAGGAGTAGAAACCACCGCCCTTTTTGCCCCAGCCGCCGGCGCTCATGGCGCGGATGTCGTCGCCCGCTTCCTTGAACTTTCGCTGCTGCTGGGTGGCGGCGTAGTTCCAGTGCACCGCGGTGACGTGGTAGCCGTCGGCGCCGTTTTCGGCCTGCAGCTTCCAGTTGCCTTCGTAAACGTAGGTGGACGAGCCGCGTAGGACTTCGATGCCCTCAGCGGACTGGTCGACCACCATGTCGATGATCTTCTTGGACTCGCCGAGGAAGTCCTCCAGTGGCGCGACGTCCTCACGCAGGCTGCCGAACAGGAAGCCGCGGTAGGACTCGAAGCGCGCAACCTTCTTCAGATCGTGGGAGCCGTCGCAGTTGAAGCTGTCGGGGTAGCCGGCTTCTTTCGGGTCCTTGACCTTCAGTAGCTTGCCGGAGTTGTTGAAGGTCCAGCCATGAAACGGGCAGGTGTAGGTCGCCTTGTTGCCGCTTTTGAAGCGGCACAGCATGGCGCCGCGATGGCTGCAGGCATTAATGAAGGCGTTGAGTTCGCCCTCCTTGTTGCGAGCAATGAAGACCGGCTGGCGACCCATCTGGGTGGTGTAGTAGTCGTTCTTCTCGGGAATCTGGCTCTCGTGAGCGAGGTACAGCCAGTTGCCCTCGAAGATGTGTTTCATCTCCAGATCGAACAACCGCGGGTCGATGAACATCTCGCGCTTGCAGCGAAAGACGCCCTTCTCTTTATCTTCTTCTAGCAGCGAATCAAGGTAGTCGAATCCCAGGGACATGGCCGGGGCCTCCATTGTTATTGTGTCTACGTGATGAAGGCTACGGCGCGGGAGACGGCATCAATATCCGTTTTCTGCAGGACCTCTATCCGTTTTCTGCAAAGCGCAAGCGGACAGATTGACGCAGGCACGCAGGACGCCGCCCGCGCGTCACGCGGGGGTGACGAGCAGCGAATGCGCAGTGGCAAGAAAGGAAAAAAGAGCCGCTTCCGTCGGACCGGCAGCGACTCAAGGGGACTCAGTGATGGCGGCGCAACGTATCCGAGGGTAGCTCGCCGAAGGTGCTCTTGTAGCTTTCCGAGAAACGCCCGAGGTGCATGAAGCCGTAGTCCATGGCGATTTCGGTGATGTTGCGCACCTTGGCCGAAGGATCGCTTAGCCGGCCATGGATCTGCTCCAGCTTGCGCTGGCGGATATAGGACTTCGGCGTGGTGCCGACCTTGCGCTCGAACAACAGATAGAGCGAGCGCAGGCTCATGTTGGCCAGCTCGGCCAGCTGTTCGACAGAAATGTCACGCTTCAGATGCTCATCTATATAGTCGGCGATCCGCCCGAAGGACGGGCAACTGTCGCCAAACGGATCGCGGCGGATGTTGCTGGCCAGGCTGCAGAGCAGCTTGCTGGCGATGATCCGGCTGTACTGCTCCTGAATCTGCGGAATGCTCTGCTCGGACCCCGCCTCCTGGCAGATCAATCCAAGCAGGCTGCCAAACCCATCGAGTTCGCTGAGCGCGTGGCGGTTGCTGCCGAAGCGAATCCCCTCCGCCGGAGCCTGCCACTGGTTCTCGCTACAGGCCTTCTCCAAAAAGGAAGCCGGCAGTTTGACGATGAGCTTCTCGCAGTCATCCGAATAGGTCAGGTCGACCGGATCGTCCGGATTGATCAGCAGCAGCTCGCCGGGGGTGAAATAGTGCTCCTGGCCCCGGCCGCGCCACAGGCAATGGCCGCGCTGCAGCAGCTGCAGGTGGTAGATGGTTTCCAGCGCCGGTGAGGTGACATGAACGCTGCCGCCATAGCTGATCTGGCAGAGGTCGAGTTTGCCGAACTTGCAGTGGCTCAGGCTGGCCTGCGGGCTGCCCGTGCGCGGCAGACGAATGCAGTGCGCCCCCACGTGCTGATTGACGTAGTCCGAAACGGCATGCGGATCAGCATGCTCGAAGATCCTGCTTTTCTCGTTCAGCAGTCGTTCCATCACCAGGCACTCGCATTGTTCTTATAGTCGGCCGGTCCATCGTCAACGACGCCGGCGGCGATTCCCGCCACGCACATGCATGCTCAGGCTTGATCTGCGTCAAGACTATCGCTTCGTTCGAGCATAGAAGATTCGACCAACGAACGACACCCCGTCGTTCGGTGACCGCACGGTTTTTGGCTGGACCGCAAGACGGGCACCTGGAAAAGGCAGCCGCCGCTGATCCGGACCGGACGACAGGCTTGCAAGCCGGGCTGGCCCATGGGCAGCATCCTGTATAATGCCGCCCCCATTTACCGCTCGTGTGCGCCTGCACCGACTCTCCAAGTTATCCGGCCCGATAGTGCAAAGTCCTCGTTCGAATCAGTCTGTTGCAAGTAGAAAGTTCTCCGTCGCACCCATGATGGACTGGACGGACCGCCGCTTTCGCTACTTTGCCCGGCAGTTGTCGCAGCACACCCTGCTCTACACCGAGATGGTGACGACCGGCGCACTGCTGCATGGCGACGCCTCGCGCTTCCTGGGCCACGACGAGTGCGAACACCCGCTGGCGCTGCAGCTCGGCGGCAGCGTGCCGAACGATCTGGCAGCCTGCGCCAAGCTCGCCGAAGCCGCGGGTTATGACGAGGTGAACCTCAACGTTGGCTGCCCCAGTGATCGGGTGCAGAACAACATGATCGGCGCTTGTCTGATGGGCCACCCGTCACTGGTGGCCGATTGCGTAAAGGCAATGCGCGATGCAGTGGATATCGAGGTCACCGTCAAGCATCGCATCGGTATCAATGGACGCGACAGCTATGCCGAGCTGTGCGATTTTGTCGGTCAGGTACGCGACGCCGGATGCCGCAGCTTCACCGTGCACGCGCGCATCGCCATCCTCGAAGGGCTGTCACCGAAGCAGAACCGTGAGGTGCCGCCATTGCGTTACGACATCGCCGCGCAGCTGAAGAAGGACTTCCCGGACCTCGAGATCATCCTGAACGGCGGCATCAAGACGCTGGACGAGTGTCGCGCGCACCTGCAAACCTTCGATGGCGTCATGCTAGGGCGCGAGGCCTACCACAACCCCTATCTGCTGGCCCGCGTCGACCGGGAGCTGTTCGGTAGCGAAGCGCCGGTGATCAGCCGGGCACAGGCACTACGCAATATGCGACCCTACATTGAGCGCCACTTGAGCGACGGTGGCGCGATGCATCACATCACCCGTCATGTGCTCGGTTTGGGCCAGGGCTTTCCCGGCGCGCGGCGCTTCCGCCAGCTGCTCTCGGTGGACATCCACAAGACGAGCAACCCCCTTGCGCTGCTCGATCAGGCGGTGGCACTGCTCGAAGGCCGTTGACGGCTCCACGCGCAAGGAACGCAGCCCCGGCATTTCGATCAAAGGCCAGGCGCATCCGGGTCCACCCGCTCGTTGAGCGGGCTGACTGGCTCGGGTAAGGTCATGCCACTCACAGGACGGAGCCCCTCTTACATGACTTCCAAGCTGGAACAACTCAAGCAGTTCACCACCGTCGTCGCCGATACAGGCGACATCGACGCCATCGCTCGCCTGAAACCGGTGGACGCCACCACCAATCCTTCACTGCTGCTCAAAGCAGCGGCTATGCCGCGTTATGCCGATGACCTGGCGAACGCGATGAAGCAGTGCCACGGCGACATCGGCCTGGCGTGCGACCTGTTCGCCGTCGCGGTAGGCAAGCAGATTCTGGAACTGATCCCCGGGCGCATCTCCACCGAGGTCGACGCGCGATTGTCGTTCGACACTCAAGCCATGGTCCAGCGCGGTGAGCGCCTGATCGGCCTTTACGAGCAGGCTGGCATCAGCCGCGAGCGCGTTCTGATCAAGATCGCTTCGACCTGGGAAGGCATCCGCGCAGCCGAACAGCTGGAGAAAGCCGGCATCCAGACCAACCTTACCCTGCTGTTCTCCTTCACCCAGGCCGTGGCATGCGCCGAGGCCGGCGTCTTCCTGATTTCACCGTTCGTTGGCCGTATCTACGACTGGTACAAGAAGCACGAAGGTCGTGACTACCAAGGCGCGGAAGATCCGGGCGTGCAGTCGGTCAGCCGCATCTACGACTACTACAAGGCTCACGGATACAAGACCGTAGTGATGGGCGCGAGCTTTCGCAATGTCGGACAGATCGAGGCACTGGCCGGTTGCGACCGGTTGACCATCAGCCCGGAACTGCTCGGCGACCTGGCCGCAGCCAGCGGCGCGCTGGAACGCAAACTGCAGCCCGGCCGCGAGTCAGAAGCGCGTATCAGTCTGGATGAAAAGAGCTTCCGCTGGGGCCTGAACGAGGATGCGATGGCGACCGAAAAGCTCGCCGAAGGCATCCGTCAGTTCGCGCGGGACCAGGAGAAACTCGAAGCCCTGCTGGCCAAGCTGGCCTGATCAGGACCGCTCCAAGGCGGTGACGAGGTCATGGAAGGCCTCGCGGTTGGATTCATTGAGGCTCATCAGGATGCGGTGAGCCTCGAGCACCTTGGCCTTCACTACTTCTTCGGATTGATCCTGCGATGGCAGATCGGCCAGGCATTCCGGGCAAGGCAACGGTGTATCGACGATATTGAACACCTGATCGAAGCCCATAGACTGCAACAGCCGGGTGATGTCCGGGTGGGTGGTGACCAGGGTCGGCAACATACCCACCTTCTGCCGCGACAGTATCGACAGCTTGGCCAAGAGGCCCAAGGTGGTGCTGTCAATGCTTCGGCTTTCGGTCAGATCAATGACAATCGAAGAAAAATTGCGCGACGAGAAGATCTTCTCGATCGTTGCATCCAGCGCCGAACAGAGCGTCAAACGGATTTCACCTATGAACTTCAGAACAAAGGTGCCATCCATCTCGGCGAACTGGATTCTACCAGTACTCATGCAAGGTTCCTGCTCAACACCAGCAAGGCGATATCGTCGGGCATGTCAGCCAGCTCGGCCAACCCGAAGACTCGACGTAATCCATCCAGCGTGCCACCGGCATCGGTAATCAGACCGGGCAGCGCGGACTCTTTTTCTTTGAGTGTGTCGCCGGGCAAAAGGTCCAAAATGCCGTCGGAGAGCAAGGTCAAGCTGAAGGTCTCAGGCAGCTTCAGCTCGAAATTCTGATAGGTCGCCTCGACGAACAACCCGACCGGCAACCCGCGCCCTTCGAGATAGTGCGCGCCCTCTCCCGTGTACAGCACCGGCATAGGCAGATGACCGCCAATGCTGTAGTGCAGCACGTCATGCTCCTGATCGATAACGCCGCCCAGCATGGTCACGTGCTTGCCCAGCTTGCAATTGATCAGCCCGCGGTTGATGTGATCTAGCACTTCCGACGGTTTGAACTCGCGCAGCGTGCCGCCACGGCGCGACTCGTACAGCAATCGGGTCGTCATGAACTTGAGCAGCACGGTCACGAACGCCGAGGAGGCACCATGGCCGGAAACATCGGCCAGGTAGAAACCGATGCGCCGCTCATCCACGCGGAAATAGTCGACGAAGTCACCGGACAGGTACAGCGATGGGATGATCTGGTGGGCGAAGTCGAAGCCATCGACGCTCCAGGGCGTCACCGGCAGCATGTTCATCTGCACTTGGCGACCGGCGTCCTGGTCTTCCTGCAACAGGTGCAGGCTGGCTTGCAGATCACGATTGGCCGTCTCGAGCTGTTCACGATAGCGGCGATTTTCCAGCCGCAGACGAGAACGGTCCAGCGCACGACGCACCGAATGCTCAAGCATCGCCAGGTCTTCGAGTGGCTTGATCAGGTAGTCGGCAGCGCCCAAGCGCAGGGCCTCCACCGCGTCGCTCATCACGCCGGCACCGGAAACCACGATCACTGGGAGGTCGAGCTGGCGCTCACTGATCTGACGGATCAGCTCAAGGCCATCCATCTGCGGCATGCGCAGATCGCAGATCACCAGATCGGGCTGCTCCGACTCGAAGAGCTCCATGCCCTGCGGGCCATTGCCGGCCTGCAAGACACGAAAACCACTGTCATCCAGATAGGCAGCCAGACTGGCTCGAACCACATCGTCGTCATCTATGATCAGCAGCGTCGCGCTTGGTTTATGCATGTTCCTACCAGGCGGGGTCGCCAGGATGATTGGCGAAAACATTGGCCCCGCATGACGCCGGGCTTGGGTTCGTTTCAAGGCGCAGACGGTACTCCCATACGATCGGGGTTTCAAGCCGACCGGCTGGCGCCTTTACAGGTCGAATTGAGGGGAGCT
>NZ_JXXD01000173.1 GCF_000935215.1 Stutzerimonas stutzeri
CCGATGCGAAAGGAATCGCATCGGCGTTTTCGGGTTTCGATCAGCTCCCGATCAGCTGGCGCAGCACGTAGTGCAGGATTCCGCCGGCCTTGAAGTACTGCACCTCGTTGAGCGTATCGATGCGGCTCAGCACCTGGAACGAGTCACGCGAGCCATCGGCGCGCTCCACGTCCACGGTCAACATCTGGCGTGGCGCGATATCCGCGCCGAGCCCGCGGATCGACAACTTCTCCGTACCGTTCAGGCCCAGCGACTGGCGCGTCTGATCATCGACGAACTGCAACGCCAGCACGCCCATGCCGATCAGGTTGGAGCGGTGGATACGCTCGAAGCTCTCGGCGATTACCGCCTTGACACCCAGCAGGTTGGTACCCTTGGCCGCCCAGTCGCGGCTGGAGCCGGTGCCGTACTCCTTGCCGGCGATCACCACCAGCGGTACGCCTTCGGCCTGGTAACGCATGGCGGCGTCGTAGATCGAGAGCTTCTCGCCACTCGGCTGATAGAGCGTATTGCCGCCTTCTTCGCCGCCAAGCATCTCGTTCTTGATGCGGATATTGGCGAAGGTGCCGCGCATCATCACTTCATGGTTGCCGCGGCGGGAGCCATAGGAGTTGAAGTCCTCCGGCGCCACGCCCAGCGACTGCAGGTAGGTGCCGGCCGGCGAGCTGGCCTTGATATTGCCGGCCGGTGAGATGTGGTCGGTGGTGATCGAGTCGCCGAACAAGGCCAGCACGCGAGCGTTCTCGACATCTGCCGGCGGGGTCGGAGGCTGGCCGATATCCTGGAAGTAGGGCGGGTTCTGCACGTAGCTGGAATTGGCGTTCCACGCGTAGGTATCCCCGGCGCTGACCGGAATTTTCTGCCAGTGCTCGTCGCCGCTGAACACGTCGGCGTAACGGCTGCGGAACATCTCGCCATCGATGCGCGCCACCGCTTCGGTGATTTCAGCGCTGCTCGGCCAGATGTCCTTCAGGTACACCGGTTGGTTCTGCGCGTCATAGCCCAGCGGTTCGCGGTCCATGTCGATGCGTGTGGTGCCGGCCAGTGCAAAGGCGACCACCAGCGGCGGCGAGGCCAGCCAGTTGGCCTTGACCAGCGGATGCACGCGCCCTTCGAAATTACGGTTGCCGGACAGGACGGAAGAAACGATCAGATCGTTATCGGTGATCGCCTGGCCGATGGCATCCGGCAGCGGCCCGGAGTTGCCGATGCAGGTGGTGCAGCCGTAGCCCACCAGGTTGAAGCCGAGCTCGTCGAGATAGCGGGTCAGGCCAGCACGCTCGAGGTAGTCGGTCACCACCTTCGAGCCGGGCGCCAGAGAGGTTTTGACCCAGGGTTGGCGTTGCAGGCCGCGCTCGATGGCCTTCTTGGCGACCAGGCCGGCGGCCATCAGCACGTTCGGGTTCGAAGTATTGGTGCAGGAGGTGATGGCAGCGATCACTACTGCGCCATGCTTGAGCTGGAACTGTTCACCAGCGACCGCAAAATCGGTATCGGCCTGTTGCTGGCGCCCGCTGGTCTCCAGCAGCAAATCGAAATTCGCGCCGATATCGCCGAGGGTCACTCGATCCTGTGGACGCTTGGGCCCCGCCACGGACGGTCGAACCTGGCTCAGGTCCAGTTCGAGGGTAGCGGTGAACTCCGGATCGGGCGAGTTGGTGTCGCGCCACATGCCCTGGGCCTTGCTGTAGGCCTCGACCAGCGCGATGCGCTCTTCATTGCGGCCTGTCAGGCGCAGGTAATCGATGGTCACCTGGTCGACCGGGAAGAAGCCGCACGTGGCGCCGTATTCCGGGGCCATGTTGCCGATGGTGGCGCGGTCGGCCAGCGGCAGGTGATCCAGGCCGGGGCCGAAGAACTCGACGAACTTGCCGACCACGCCGTGCTTGCGCAGCATCTGCGTCACGGTCAGCACCAGGTCGGTGGCGGTGACACCTTCATTGAGCTTGCCGGTGAGGCGGAAGCCGATCACTTCCGGGATCAGCATCGACACCGGCTGGCCGAGCATTGCCGCCTCGGCCTCGATGCCGCCGACACCCCAGCCGAGCACGCCGAGGCCGTTGATCATGGTGGTGTGCGAGTCGGTGCCGACCAGGGTATCCGGATAAGCATAGGTTTCGCCGTTCTCTTCACGGGTCCAGACCACCTGTCCGAGGTATTCCAGATTCACCTGGTGACAGATACCGGTGCCCGGCGGTACTACGGCGAAGTTGTCGAAGGCCTGCTGGCCCCAGCGCAGGAACTCGTAGCGTTCACCGTTGCGCTGCATTTCGATGGCAACGTTCTGCTCGAATGCCTGATCGTTGCCGAAACGGTCGACCATCACCGAGTGGTCGATGACCAAATCCACCGGCGACAGCGGGTTGATCTTCTGCGGATCACCGCCGGCCTTGGCGACGGCGTCGCGCATGGCCGCCAGGTCGACGACTGCCGGCACGCCGGTGAAGTCCTGCATCAGTACGCGGGCAGGGCGGTACTGGATCTCCATCTTGGAGCTGCGCGTGTCCAGCCAGCTCACCAGGGATTTCAGGTCGTCGGCGCGGACTGTCTGGTTGTCTTCCCAGCGCAGCAGATTCTCCAGCAGTACCTTCAGTGACGTGGGTAGGCGGCTGATATCGCCCAGCTGGGCGGCTGCGTCGGGCAGGCTGTAGTAGTGGTAGGTCTTGCCGGCGACTTCGAGGCTGCGGCGGCAATTCAGGCTATCCAGGGAAGGCATTCCTCATCTCCTTGTGCCCACACGGTAAGGGCTGGCTGATGAATGAGCGGTGAAGCCCATGGGGCTTCGCTACTGCACTGGACCGGGTCATGCGGGCGAGGGTTCCCATGGTCAGCTATGATGCGCGGCTTTGGCGCTGGCCCGATCGCTGACAGGATTCGAACATGAACACATTGCTGCTGCATTGCCGCCCCGGTTTCGAGGGCGAGGTCTGCGCGGAAATCAGCGAACACGCTGCCACCCTGGAAGTGGCCGGCTACGCCAAGGCGCGACCTGAGAGCGCCTGTGCGCAATTCATTTGCAGCGAAAGCGGTGGCGCCGAGCGCCTGATGCGCAAGCTGCGTTTCGCCGAACTGATCTTTCCCCGGCAATGGGCGCGCGGTGAGTACCTGCAACTTCCTGAAACGGATCGCATCAGCGTGCTGCTGGAGTACCTGGCGGGCTACCCGGTCTGCAGTGGCCTATGGCTGGAAGTGCTGGACACCAACGACGGCAAGGAGCTTTCCGGCTTCTGCCGCAAGTTCGAGGCGCCATTGCGCAAGGCACTGATCAAGGCCGGTCGCCTCGATGAGCAGGGCAACGGGCCGCGGCTGCTGCTGACCTTCAAGAGCAGCCGTGAGGTGTTCGTCGGTATCGCCGAGGCGAACAACAGCGCCTTGTGGCCGATGGGCATCCCGCGATTGAAGTTTCCGCGCCAGGCGCCAAGCCGTTCCACGCTGAAGCTGGAGGAGGCCTGGCATCATTTCATCCCGCGTGACCAATGGGATACGCGACTGGCTGCGGGCATGACCGGCGTCGACCTCGGTGCCGCGCCGGGCGGCTGGACCTGGCAGCTGGTCAACCGGCACATCAAGGTCAGCGCCGTGGACAACGGCCCGATGAACGCCGAGCTGATGGATTCCGGGCTGGTCGAGCATTTTCGCGCCGACGGCTTCACCTTCCGCCCGCGCAAGCCGGTGAACTGGATGGTCTGCGACATCGTCGAAAAGCCGGCGCGCAATGCCGCTCTGCTGGAAACCTGGATCGGCGAAGGCCTGTGTCGCGAAGCGGTGGTCAACCTCAAACTGCCGATGAAGCAGCGCTATGCCGAGGTCAAGCGGCTGCTGGAGCGTATCGCCGATGGCCTGGCCGCGCGCGGCGTCAAGGCGAGTATCGGTTGCAAGCAGCTGTATCACGACCGCGAAGAGGTGACCTGCCACCTGCGGCGTCTCTGATCAGCCAGCGGATGACCCGCCTGCGCGCATGCGTAACAATGAACGCCAGTTTTCCGGAGCCCAAGATGACCCAATCAGCTGAAATGTCCGTCGATGCCGTGCTCGATGCCAGTGGTCTGAACTGCCCCGAGCCGGTGATGATGCTGCACAACAAGGTGCGCGATCTGACCGGTGGTGCCCTGCTCAAGGTGATCGCTACGGACCCCTCTACCCAGCGTGATATACCCAAGTTCTGCATCTTTCTCGGCCATGATCTGGTCGAGCAGCAGGAAGCGGCTGGCACCTACCTCTACTGGATTCGCAAGAAGAGCGAGCAGGGCTGACGCTGTCCCGCAATCGCGGGTAGGTCGGTGTTGAGCGCAGCGAAGCCCAACAGTTATGGGGCAGGCATGTTGGGCTTCGTCGCTACGTTCCTCAGCCCAACCTACGCTCTGACGTCACGCACGGACTTTTCGTAGGAGGTTTCTTCGCGCGTCGCGCGCGCCTGCTGCCGCCGCCACAGGCGTGTCAGCCAGCGCCAGGCGATCCAGCCGCCGCCGATCAGGTAGACCAGCCCGCCCGGCACCCACATGATCAGCCCGGCCAGTTGCTGGTCCTCCACCGCCCTGCCTGCTCCATAGAAGGAAACGCTGCCGAAGGTCAGCAGGGCGCCCAGCAGGCCGGTGTGCATCAGCGTCAGCAATACAGCCATCAACGCCTGGGGCACCTGCTTCGGATTGGCGCGCAGCACCGACCACCAGAACAGCCAGCCGGTGAACAGAAAGCAGGCATGCTCGAAGGCGTGCCACCAGAGGTTGTCCAGCGCCAGCACATAGAGCTTCGGCGTGTGCCAGATCCATATGATCGCGCCATGCAGCAGCGCGAGCAGTGTCGGGTAGCGGCCGGCGCGCAGAATGCCGGTCCATAGCGGTTGGGCAAAGCGGCCGGTGACGCCGCGCCATTGCGGCAGCGGCCGGGCCAGCGCCCACAGCGGCGCGATCACGATGATGAACAGCATGTGCTGGGTCATGTGCCAGCTGGTGCTGCTTTCCGCCCAGTCGTCGATGGGGCCGAAAACCGAGAACACCACCAGCAGCATGGCGCTGTGAAAGCAGAGAGCTTCGCTGCGCCGCGGCGGTACCTTGCGGGCGCCCAGCGCATAGAGCAGCCAGGCGGCCGCGACCAGCACCGCGGTGAGCAGCAAGGGCGCGCGGTCCAGCAGGTGGGCATCGAACAGGCCATGGGCCCGCGCCGATACCGGCAGGAAGATGGCGGTCAAGGCTACAGCGGCTGCCCAGCGCATCGGCGGTCGGATTACAGGCATGGCGGAATCTGCAGCAGCGGAATGCCGACGAACAGGGTGGCCAGTGCCGCAATGAAGTGAATTCCTGCAGCAACCTTGGTGACGAACTGCTGGCGCTCGTTCAGTTCCCGCGGCGGACGCGACAGTCGCCAGAAGTAGCGTGCCAGCCACAGCAACAGCGCCAGGGTAAGCAGGGTCAGCACACCCAGGCTGCCATTCAGCCAGTTCCACACGCCATCGGCGGGGTCCGGTGGGCTCACTTTGCAGATCACCGCCTGGCCAGCGTACATCGCGACGAACCAGAGACTCCAGATGATCAGGCCGATCGGGATCTGCACCGGATGGAAGGGGGACGTGCGTGCATAGGCCATCAGACACCTCCCCAGGTCGCCGGGAACAGCACGATCGCCGCATAGCTGACCCACAGCACACCCAGGTTGTAGTACCAGAGCTGCTCGACCACGATGGGCTCGTATGGCGCCTTGTCGCCCACATAACCGAGGGCCACCCGCCACGCCTGCAGTCCGGTCAGCACGGCTGCCAGCGTGCAGTGAATCAGGTTGTACGCCAGCATCACGAAGATCACCGCATCGTGGGCGGTTTCGGTCGGCGCCAGGCCGGCCGACAGCATCAGCCAGAGCAGCATCGCCGATTGAACGAAGGCCACGATCGCCAACCCGGCTAGTTGCCCCATCAGTCCGCGATGCGTACCGGCGCGCAGGCGCTTGATCAGCCGATGCAGCCAGAGCGTGCCGGCACTCAGCAACGCTGTGCTGGCCAGCATCAGCCAACCGTTCAGGTCGCTGTCCGGCACCTGCCATTGCGGCGACACGGTCCACAGGTAGAACCAGCCGAACAGCAGCGACAGGTACAGCGCGCCATTGGCCAGCAGCGTCACGCCCATGCCCCACAGGCCCGGGCCGTCAAACGTGCGTGAATGCAGCGGTGGTTCGCCGGGTTGGGTATGGGCGTCCGGCGCGGCAGCAGGATGGGCGCCGTTTTCCCAGGACCAGCGCAGCAGCACGATCAGCGTTGCCACAGTGGCGATGATGGCGAGGATGTAGGCCTTGTTCAGCAGGCTCAGGCAGAGCACGGCGAGGAACACCGAGGCAATGAACGGCAGCCAGCTGTTGCCGGGCAGGTGGATGATCTCGCGGACCTTTCCCGTCAGCGGGTCGCTGCCCCAGGTCTCCCGCCGACCATGATCGATCACCGTCAACGCATGCTCACCGCGGGCGATACTGTCGGGCAGGTCCGGGTCTTTCCACAATGGATGGCGCTCCGTCACGTCGGGCAGGCTGACGAAGTTGTAGGCGCTGGGCGGCAGGCTGGTGGCCCATTCCAGCGTATCGGCCTTCCAGGGATTCTTCGGCGCCGGGATGCCGAAGCGGAAGTGCAGGATGATGTCCAGCAGGATGGTGGCGACGCCTGCGGCCATGATGAAGCTGCCGATCGACGACACCAGGTTGGGCATGTCCCAGCCGAGGCCGGTGTCATAGGTGTAGACGCGCCTTGGCATGCCGATCAGGCCGGTCCAGTGCATGATCATGAAGGTCACGTTGAAGCCGATGAAGAACAGCCAGAAGCCCCAGCGGCCGAGCTTTTCCGAGGGCATGCGCCCGGAGAAGTGCGGCAGCCAGTAGTACAGACCGGCCATCAGCGGGAACAACATGCCGCCCACCAGCACGTAGTGCATGTGCGCGACGACGAAATGGGTGTCGTGTACCTGCCAGTCGAACGGCACCAGTGCCAGCATGACCCCGGTCAGGCCGCCAGCGACGAAGACGATGAGAAAACCCACCAGCCAGAGCATCGGCACCCTGTACACCGGCTTGCCGAGCCAGAGCGTCGCCAGCCAGGCGAAGATCTGCACCCCAGTGGGGATCGCAACCAGCATGCTCGCCGCGGAGAAGAAGGCCGTGGCCAGCTGCGGAATGCCTACGGTGAACATGTGGTGAACCCACAGCCCGAAGCTGATGAAACCGGTGGTCAGCACGCCCAGCACCACCCAGCGGTAGCCCACCAGCGGGCGCTGGCAGAACACCGGAATGAGCGTCGAGACAATGCCGGCGCCGGGCAGGAAAATGATGTACACCTCCGGATGGCCGAACAGCCAGAACAGGTGCTGCCAGAGCACCGGATCGCCACCGCGGGCGACGTCGAAGAACGGCATGCCGGCCGCGCGCTCCAGTTCCAGCAGGATCGAGCCGAGGATCAGCGGCGGAAAGCCGACCACGATCATCATCGCCATCACCAGGATGTACCAGGCGTACAGCGGCATCTTGTGCAGCGCCATGCCGTTGGTGCGGGTGCGCAGGATCGACACCACCAGCTCGACGCCGGCGGATACCGCGGAAATCTCGACGAAGGTAATGCCCAGCAGCCAGAAGTCCGAGTTCACACCCGGCGTATGCGCCGAGCTGGACAGCGGCGTGTACATGAACCAGCCGGCCTTCGGAGCGACATCGAGAAAGATGCTCGACAGCAGGATCAGCCCGCCGAACAGGTAGCAGTAGTAGCCCAGGGCGGAAAGGCGCGGGAAGACCAGGTCGCGGGCGCCGATCATCTTCGGGATCAGGTAGACCGCCAGGCCCTCCATCATCGGGACCGCGAAGAGGAACATCATCACCGTGCCATGCATGGTGAAAACCTGGTTGTAGACGTCCGGCTCCATCAGCTCGTAGCCGGGCAGCGCGAGCTGCGTGCGGATCAGCATCGCCAGCAAACCGCCGACGAGGAAGAAGAAGGCGCCGGTGACCAGAAAGCGCAGACCGATGCTGGTGTGGTTGACGATGGTCAGCGCGCGCCAACCGCGGGGGTTGCCCCAGACCTCGTTGAACTGGTCCTGCAACTGGTCGAGATCGGTAGCGGGCGCGCCACTCTTCGGGGTCGGTGTCATGGAGCGAGTGCCTCCAGCCAGTCGGCAAGCTGGCCGAGGGTTTCTTCGGGAATGTCGTCGTGCCGCGGCATGGCATTACCGTGCTTGAGGCTCTGGTGATCGCTCAGCCAGCGGCGAAGGCCGTCCGCATCGTTCTCGATCACGCCGGCGCCGAGGGTCGGGCGGGTGGCGAGATCGCTCAAGTCCGGTGCGCGATTGCCCTCGCTGACGCCGGCGACGCGGTGGCATTGCCCACAGCGCTCGGCGAAGACGCGGCCGGCATCGCCGTTGGGCGACTGGTGCTGCAGTTCACGGCGCGCCTCGACCCAACTGGCAAAGGCAGCGGCGTCGAGCGCCTCCACGTGCAGAATCATGTGCGCATGCTGGCTGCCGCAGAACTCCGAACATTGCCCGCGGAAAATTCCGGTCTGCGAGGCCTGCACGCGCAGGGTATTGGTCCGGCCGGGAACCATGTCCAGCTTGCCGCCCAGGCGCGGCACCCAGAACGAGTGGATCACGTCGGCGCTGCTGACCTCCACGTCCACCGGGCGATCGATCGGCAGGATGAACTGGTTGGCCGTCACCACGCCGCTTTCCGGGTAGCGCACCTCCCACCACCATTGATGGCCGATGACTTGGATGCGCAGCGGTTGCTCGCCTTCGACCGGCAACGGCAGCATGCCGCGCCCGGTGGGGATGCCGAACGCCAGCAGCGCGATGATGGTGACAGTGGGCAGGATGATGCCACCGCCGATGATCCAGCGCCGATTGATCCGCTTGGCTTCTTCGGCGGTATGCGTTTGCGGACGACGCAACATGGCGTAGATCCACAGCACGCTCACCACCAGCAGCACCACCACGGAAAAACCGAACATCACCCACCAGACGTTCGCCACGTCGCGGGCCATCGGGCCGGCTGGTGAAAGCGCCGATTGCGGGCCGTCGCAGCCAGCGAGTAAAGGAACTGCCAGCGCCAGCGTGGTCCATTTGAAAGGGTTGCCGCCTCGTCTCGATGACCGGGCGGCCCATTTCAAATCAGTGCCTGGGAGGGCCGGATGGCCACAGAACGCGAGTCCATCAACAGTAACGCCGCCATTGCCGGCCATCCGCTGCACCCGATGATGATTCACTTCCCCGTCGCGGCGTTGATCGGCCTGGTGCCGGCGGATCTCGCCTACCTGTGGACGCTTGACGAATTCTGGTGGCGCGCTGGCCTCTGGCTTTCCGGTGTGGGTGCGATCGGCGGCTGGATCGCCAGCGTCGCCGGCGTGATTGATCTGGTCACCGTGCAGCAGATTCGCCGCAAGGTGACCGCGTGGTGCCATGCGATCCTGGCGGTGATGATGCTTTCCCTGGCCTCGCTGAACTGGCTGTTGCGCTACCAGGGCATGGATCGCGGTGACGGCGATGCCATGTGGGGTCTCTACCTGTCGCTGCTGACCGCCGTGCTGATCTCGCTGGCGGCCTTTCTCGGCGGGCGCCTGGTCTACGAGCACGCAGTCGGTGTGGACGTTGAAGGTGATGGGCCGTAAGCGCGAGTCGCAACTGATCGAGTCGTCTCCTGGCGACCTGCCGGGCTGCGCCGCGCAATGGCGCTGAGGGTATACGAATCGGGCCGGAGAGTCGGTCATGCGAGGCGGTCGTTCCTTGAGGTCAGAAGGGCTTGGCCAGCACCAGCCACAGAGTCAGGGCGATCAGCACGGGCACCATCACGCCCAAGGTGATGCACTGGTATGTGACGCCACGCTCCGGCTCGCGTTCGATGCGCAGGACGAGAACGCCGCACAGCGCATGACAGAGCGCCATCGCCGTCACCACCGTGAGCTTCATGATCAGCCAGCCTGCCAGCGTGCCGTCGCGCAGGAACAGCGCCGTGCCGGAGCCGATCGCCAGCAGCGCAGCCGGGGTGCTGATGAGGGTGAAGACCATGCGGGTGAGGTGTGCATGGTCACGGTAGAAGAGCTGATCGCTACGCTTGGTGCCCGCCGCGATCAGCGCCGGGAGATAAAGCAGCGAGCCGCACCAGCAGAGCAGGGCAGCGAAGTGCAGCAGTTTGAGCAAGGGCATGCCGGTCTCCATCCTGCCTGACGCGAGTCAGAGGATGTGACAGCCCTGCTTCAGGGCAGTTCGCCATGCCGTTGGCGATGCAGCGGGTCGGCAACCCAGCCCGCGCGACGGTTGGCTCGTGTCAGTCGCGCGCCTCGCCTTCGCGTCGCTCGAACAGCTGGCTGCCGCAGCGACTGCAGAAGGCCGCATTGGGCTCATGGGTGAGCTTGTCGCAGGTCGGGCAGCTGTGGCGCAGGCTGTCCTGGCGCATGGCATTCGCCAGCTCGGCGGTGAAGATGCCGGTCGGCACGGCGATGATCGAATAACCAGTGATCATCACCATCGTCGCCAGCGCCTTGCCCAACGGCGTATGCGGAACGATATCGCCGAAGCCGACCGTGGTCAGTGTGACCACCGCCCAGTAGATGCTTATCGGAATGCTGGTGAAGCCATTGCCTGGCCCTTCGATCACATACATCAGCGTGCCGTAAACGATGATCAGGGTGGTTACGCTGACGAGGAAGACGATGATCTTCTGCCGGCTGCCCTGCAGCGCCACCAGCAGGAAGTTCGCCTGGCTCAGGTAGGGCGTGAGCTTGAGTACACGGAAAATCCGCAGCATGCGGACGATGCGTACCACCAGCAGGTACTGCGCATCGGGTAGCAGCAGGGCGATGAAGGCCGGCAGCACCGAGAGCAGGTCCACCGCGCCGTAGAAGCTGAAGATGTATTTGCGTGGCTCGGGGTGGGTGTAGATGCGCACCAGGTATTCCAGGGCGAATATCGTGGTGAATCCCCATTCCAGAGTGGTCAGCAGCTCCCCGTGGCGCTCATTGAAGGAGGCGATGCTGTCGACCATCACCACGACCAGACTGGCGAGGATAATCACCAGCAGCCAGGTATCGAAGCGTTTTCCCGCTGGGGTATTGGTGAAAAAGATGATGACGTATAGCCGTTCGCGCCAGCTCATCGCTTTCAAGGAGTCGTTATCCATTCGCTGTGGTCTCTCGCATGGGTTGCAGGTCAGCGGGTCGCCTGCCAAAGCGGCTCATTAAAGCATTGCGACCGTGATGCTGCATGCCCGGCGGTGGCGCGGACCGCTCGCCGTTGGTAACGTCACTTTGCCTGATTCGCGCTTAGCGCATAGTCTGAATACAGGCGCAGCCAGCAGTTGGAGAGTTCCATGCCCGATTCCCAGTTGGTCGACCCGTTCGGCCGGCGCATCACCTACCTGAGGTTATCGGTAACCGATCGCTGCGATTTTCGCTGCACCTACTGCATGAGCGAAGACATGGTCTTCGCTCCCCGCGCGCAGATACTTACCCTCGAAGAGCTCTATGCCGTGGCCGATGCCTTCATCAGTCTCGGTGTCAAACGCATTCGCGTGACCGGCGGCGAGCCGTTGGTGCGCAAGGGTCTGACCGGCCTGCTGGCGCAACTGGGCGCGCGCAGCGAGCTCGAAGACCTGGCCATCACCACCAACGGTTCACAGCTGCCAAGTCTGGCGCCGGCGCTGCGTGATGCCGGGGTGAAGCGCCTGAACATCAGCCTCGACTCGCTCAAGCGCGACCGCTTCGCCGAACTGACCCGCCGTGACCGCCTCGATCAGGTACTGGCAGGCATCGAGGCGGCACGCGCTGCTGGCTTCAAGCGGATCAAGCTCAACAGCGTGGTGCAGAAGGGGCGCAACGACGACGAGATTCTCGATCTGGTGGAGTTCGCCATCGAGCGCGGCCTGGATATCAGCTTCATCGAGGAGATGCCGCTGGGCAGCGTGTCCAGTCATCAACGCCAGATCACTTTCTGTTCCAGCGACGAAGTGCGTGAGCGAATCGAGGCGCGGCATACCCTGGTACGCAGCAGTCATGCCACCGGCGGCCCGTCGCGTTACTGGCAGGTAGCGGGCAGCGAAACACAGGTCGGCTTCATTTCGCCCCACAGCAACAACTTCTGCGGCAGTTGCAACCGCGTCCGCGTGACTGCCGAAGGCAAGCTGGTGCTATGCCTCGGCCACGAGGGTGCGCTGGATCTGAAAAGCCTGATGCGTCGGCATCCGGTCGATGGCGAACGCCTGCGCAATGCGCTGGTGGACGCACTGCAACTCAAGCCGGAGAAACATCACTTCCGCACTGATGAGCAGGTTCAGGTGGTGCGCTTCATGAGCATGACGGGCGGCTGACGAATCGTCTTTCCAGCCCGAGCGCCGCTTGCAGTTCGGATGCCTTCACCTGCCACACCGTTCTGTGCGCCGCCACGCTGCGAGCGGAGCCAGGCTGCGTGATAAACTCCCTGGCTTCTTGCCAGTACCCATTCCATGCCAGGATTTCCGATGTTCACGGCGACCCCGCTTGCTCGTTCCCACGCTTACTGCCACGGATAGGCCGCATGCGACTGAAAAGCATCAAACTCGCCGGCTTCAAATCCTTCGTCGATCCCACCACCGTCAGCTTTCCGAGCAACATGGCGGCGGTGGTCGGGCCGAACGGCTGCGGCAAATCCAACATCATCGACGCCGTGCGCTGGGTAATGGGCGAAAGCTCGGCTAAGAACCTGCGTGGCGAGTCGATGACGGACGTCATCTTCAATGGCTCGAACACGCGCAAGCCGGTAACCCAGGCGAGCATCGAGCTGATCTTCGATAACTCCGACGGCACGCTGACCGGTGAGTATGCAGCCTTCGCCGAAATTTCCATCCGCCGCCGCGTCACCCGCGACTCGCAGAACACCTACTTTCTCAACGGCGTGAAGTGCCGGCGCCGCGATATCACCGATATCTTCCTCGGCACCGGGCTCGGGCCGCGCAGTTACTCGATCATCGAGCAGGGCATGATCTCCAAACTGATCGAGGCCAAGCCCGAGGACCTGCGCAACTTCATCGAGGAAGCGGCCGGCATCTCCAAGTACAAGGAGCGCCGGCGCGAAACCGAGAACCGTATTCGTCGGACGCACGAGAACCTGGCTCGCCTGACCGACCTGCGCGAAGAGCTGGAACGCCAGCTCGAACGTCTGCACCGTCAGGCGCAGTCGGCGGAGAAGTATCAGGAATACAAGGCCGAAGAGCGTCAGCTCAAGGCGCAGCTGTCGGCACTGCGCTGGCAGGCCTTGAACGAGCAGGTCGGCCAGCGCGAGCAGGTCATCGGCGATCAGGAAGTCGCCTTCGAAGCGCTGGTCGCCGAGCAGCGCAACGCCGATGCGAGCATCGAACGCTTGCGTGACGGCCACCACGAACTGTCCGAGCGCTTCAACCAGGTGCAGGGTCGCTTCTATTCGGTTGGCGGCGATATCGCCCGGGTCGAGCAAAGCATCCAGCACGGCCAGCAGCGCCTGCGTCAGTTGCAGGACGATCTGCGCGAGGCGGAGCAGGCGCGGCTGGAGACTGAATCGCACCTTGGCCACGACCGCACGCTGCTCGCTACCTTGGGTGAAGAGCTGGCGATGCTCGAGCCCGAGCAGGAGCTCTCCGGCGCCGCCGCGGAGGAATCTGCCGTCCAGCTGGAAGATGCTGAAGCGGCCATGCAGGGCTGGCAGGAACAATGGGAACGCTTCAATCAGCTCAGCGCTGAGCCACGCCGCGTGGCTGAGGTCCAGCAGTCGCGCATCCAGCAGCTGGAGCAGAGTCTGGAACGGTTGGCCGAGCGTCAACGTCGTCTGGATGACGAACGTGCGCTGCTGGCTACCGATCCTGAAGATGTGGCGATTCTCGAGCTGGGCGAGCAGCTTGCCGCCAGTGAGCTCGATCTCGAAGCGCTCGCCGCGGCCGGCGATGCGCTCAATGAACGCCTAGAGCAATTGCGTGAAGCGTTGCAGCAGGCGACCCAGACGCAGCAGCAGGCGCAGGGTGATCTGCAGCGTCTGAATGGCCGCATCGCCTCGCTGGAGGCGCTGCAGCAGGCGGCGATGGATCCCGGCAAAGGCGTCGGCGAGTGGCTGCGTGAGCAAGGGTTGGAAAAGCGCCCGCGCCTCGCCGAAGGGCTGCGTGTCGAGCCCGGTTGGGAAGTGGCGGTGGAAACCGTGCTGGGCGCCGATCTGCATGCCGTGCTGCTGGATGATTTTGCGGCGATCGACTTCGAGGGCTTCGAGCAGGGCGACCTGCGGTTGGTCAGCCCTGCAAATGGCGGTGCGCGCCGCGCTGGTAGCTTGCTCGATCTGGTCGAGTCCGCTCTGGATCTGTCGCCCTGGCTGGGCAACGTGCGTCCGGTCGATTCGCTGGAGCAGGCGCTGGCCGCGCGCTCGGGTCTCAACGATGGCGAAAGCCTGGTAAGCCGCGACGGCTACTGGGTCGGTCGGCATTTTCTGCGGGTGCGGCGCGCCAGCGAGGCCGAATCCGGTGTGCTCGCCCGCGGGCAGGAATTGGAGCGGTTACAGGCAGAGCGCGAAGAGCGTGAAACCGCCCTGGCTGCAGTCGAGGAGCGCATCGCTGAGTTGCGTAGCGATCAGGCCCGTCTCGAAGACGAGCGCGAGCAGCAGCGTCGTCGGCAGCAGGAGGAAGCTCGCAGCCATAGCGATCTCAAGGCGCAGCTATCTGCCGGGCAAGCGCGCCTCGAGCAGTTGGCGCTGCGCCGCCAGCGTCTGGATGAAGAGCTTTCCGAGCAGAACGAACAGCGCGAGATCGAGACCGAACAGCTCGGCGAGGCGCGTCTGCAACTACAGGACGCGCTGGATGCGATGGCCCAGGACACCGAGCAGCGCGAGACATTGCTGGCCAGTCGCGACGGCATTCGCGAGCGGCTCGATCGCATTCGCCAGGATGCCCGTCAGCACAAGGACCAGGCGCATCAGCTGGCGTTGCGGGTCGGTTCGCTCAAGGCGCAGTACGAGTCCACCCGGCAGGCGCTGGAGCGATTGGAGCAACAGTTCGAACGTGCCATCGAGCGCCGCGAGCAGCTGACGCTGAACCTGGAGGAGGGCGAGGCACCGCTGGAAGAACTGCGCATGAAGCTCGAAGAGCTGCTGGAGCGTCGCATGGGTGTCGAAGACGAACTCAAGCATGCGCGACTGGCCCTGGAAGACGCCGACCGCGAGCTGCGTGATGCCGAAAAACGCCGCACTCAGGCCGAGCAGCAAGCGCAGCTGCTACGTGGGCAGCTGGAGCAGCAAAGGCTGGATTGGCAAGGGCTGAGCGTCCGCCGCAAGACGTTGCAGGACCAGCTGCAGGAGGACGGCTACGATCTGCATGGCGTGCTTGGCACACTCCCTGCCGATGCAGATGAGCCGAGTTGGGAGGCGGAGCTGGAGCGCCTTGGCCAGCGCATTCAGCGCCTGGGCCCGATCAACCTCGCGGCGATCGATGAGTACCAGCAGCAATCGGAACGCAAACGTTACCTCGATGCGCAGAACGATGATCTGGTCGAGGCGCTGGATACGCTGGAAAACGTCATCCGCAAAATCGACCGGGAAACTCGCAATCGCTTCAAGGAGACCTTCGATCAGATCAACGGTGGCCTGCAGGCGCTTTTCCCGAAAGTGTTCGGCGGCGGCAATGCCTATCTGGAACTTACCGGAGAAGATTTACTCGATACCGGGGTGGCGATCATGGCGCGCCCGCCCGGAAAGAAGAACAGCACCATTCACCTGCTTTCCGGTGGCGAAAAGGCGTTGACGGCGCTGGCGCTGGTTTTTGCCATCTTCCAGCTCAATCCCGCGCCGTTCTGCATGCTCGATGAAGTTGACGCACCGCTGGATGATGCGAACGTCGGTCGATACGCGCGCTTGGTGAAGGAGATGTCGGAGAAAGTGCAATTCATCTACATCACCCACAACAAGATCGCCATGGAAATGGCCGATCAGCTGATGGGTGTGACCATGCATGAGCCGGGCTGCTCACGCCTGGTGACGGTCGACGTCGAACAGGCCGTTGCACTCGCCGAAGCCTAGGATTAAGCCGCGTGTTTGAGCATTTTTGATACAAGGAACGCTATAAAAAGAGAACTACCGCACGGTGCAAAGTTACCGTTCGTCGTGCTAGCTTAGAGCACAATTTTTGCGATGCGCTTGAAGCAGTCCCAAGTGACTGTTCGTTGCGTCTTTATCATCGAATTCAGAGGTTAAAGCATTAATGGATATCGGTCTGCGCGAGTGGCTGATCGTCATCGGCATCATTGTCATTGCCGGCATTCTGTTCGACGGCTGGCGTCGCATGCGCGGTGGCAAGGGCAAGCTGAAATTCAAGCTGGACCGCAGCCTCTCCAACCTTCCCGATGCCGACGATTCTCCGGAGCTTCTAGGCCCGGCGCGTGTGGTTAATCGCGATCAAGAGCCTTCTCTGGATGAGGGCGACATGCCGACGGTGAGCGCGCGCGAGTCCGGCAAGAAGCGCCGGCAGAACGAACCCTTTCAGGGCGACCTCCAGCTCAACAGCGACGAGCCTGTACCGACGCTGCTCGATCCGGTTGTTGGTGATGACGAGGAAGGGAAAGACCAGCCGCAGAAGGAACTGGCGCCCGTCGAGGAAGTACTCGTTATCAACGTCATTTGCCGTGATCCTCACGGTTTCCGTGGTCCGGCGCTGCTGCAGAACATTCTCGAGAGTGGCCTGCGCTTCGGCGAAATGGACATCTTCCATCGCCACGAAAGCATGGCCGGCAATGGCGAGGTGCTGTTCTCCATGGCCAATGCCGTCAAGCCTGGTACTTTCGATCTGGACGACATCGATCACTTCACCACGCCGGCCGTGAGCTTCTTCCTCGGTCTGCCCGGCCCACGCCATCCCAAGCAGGCCTTCGATGTCATGGTTGCTGCGGCGCGCAAGCTGTCCCAGGAGCTCAACGGCGAGTTGAAGGATGACCAGCGCAGCGTTCTCACCGCCCAGACCATCGAGCACTACCGCCAGCGCATCGTCGAGTTCGAACGCCGGCAGATGACCATCAAGCAACGCTGATAACTCACCGCACCGGGCCTCGCGCCCGGTGTTGCGTTTGATTGGGCAGACTCGCTTTCACTGGCCTGCCGCCTCGCTCTGCAGACTGTCGTAGGGTGGGCTTCAGCCCCCAGCACTTCGCTTCAGCGCATCGTCCGCAACGCTGCTTGCCCAGTCCGACCCCAGCCATCAGTACCCGCAGACCTGCCTTCGGACTCGCATTCGGCTAGAATCCGACGCCTTCCATATCAACCAAGGCGCGCTGATGCGGTCTGAATCAGCACAGCCCCAGTCACGGCTCCGTCCTTATGCCTTCCGCCCAAACCGCCGCCGAGCGCATCGCCGAACTGCGCAGCGAAATCGACGCCCACAACTACCGCTACTACGTGCTCGACGAACCCAGCGTTCCCGATGCCGAGTACGACCGTCTGTTCAATGAACTCAAGGCGCTCGAGGCGGAGCACCCGGAGCTGGTGACACCCGAGTCGCCAACCCAACGGGTGGGAGGGGCGGCACTGGCGGCGTTCGGTCAGGTGCGCCACGAAGTACCGATGCTGAGCCTGGGCAACGCCTTCGAGGAGCAGGATCTGCTCGATTTCGACCGCCGCGTGCGCGAAGGGCTGGATCTGCCGGCGGGCGATCTGTTCAGTGATGGCGCTGTGGTCGAGTACAGCTGCGAACCCAAGCTGGACGGCCTGGCGGTCAGCCTGCTGTATGAGAACGGCCATCTGGTGCGCGGCGCCACACGGGGTGATGGCAGCACGGGTGAGGACATCAGCGCCAACGTGCGCACCGTACGCAACATTCCATTGAAGCTGCATGGCAGTGGCTGGCCTGCGGTACTCGAGGTGCGCGGCGAAATCTACATGCCCAAGGCGGGGTTCGAAGCGCTGAATGCGCGGCAGCTGGAAAGCGGCGGCAAACCCTTCGCCAATCCCCGCAACGCCGCTGCTGGAAGCCTGCGCCAGCTGGATTCGAAGATCACCGCAAGTCGTCCGCTTGAGCTGTGTGCATATGGTGTCGGGCGTAGCGATGGTGAGCTGCCGGGTACGCACATCGGGATTCTCGAAGCGCTGAAAAGCTGGGGCCTGCCCATCAGCCGTGAACTGAAGCTGGCCAAGGGCGTTGCCGAATGCCGCGCCTATTACGACGCCATCGGTGCAAAGCGCGACGCGCTGCCTTACGAAATCGACGGCGTGGTGTTCAAGGTCAATGCCGTCGAGCAGCAGCGCGAACTGGGCTTCCGTGCACGCGAACCGCGCTGGGCCATCGCCCACAAGTTTCCCGCGCGGGAAGAGATCACCGAACTGCTCGACGTGGAGTTCCAAGTCGGCCGTACTGGCGCCATCACCCCGGTCGCACGGCTAAAGCCGGTGCAGGTGGCGGGCGTTACGGTGTCCAACGCGACGCTGCACAACATGGACGAAGTGGCGCGCCTGGACGTGATGGTCGGCGATACGGTGATCGTGCGCCGTGCAGGCGATGTGATTCCCCAGATCCTCGGCGTAATTGCCGAGCGTCGCCCGGCCGACGCGCGCGCCGTGCATGTGCCGGAGCAGTGCCCGGTGTGCGGTTCTGCCGTGGAGCGTACCCAGCTGATCAAGCGCAGCAAGGGGCGTGAATCGGTCAGCGAAGGCTCGATCTACCGTTGCGTTGGCCGGCTGGCCTGCCAGGCGCAGCTTAAGCAGGCGATCATCCATTTCGTCTCGCGCCGAGCGATGGATATCGACGGCCTGGGCGACAAGATCGTCGAGCAGCTGGTCGATAGAGGGTTGGTCAAATCGCCAGCGGATCTCTACTGCCTGACCCATGAGCAGGTCATAGACCTGGAAGGTTTCGCCGAAATATCCACGCGTAACCTGCTCAATGCGATTGATGCCAGTCGCAAACCGAGTCTCGCGCGGTTCGTCTACGCCCTCGGCATACCCGATGTCGGCGAGGAAACCGCCAAGTTGCTTGCGCGGGCGCTGGGCTCTCTGGATCGAATCTGCCGCGCGCTGCCCGACGTGCTCGTCTACCTGCCCGACGTGGGGCTCGAAGTCGCCCATGAGATCCATAGCTTCTTCGAGGACGAACACAACCGCACTGTCATCGCGCTGCTGCGTGAGCGTGGCGTCGAGCCGCAGGAGGAGGGCGACGTGCATCCGGAGTTCGCAGCCTGCGCGACACTGCCCGATCTGCTCGACCGGCTCAACATTCCTCATATCGCCCGCACCGGTGCCCAGCGACTGGCAGAGCGTTTCGGCTCGCTCGAGGCAATCATCGCCGCCGACTGGCTCGACCTGCGTCAGGTTGAACGGCTGAACGAAAAGGCCGCACGCTCCCTGCGCGACTACTTCGACAAACCTGAGAACGCTGAACGCGCCCGCGCTATCGAAGCCCAGCTGCGGGATTTCGGCATGCACTGGGAGAGCGAGCGGAAAGCCGCCGAAGGCCTCCCGCTGGCCGGGCAGACCTGGGTACTGACCGGCACGCTGGAAACCATGAGTCGTGATGATGGCAAGGCGCGGCTGGAGGCTTTGGGGGCAAAGGTCGCCGGGTCCGTATCCGCCAAAACCAAC
>NZ_JXXD01000174.1 GCF_000935215.1 Stutzerimonas stutzeri
CCTGCATGGGCGAGCCACAGCTGCCACAGAAACGATGCTGGCTGACCCAGGTACCGATCTGCGTGGCATAGCCGAGGAGCCGGAACAGATCGCGATCGTCCTCCTGCATGAACTGGCGCAGGCCCTGCCAGCGCGCGCCTGGCACATCGGCCGGAAAGTCCAGTTCGAAAAGAAACACCGGCTCTCCGTCGAAGTGCCCCAGACCCTGTTCTCTGAGCAGCGGCAGATCCAGGCGCTTGAGCCAGTCCCGCGGAAAGAGCGCACCGTTGCCATCGAGCAGAAACTGCTGCCGGCAGTGCACCACCGCCCAGCCCCCAGCCATCAAGGGATCGAGCAGCGCCGCCTGCCAGCGCAAGCTCATCAGGCGGCTACCGGCATGCCCAGCGCGCGTACGCTCTCGCTGGCCAGATCAAGCACGCTCACGCGCGAGTCGTCACGTCGCAATACCGCACCACCTTCAAGGTAGTACTCCAGGCTGGTCAGCGCATCGGCCAGAGTTTCCAGCAGTTGCTCGGGGGGCATCTGGTTCGATTCGAGCATGTGCTTTTGAATGAAATCAGCGCAGGCGCCGATCAGGTCCGCCGCGCGCTCCTGCTCAAGAAAACGCAGACCGCCGCGCACGGCCTGCAGGCTGAACGGCACGTTGGCCAGGTGCAATTTCTCCCCGTTGGACTCGAGATAAGCGGTGATCGCCCGCTTGGCCAGCGCCAGGCCTGCGGTCGCCTCATCGATTACCACGATGCACGCTTCGGTGAGCTGGTGATTGGCAAAGGCTTCCGCTTCCATTCCGGGTCGGGCGACCTGAGGCTTGGTATCGCGTCGATCGCCACGCTCGAGGCTGGCGACCATGCTCTCGACATACAGCACGGCATCGGCGAGACGTTGGATGACATGCGGTTCCGGCGCATGCTCCAGGCTCCAGCCAGACACGTCGCCCAGCTGCGCCTGCAGCGTGCTGGCCGCAGATGAAAGGCCAACCATGCCGAGGGTCTTGGCCATCTTCCCGAGCAGGTTATGCAGGTTCGAGTAGGCTTCCGCCTGGGCGGTGCCTCGCTCGATCAGATCCAGCAGATCCTTCAGGCTCGCCAGTTCCTCACGGATCGCCGAGGACAGCGAACGCATGACGGCCTGGCCCGGGCCGGCCAGGCGCTGGGATTCATCTTCCAGCAGGTGGTCGGTGAACGGCAGCGAACCCAGCGAGAACACCTGACGGACTTGGCTGGCGATAGGCCCATGGGTGTCCGCCAGCGCGACGACGTATAGCAGCTCTTTGAGCAGGCTGCGTGGCGCCTCGTATGCAGGGTTGCCAATGACCTGCTTGAGTTCCCGGTCCAGACGAGACAACAGCTGCTTGCGCGACTTGCGCGGCAATAGCTGGCCGTCCAGTTGCGATTCGACAGCGGCGCTGCCGATCCAGCACAGCCGACCGGCTGGCGACTCGACGAAGAGATGATCCAGCCGCGTCAAAGCGCGGCCCATGAGTTTCAGACTGGCTGGCAGATTCTCTTCACGAATGAAGCCGAGCAACCCGACCTGATACATCTGACGCAACCGCCGGGCCTCGGCAACTGGCGCGGCTCCCGAACGAACCGGCACGTCCAACGCAGGACGGGCATGGTCGAGCCGGACGCTGAAAAAGAAACTTTCCGGCAACGGCGGCTGCGCGCACGCCTGGCGCAGCGCGTTGATGGCTGGAAGCAGCAGCTCGGGGATTTCCTGGCGGCTGGCATCGACGCTTTCCAGATAACGCCGCAGCACGTAGAGCGCGTTGCTCAGCGCGGCGAGTTGCACGTCGCGGTCCTCGCCGGCGCCGACCGGGATGTCGGTAGCTAGCTGCAGTATTTCTTGCGCGAGCAACTCGGCGCCGGTCAGCTCGATGAGGTTGAGCGTGCCGCGCACCTGCTTGAGGTTCTCCACGGCCTGCTGCAACAGGCCGCCGTTGTTGCGGTCGATGATGAAATGCTCGAGGCTCTGCTCGGCTTCTTCCATGGTGGCGAACAGTTCGTCACGTACCAGACCGAGTGAAGTAGCTCCAGTAACCATGCCTAGTGCGCCTCCCGCGCAAACGTGTGGTGACGCATCAGTCGGCAAAGTCCGGCTTCTGTTTGCTCATATGAGCGGCGATGGCGACCTTGATGTCGGCCGACTGCAGCATGGCCGCATTCCAGGTGGCGATGTACTCGAGACCATCGTCGACCCGGTGATCGCGCATGTAACGGATCATCTCCTTGGTGCCGCGAATGGCGAGCGGTGATTTGCTGGCGATGTCACGGGCCAGCTCCAGCACGGCGTCCATCAGCATCTGCTGATCGGCATAGGTGCGATTGACGAGCCCGATGCTGCGCGCTTCCTCGCCGCTGATGGTGCGGCCGGTAAAGGCCAGTTCGCGCATCATGCCATCGCCGATGATGCGAGGTAGGCGCTGCAAGGTGCCGACATCGGCCGCCATACCCATGTCGATTTCCTTGATCGAGAATTTCGCGTCCGCCGTGCTGTAACGCATGTCGCAAGCGGAGATCAGATCGATGGCGCCGCCCAGACAGTAACCCTGGATCGCGGCGATGACCGGCTTGCGGCAGTTGTCCACGGCATTGAACGATGCCTGCAGAGAGAGGATCTTGCGCCGCAGCTGCTCGGCATTGCGGCCGACGTCGTTGCCAAGCTGGCTGCCGACCGAAGCCAGCATCTGCAGGTCTATACCGGAAGAGAAGTGGTCACCGGCGCCACTGAGGACGACTACGCGTACTTCGTCGGTTGCATCGATCCATTTGAAGATATCGATGATTTCCGACCAGAACGCAGCGTCCATCGCATTGATCTTTTCAGGCCGATTGATCACGACGCGGGCAATCTTGTCTGCCAACTCTACGCGGAAGGCTTTGTATTCGGTCACGCTATCATCCTCGACAGCAAGGGCGCATGGGGAGCGCCGTGGCGGGCAAACCCGTACGACGGCGGGCAACTATAACAACTGCCACCACGACGAGTGAATGTCGATGCAGACGATGTGATACAGACCACGCCGCCAGACGACCTGTTCATGCCGTTGTAGACGGTGGCGAGCATCGACGCATCATTCTTCGCGGATACAGTCGACGGTGTACACACATCCATCCGCGCCTGCCTCATGTTGCAGGCCATGAACGTCGGCATCGAACCCGGGGAAACGCTCGGCGAAATCACGGGCGAAACGAAGGTAATCGAGAATCGAGCGAGTCTCTTCGGTAAAGCGCTCGCCCGGCATGATCAACGGGATACCCGGCGGATACGGCACCAGCATGACCGCCGCGATTCGGCCCTGCAGTGCCTCGATCGGCACCGCTTCGACCTCGCCGCGAACCAGCTTGTCATATGCCTGGGCCGGAGTCATCGCAGGCTCCGGCAACGCCGTGTACATCCTGCGCATGGCCCGCGCCGTGGCATTTTCGCAATAACAGGCATGCAGCGCATCGCAGAGATCACGCAGCCCCATACCCGTATAGGCCGCTGCACCGGCGCGCGCAATTGATGGCAGGGCCTCGACCAGCGGGATATTGGCGTCGTAGTGACGCTTGAACTCCAGCAACTCGGTCAGCAGGGTGCTCCACTTGCCCTTGGTGATGCCCATGGAGAAAAGCACCAGCATCGAATACAGTCCGGTTTTTTCCACCACCAGACCACGTTCCCAGAGAAACTTGCTGACCACCGCCGCCGGTATGCCACTTTCACCCAGCGCGCCGGATGCGGTAAGGCCCGGAGTGACGAGCGTGACCTTGATTGGGTCGAGCAGTACGTAATCGTCGGCGATATCGCCGAAGCCATGCCAGTCAGCCGTTGGCTCGAGAAGCCAGTCCGGGGTCACCAGCGCCTCGGCGCCGTCGACCAGTGGTGGCTGCCAGATGCTGAACCACCAGTCGTCGGCATCGATGTGCTGGCGCAGGTTGGCCAGCGCCCGACGAAAGCTCAGCGCCTCATCGAACGTCTCTTGAATCAACGAGCGTCCCGCCGGGCCTTCCATCATGGCCGACGCCACGTCCAGCGATGCGAGGATGCCGTACTGCGGCGAGGTGGAGATGTGCATCATGAAGGCTTCGTTGAAGCGATCGCGATCGAGCTGCCGTGTCTGGCTGTCGAGCACATGGATCATCGAGGCCTGGCTGAACGCTGCCAGCAGCTTGTGGGTTGAATGGGTGGTGAACACCAGCGGGCCCTGCTCCCGCGTATCCATGCCGTAGCGGCCGTCATAGAACTCGTGGAATGCCGCGTAGGCGTACCACGCCTCGTCGAAGTGCAGCACTTCTACGTTGTCAGCCAGGGTGCGCTTGATCAGGTTGGCGTTGTAGCAGAGCCCGTCGTAGGTCGAGTTCGTCACCACCGCCAGCTTGACCTTCGGCGGCCGGCCACGCGCCAGCGGGTTGGCGGCGATCTTCGCCTGGATGGACTCGCGGGTGAATTCTTCCAGCGGAATCGGGCCGATGATGCCCAGCTCGTTGCGCGTCGGGCTCATGTACAGCGGTATCGCGCCAGTCATGATGATGGCGTGCAGAATCGATTTGTGGCAGTTGCGATCCACCAGTACCAGGTCGTCCCGCGCGACCATCGAATGCCAGACGATCTTGTTCGCCGTCGAGGTGCCATTGATTACGAAGAACGTGTGATCAGCGCCGAAGTTGCGTGCGGCGCGGGCTTCCGCCGCCGCTACCGGCCCGGTGTGATCGAGCAACGAGCCAAGCTCGGGTACCGAAACCGACAGGTCCGAGCGCAAGGTGTTTTCACCGAAGAACTGGTGGAACGCCTGGCCGACCGGACTCTTGCGGTAGGCCACGCCCCCACCGTGTCCCGGCGTATGCCAGGAATAGTTCGACTCGCCGGTATGGCGTACCAGCGCGCTGAAAAACGGTGGCAGCAGATCCTCGAGATAACCGCGTGCGGCCCGGGCGACCTGGCGCGCCAGAAACGGCACGGTGTCTTCGTACAGGTAAAGCAGGCCACGCAACTCGTTGAGATCGGCCATTGCCTCGGCAGGCGCATTCTCGATGGTGATCTGCTCGCCCAGTGCAAAGATCGGCAGACGCGGCGCGCGGCGACGAGCGACGCGGATCAGTTCCACCACGTCGTGCAGCAGGCGCTGATTGTCACCGGCGCCTTCTGCCGCAACCAGGATGCAGGCCAGCCCATGGTGCGTGGAGGCGACGATTCGTCCCTCGTTGGAGCTTGCTGTAGGCAGGATATTGAAGCCGTCGCGCTCCAGTTCGGAAGCGATGCCACGCACTCGCTCACCGGCAACGGTATCGGCCTTTATGTCACGGTGAACGATGAGGATGGGGAATTTCAGGTCTTTGTACATGCGCACTCTCTGCGAACGATCCACCTACAGGGTAGAAGCGTCCGCAGCAAAGGAACAGCGCATTGAAACGAGCGGTTGTGAGGCAGCGTCGCAAGTAGGCGGCAATGCCGAGCCATTCAGACTTCGAGCTGAGTCCAGAGCGGAGCTGCCCCGGCGGCTTTCTCGATCGCAGCCATTCGCGCCATGTGCGCGGCAACCTCTTCTTCGGTAGCGCGCAGCACCGCAGTGCGCGGCCGATCGGCGGGTAGCCGGCGGATCGGCGTGGGCTGGGGGCGACCGCCGTCGGAACTTTCACCATCACCCGCGAGGGACAGATTGGTCTGCCCGCCGGTCATGGTCAGCCAGACATCGGCGAGAATCTCGGCATCGAGCAGCGCGCCGTGCAGATCGCGGCCCGAGTTGTCCACGCCGTAGCGTTTGCACAAGGCATCGAGGCTGTTGCGCTGGCCCGGGTGACGCTCCCGAGCCATCAGCAGGGTATCGAGCACCGAGCAGTGGTCGGTGATCTCGGCACGCTCCTGCTGACCGAGCAGCGCGAACTCGTTATTGATGAAGCCAAGGTCGAACGCGGCGTTGTGGATGACCAGCTGCGCGTCCTTGATGAACTCGAAGAACTCGTCGGCGATGTCGCGGAACCGCGGCTTGTCGACAAGAAACTCGTTGGTGATGCCGTGAACGGCGATCGCGCCCTCGTCCACTTCACGATCAGGTTGCAGATAGACGTGGTAGTGCCGCCCGGTCAGGCGGCGGCCGATGACTTCGACACAGCCAATCTCGATGATCCGGTGGCCATCGGTCACCGGCATGCCGGTCGTTTCGGTATCCAGCACTACGCTGCGCATATCGTTTAGCTCACTTACACAATCGGTTGTCGTTTGGCCTGTACTACGCCGCGATTCGCAAGCAGGTCGGCATGCTCGTTACCGGGATGGCCGGTATGACCGCGAACCCACTCCCAGCTCACCTGATGGCGATTGACCTGCTCGTCGAGCTGCTGCCAAAGATCGGCATTCTTCACCGGCTGCTTGCTCGCCGTTTTCCAGCCGCGCTTCTTCCAGTTGGGCATCCAGTCGTTGATGCCCTGCATGACGTACTGCGAGTCGGTCACCAAACGCACCTTGCACGAGCGCTTCAGCTCCGCCAGCCCACGGATTGCCGCCATCAGCTCCATGCGGTTGTTGGTGGTGTCGGGCTCGCCGCCCCAGAGCTCGCGCTTGACACCCTTATAAATAAGTAGCGCCCCCCAGCCGCCCGGGCCGGGATTGCCCTTGCAGGCACCG
>NZ_JXXD01000175.1 GCF_000935215.1 Stutzerimonas stutzeri
CAAAAGCAAACCCCCGACCAGCTTACGCGGGTCGGGGGTTTGGGAAAGGAGCTTGACGATGACCTACTCTCACATGGGGAGACCCCACACTACCATCGGCGATGCGTCGTTTCACTACTGAGTTCGGGAAGGGATCAGGTGGTTCCAACGCTCTATGGTCGTCAAGCAATTCAGTTGCTGCCTCGGGGTTTAGCCGCTGCAGCCAATCGGGTATGTGATGAATCGGTATTGCGTGTTCGTGCAGATTTTCGGTCTGTTTGTCGACTTTCCGTCTAACAGCCAAATTGTTTGGGTGTTATATGGTCAAGCCTCACGGGCAATTAGTATTGGTTAGCTCAACGCCTCACAGCGCTTACACACCCAACCTATCAACGTCGTAGTCTTCGACGGCCCTTCAGGGAGCTCAAGGCTCCAGTGAGATCTCATCTTGAGGCAAGTTTCCCGCTTAGATGCTTTCAGCGGTTATCTCTTCCGAACGTAGCTACCCGGCAATGCCACTGGCGTGACAACCGGAACACCAGAGGTTCGTCCACTCCGGTCCTCTCGTACTAGGAGCAGCCCCTCTCAAATCTCAAACGTCCACGGCAGATAGGGACCGAACTGTCTCACGACGTTCTAAACCCAGCTCGCGTACCACTTTAAATGGCGAACAGCCATACCCTTGGGACCGGCTTCAGCCCCAGGATGTGATGAGCCGACATCGAGGTGCCAAACACCGCCGTCGATATGAACTCTTGGGCGGTATCAGCCTGTTATCCCCGGAGTACCTTTTATCCGTTGAGCGATGGCCCTTCCATACAGAACCACCGGATCACTAAGACCTACTTTCGTACCTGCTCGACGTGTCTGTCTCGCAGTCAAGCGCGCTTTTGCCTTTATACTCTACGACCGATTTCCGACCGGTCTGAGCGCACCTTCGTACTCCTCCGTTACTCTTTAGGAGGAGACCGCCCCAGTCAAACTACCCACCATACACTGTCCTCGATCCGGATAACGGACCAGAGTTAGAACCTCAAAGTTGCCAGGGTGGTATTTCAAGGATGGCTCCACGCGAACTGGCGTCCACGCTTCAAAGCCTCCCACCTATCCTACACAAGCAAATTCAAAGTCCAGTGCAAAGCTATAGTAAAGGTTCACGGGGTCTTTCCGTCTAGCCGCGGATACACTGCATCTTCACAGCGATTTCAATTTCACTGAGTCTCGGGTGGAGACAGCGCCGCCATCGTTACGCCATTCGTGCAGGTCGGAACTTACCCGACAAGGAATTTCGCTACCTTAGGACCGTTATAGTTACGGCCGCCGTTTACCGGGGCTTCGATCAAGAGCTTCGCTTGCGCTAACCCCATCAATTAACCTTCCGGCACCGGGCAGGCGTCACACCCTATACGTCCACTTTCGTGTTTGCAGAGTGCTGTGTTTTTAATAAACAGTCGCAGCGGCCTGGTATCTTCGACCGGCATGGGCTTACGTAGTAAATACTTCACCCTCACCGGCGCACCTTCTCCCGAAGTTACGGTGCCATTTTGCCTAGTTCCTTCACCCGAGTTCTCTCAAGCGCCTTGGTATTCTCTACCCAACCACCTGTGTCGGTTTGGGGTACGGTTCCTAGTTACCTGAAGCTTAGAGGCTTTTCCTGGAAGCATGGCATCAACCACTTCGCTTTCTAAAAGAAAGCTCGTCATCAGCTCTCGGCATTAAGATCCCGGATTTACCTAAGATCTCTGCCTACCACCTTAAACAAGGACAACCAACGCCTTGCTGGCCTAGCCTTCTCCGTCCCCCCATCGCAGTAACTAGAAGTACGGGAATATTAACCCGTTTCCCATCGACTACGCTCTTCAGCCTCGCCTTAGGGACCGACTCACCCTGCGTCGATTAACGTTGCGCAGGAACCCTTGGTCTTTCGGCGTGCGAGGTTTTTCACTCGCATTGTCGTTACTCATGTCAGCATTCGCACTTCTGATACCTCCAGCCAGCTTCTCAACTGACCTTCACAGGCTTACAGAACGCTCCTCTACCGCTCAACTTGCGTTGAACCCGTAGCTTCGGTACCTGGTTTGAGCCCCGTTACATCTTCCGCGCAGGCCGACTCGACTAGTGAGCTATTACGCTTTCTTTAAAGGGTGGCTGCTTCTAAGCCAACCTCCTAGCTGTCTAAGCCTTCCCACATCGTTTCCCACTTAACCAGGATTTTGGGACCTTAGCTGACGGTCTGGGTTGTTTCCCTTTTCACGACGGACGTTAGCACCCGCCGTGTGTCTCCCGTGCTGACACTTGCTGGTATTCGGAGTTTGCATCGGTTTGGTAAGTCGGGATGACCCCCTAGCCGAAACAGTGCTCTACCCCCAGCAGTGATACACGAGGCGCTACCTAAATAGCTTTCGAGGAGAACCAGCTATCTCCGAGCTTGATTAGCCTTTCACTCCGATCCACAGGTCATCCGCTAGCTTTTCAACGGTAGTCGGTTCGGTCCTCCAGTCAGTGTTAACCTAACCTTCAACCTGCCCATGGATAGATCGCCCGGTTTCGGGTCTATTCCCAGCGACTAGACGCCCTATTAAGACTCGCTTTCGCTACGCCTCCCCTATTCGGTTAAGCTCGCCACTGAAAATAAGTCGCTGACCCATTATACAAAAGGTACGCAGTCACCTAACAAAGTAGGCTCCCACTGCTTGTACGCATACGGTTTCAGGTTCTATTTCACTCCCCTCTCCGGGGTTCTTTTCGCCTTTCCCTCACGGTACTGGTTCACTATCGGTCAGTCAGTAGTATTTAGCCTTGGAGGATGGTCCCCCCATATTCAGACAAAGTTTCTCGTGCTCCGTCCTACTCGATTTCACTTCTAAGACCTTTTCGCGTACAGGGCTATCACCCACTATGGCCGCACTTTCCAGAGCGTTCCGCTAAAATCAAAGAAGCTTAAGGGCTAATCCCCGTTCGCTCGCCACTACTAAGGGAATCTCGGTTGATTTCTTTTCCTCAGGGTACTTAGATGTTTCAGTTCCCCTGGTTCGCCTCACACACCTATGTATTCAGTGTGTGATAACCATCTTATGATGGCTGGGTTCCCCCATTCAGACATCTCCGGATCAAAGTCTGTTTGCCGACTCCCCGAAGCTTTTCGCAGGCTACCACGTCTTTCATCGCCTCTGACTGCCAAGGCATCCACCGTATGCGCTTCTTCACTTGACCATATAACCCCAAGCAATCTGGTTACTGTCTATAACGTGAAGACGACATTCGCCGAAAATTTGCATAGAGAACACGCAAATTTTACCTTGACTTGAATAATCACCAGTGAAAGTGACCACTCAAATCTACTTCTATCACATACCCAAATTTTTAAAGAACAGTTCTGGCGCAAAGACCAGAAATCAATACCCTCACACATCATGCGATGCGCAAGCAGCACTCATTTCTGAGCTTTCAGCGATTTT
>NZ_JXXD01000176.1 GCF_000935215.1 Stutzerimonas stutzeri
CGCGGATATGAGCATAGACATCAGTGAAGCGCTGAAGGCCCTGGATAACCCCACACGCCTGGCCATTCTTACCCTGCTGAAGGACCCGAAGACCAACTTCCCCGAGCAGGAAGCCGATCCCGAGCAGCTGGGTGTCTGCGTCAGCATCATCCAGGAGCGCGTGGGGTTGTCGCAGTCCACCGTCTCGAATTACCTGGCGGCGCTCCAGCGCGCGCAGTTGGTGACGTCGCAGCGTATCGGTCCCTGGACCTACTACAAGCGAAACGAAGAGAAGATCGCTCAGCTGCTCGAGGCGCTCAGCAAAGCCATCTGAGCTGGCTGCGAACTGCGTGTCGCTGGCGTCAGCAGCATGTGAGCCGATCGTTTTTTCCGCCGGACGTGACGGGTCGCTCGCAATGGGGCGCAGTTATCGACTGACCTTGCTCGCCCGATATCGCCCCGGCGTCATGCCGACCACCGTCTTGAAGTCATGAATGAAGTGCGGCTGATCGCTGTATCCGCAGGCCAGGGCGGTGTCCAGTAACGGCTGGCCGGCGCGCAGCTGGTTGCGCACCAGCGCCACGCGCTGGATGCGGCTGAACTGCTTGGGTGTCATTCCTACATGATGGCGGAACAGGCGCTCCAGTTGGCGCTGGCCGAGCGGTACGGACTGGAGGAGGTCGGCCAGGCGTGCACGGCCCTCGGTCGCGGTGATCTCCGACAGTAGCTGTTGCACTGGGGAGCGTCGCTCCTGAGTCGCCTGCAGACGTCTCATCAATTCCTGCTCTACCAGCAGCTGCTGCGCCTCGCGGCTCAGCTCGACCAGTTGGTCGACCATCCCGGCAAACCCCAGTCGCTGCCAGTCGGAGCTATGAAAGCCCGCCAGCTCATCCAGGCTGATGCCAAAGAACGCCGCGCCCATCCCAGGGCGAAAGCGCACGCCCATCAGTCTCACCTGCCCAGCCAGTTGCAATCGCGAACTGGCAAGCTGCGGCCCGGCGATCAATGCACGCGGCTTGTGCAGATGACCATCGAAGGCCAGCGGGTCGGCGAAATTGAAGATGACCCCACAGGCGCCGTCCGGATGCAGCATCTGCTCGTCGTACACCGTGGCGGCGTCACCCTCCAGCCACCAGAAGCGCTGCACGTAGGCAGCCAGTGCTGGCGCAGGCGGGCGAGTCAGGAAGCCACTGATGTGTGGCAGTCGTTCGTGCAGGGCGGACATGGAAGGCGGCGTTCAAAGATGTCGAAAATCTACAATAGCGCAGCATGGCGGCTGCGTAGCCTTGGTTGCACATTCAAACCGAGGAGTGACCACCATGCGCATGAACTACGAAGCTGCCGCCCCCGACGTGATGACGGCAATGATCGGGCTGGAAACCTACCTGGCGCGGCAGAGCCGCCGCGAGGACGGCGTCGACAAGCCGCTGATGGAGCTGGTCAAGATCCGTGTCTCGCAGATCAACGGGTGCGCCTACTGCCTTGACATGCACACCAAGGACGCCCGCGCCCTCGGCGAAACCGAGCAGCGCATCTATGCCCTGAGCGCCTGGCGCGAAACCCCGTTCTTCAGCGACCGCGAACGCGCCGCGCTGGCCTGGGCCGAGGCCAACACCCTGTTGCCCCAGGGCGTGTCGCAGCAGCTGTTCGAGGAGGTACGCGAGCAGTTTTCCGAAGCTCAGCTCGCCAACCTGACGCTGGCCGTTGTCACCATCAACGCTTGGAACCGCTTCGGTGTGTCCTTCGCGCCGGTGCCAGGTAGTTACCAGCCGGACTGATGCATGGCGTGCCGCCTGGTCTGCTGGCCGGGCGGCTCCGGTTCAAGGCTGCAGTTCCTGGTTGCCCATGGCACAGATGCTCTGAGCCTGCCGCGCCGCCGGTAGCGCGCGCAGCTGGGTCATGCACTGCGCCTGGCTGGGCGTACGCACCACTCTGAGCTCGGCGTTGTCGTTCACGCCAATCAGGTAGGGCTTGTTGTAGCGCGGGCCGTCGTGCCAGCTGCTGAAGCGCTGCTCGCTGTAGCCGCATTGGTAGCGGATATGGCCGGAGAATCCCTTGAAGCGGTCGCGGCGGAAGATGTGTCGGTACAGGAGCCAGTCACGCTTGCTCTGCCCGTCGCGCACGGCGTCGAGGCAGCCCTGCAGCTCGGTGATCTGCGGCTCGTGAAGGAAAATGCTCTGCGCCAGGCTGGAGCCGTCCAGCTGCACCGTGGCCACCAGATAGACCTGTCGCTCGGTCGCCTGTGCCGATAGCGCCAGGGACAACCCCAGCGCCAACATCCCTGTTCTGCTCAATCCGTATGCTCCTGATGACCGCGATTTCTTCGAGGCGGCACCCTAGCCGAGGACGGCCCGAGGAAACAAGGTGAGCTCGCTTCCAGCTCCGCCAGGATAGGCCGGCTGCCGAACTAGCGGGACGCCCGTTCGTACAGCTCCAGCGGCAGGCCATCCGGATCGGCAAAGAAGGTAAAGCGGCGGCCCGTGTACTCATCCACACGAATGGATTCGACCGCCACACCTTTGGCTTCCAAAGCGGTCTTGCAGGCGGCCACGTCATCGACGACAAAAGCCAGATGTCGCAAGCCCTGCGCCTCGGGCCGCGAGGATCGCTGCGGCGCATCGGGAAACGAGAACAGCTCGATCTGCCCGCCGTCCGGCAAGGCCAGGTCGAGCTTGTAGGATTGCCGGGATGCCCGGTAATGCTCAGCAATCACCGCAAGGCCCAACGTTTCGGTATAGAAGTGCTTCGAGACAGCATAGTCCGAGCAGATGATCGCGGCATGGTGGATTGAGCGGAGCATGCAGAACGTCCAGCAATGGTGAGTAGGTAAAGACTGGTTGCGTAGCGGGGTGTTCCGAACGTGATGGCAACCCAACAAGTAACCGGCATAGCCTGAATGCAGTTGCGCGGAAGCCGCGTACCTATCGCGCCGCTCGATGGAGCTACTGAGGCGCTAGCCTATTTATTATCGGAATTGGAAGCAGTCCGCCTTTGTCATGTACTTGGGCCGTGAGTGGCATTTTGGTTTTGGCGGGCTCTAACCTTTAAATTCTTTTCTTACGTTCACTTAAAACAGCGTTTAGCAGGTCGGGTAACCACTCCGGCTTGAATGCGGCGGCATCCTCATTCTGGATTTCGGCAATGTCCCACCACTTCCACTTTTGAATGGTGCTTTTTTCTTCGTCTGTCCATTCCGCCGCGAATATGTCTGTATTTGGCGGGCACTCCACAAGGTAATATTTTTCTAGCCAGCGTGCAGGGGTTGACCGTGCGACGGCATACACTTCATCTCGCTCCTTCAGAAGGCTGCCAATCTTCAAGGTGAGGCCGGTTTCCTCATATAGCTCTCTTGCCGCAGCCTCAGCGTAGCTCTCGCCAGTCTTAAGTTCGCCGCCAGCGGTCGCCCAAAAAGGCGCTTGATGTTCGTCCTTGTATAAAAATAATAAAAGTCGGCCATCGCTATCTAGGATGAACAGTCTGGAGCACTTTCTAATTTGCACGTTTTCCTCGTTATCTTGTGGAGGTTTATGTTATTGAGTCCAGCATTTGGTTCAGGGGGGGTTAATCCGTTTAGGTAGGCGAATTGAGCGGCTTGAACCAGTTATAGTTGAACTAGCCTGAGTGAACACCTTTGAAATAGTCTGTACGCTCAATGGTCATGCGTAGCTTGCATTCTTCTACCTGAGCGCCCTGCCAAGGAGATGGGGTGGAAGATATTCCCGTGTATTCGCACTCCGCATCTCTGAATTTCAGCCAAGCTCTTTGAGCAGAGCGAAATAAGCTAGCTATATCAGTGCTTGGCCACGTTTCGCGTAAGGCACGCTCTTCTTCTTCGATTCTTTTAATGGCTTTTTTGTATTCGATATTCAGCTGATCGTCAGCAGCTTTATTTTTTTGGGATACGCATAGATAGCCTGCGGTAACTCCACCTCCCTGTGCATTGCATGGGTCATCACTGTTCTCAGCGGCAAAAGCTACTGCGGGGACTAACATGAATAGAAAATATATTGCTTTCAAAGCTGCCCCTGGTACGAGTGTAGAGTTAAGACTTGGCCCAGCCGCGTCTTGTGGACGCCTCGCCTGAGCGAGCAAGCGACTTGAGTGCCTTTTTTGAGCTACCTTGTAGGAATCTTATTATAAAGGTTTGGGTCTTCCAGGCATTGCTTCAAAAGCAACTGCTGCCCGCTATAAACCTTCATTATCTTGGATCTCGCTTTGTCTGTTTTTACGCTTAGGCAGACACATGAGAATCCGTAATAGCCATTTGTGCGAACAAATTCTTTATCGTCAATTTTTGGAATATGATCCATCGACGCTTCATCAGCAAACCCAATGCCTTGAGTTGAAATTATCCATTCAGCGTCAGCGTCAATTAGCCATAGATTTCCCGGTGTGGGGTTTTCTAGCCAGCCGCAGCGCTTTTCAGCGGAGATGGCGCTAATAGGTGTTGAAATGAGCAGCATCAAGAGCAAGTAGCGCACTTGTGTTTCCTTGATAGTAAATATGGTGGGGGCGCTTCGCTCACTCCGGTGAGCGAAGCGAATGGTTTGAGCCGCTTGCTAGAGCGGTGCGAATGAAATCCAAGGCTCCCTGAAAAACTTCGTGCCACTGTGAGTTGGCTGGTTGCGCGAGAGGGTACCAAAAAAATTTGAAGTCATGCCCACCGTCATCGGATGCCTGATGAACCCATTCATCAGGCATTTCTTGGTCAACTTCACAGAGATGAAATGACCAGACTTGCTCCTGATACCCTGATTTCCATAGCCCTAAATTAGACACGATTTTTGCGTCTAGAATACCTGCCTCTTCCTCGAGCTCACGTATGGCTGCTTCATCAGCACTTTCGCCTGATTCAATGGTGCCTTTTACTAACTGACGGCCAGCAATTGGGTGCAAAAATGCAAGTATTTGTAGTTGTGCGTTGTTACGAATAACTACAGGGCAGGATTTTGTTGGTTTCATTGTGTTGTCCAATCCATCGGCCAAAGGAGCGTTTTTTGCCCCTGGTAGAGCGTCGGGGACTTGTAAAGGCTGTTAGCTGCAAAGGACGGGCCTGAAGAATGTTCGCTCGTAGCTGACTATGCATTTTGTTTCTTCGGCATATTTGAAGGCAGCTATACAGTCTGCGTCTTGAAACGATTTTTCTCGATATTGTTCATAGTCCGCCAAGCTTGAGAATGTAAACATGGCAAGGGCAACGTTATTTGCGCCCTCTGATGGAAGGAAGTAACCGTGGTGATTTCCACCAAATTTCTCAACCAAAGGAATCCACATTTTTCCGTAATGCTCAAATTCCTTGATTTTATATGGGTCTATTATGTATCTGATATGGCAAGTAACCATAGCGTTCCCCTATATAGCTAAAAATTGTTTTAGAGCTGCTTAAACTCTAACCCGGAGCGAGGTGAGCAGCTTGGAAGCCGTATGGACTCTCTTCGCATCACGTTCTTCCATAGCACTGCGGCGACTGTTTGCTGGGAGAGGTGCGATGAAGCGTATAGCGGTTGATTTGGCGAAGTCCATTTTTCAGGTTGCCGAAAGGCTTCTGGTCGGCCAGGTAGGTCGGTGCGAAGTCGCTCAATTCTGAGGCCGCATGTGTGATCAAGCCGATCGCTTCGCCAGTGGCCGCCACCTAAGTGCCTGGCTGGGCATGACGCCCAGCGAATACAGAAGTGGCGAGCGGCGACGACTCGGGCGAATCAGCTGCAAGGGCAACGTCTATGTGCGCACCTTGCTGATCCCTGGCGCAAGGGCGACGCTACTGGCGGCCAAGCGCTGCAAGGCACGAACACCGGAGCGGCTGACGCAACTTCAAAGCTGGGCGCTGCAAACCGCCGAACGCATCGGCCACAACAAAGCCGCCGTGGCACTGGCAAACAAACTGGTAAGGATCTGCTGGCGGTGTGGTGCCATGAACGACGGTTCAACGGTAACTAGCACAGCACAAAGCCCGCCTGACGGCGGGATTAAACAATGAAGAAACGGTTCTAGTGGTTGTGGTGAGAAGCGAGACTGTCGGAACAGGCGAGTCCTGCAGCGGAACAAGGCCGATAACAATCATGATCTTCGCGATCGCTTGAACGCTTGGCCCCCGCTGCGCTAACTACAGAATGGCCAGGGCAGTGCCCAGAACAGGCCGGATATACGAACGCAACCGCACTGACGACATGATCGAAAAAAGCTATTCCTCACCGCTTGTGAGGGAGAGTCCATATACACTTTTTAGGCAACCGCTGATTAGCCTGCAGACCGTTCGCATTTGTGGCCTGAAAAAGTATCAAAAATCTGACGGTGTGCGTGGTACGACCATTGATCTTGACGTTCATAGTAGCCGGCAACCCAAGTTTGTAAGTTTTCTAACATTTCATCTTGAGCATGTTTGGACGGATACTTATGAGGTTCCCATGGGCGATGTCGGTTGTGCTCAAGACAGACCTCAAGCCCAGGGTTAAGAAATATCAATTCAGAGCTATGATGTTTCGTTTTTTCAATGAGTTCTCCGTAGCAGCCCTCTATAACCCAAGTTTTATGAGTGGTAAGAAATACTTGAAGTGATTCGCTCACAGCTTCTGGTGCCCGTGGAATAGCAATTTTCCCGGATTCCCATACGATTGAATCAAGGTCGAGGTGAGCCAACCCGTGATCTTTAACTAGGCGCTGAGCAAGCGTGGACTTTCCTGAGCCGGAGTTGCCAAAGATAAGTATTTTCATTAGGCTTAACGTTTGGTTAAGGGACGGGCTTTAGCCCGTCCCAGTGAGCGAAGCGAACAATTTGGACCAGTAGTTATAATCCAGTATGGAATGGTTGCGCTACCAAGCGTCACGGTAGTCGAAGGCAACTTGGTAGTCATACTCGGTTAAGTTGATTTTGTGCTTAAAGTATGGCTGCAATATGGTTAGCCACTCTATCAAAATGTCAAACTCTCCATTGTTGACGCTTTCGCTAACGGGTAGGCTAAGTAGCTCAATTATTGAAACGTCATCTCCCATGTCGTCGGAGTATTCTCTGCCCACGCCAAGATCGTTATGCTTGTCATACCAATTTAACCGAATGCGGAGTCCCATTTTTCCCTCACAAGTATTTTTTGATATTTCGGCTTTTAACAGGAGGTTTAAGTTGCTCTCCTGTAACAGGATTGAATGAGCCGAGGTGACTGCCATCAGTCGTTCGATAACCCTCAAGCTCTCCATGTTGGGAGTCCCACTCGTAAACAGTACGTCCCTTGGTGTCAATCCAGCGTTTACGCGTTCCTGCGCTGCCTTGTTTTGGTGTCTTACCCCGGGTTTCTTGTAGGCCTGGAATGCCTGTGATTTCCTCGGTTTTGGGAGCCGGGTGGTAGCCGTGCCCTAATTGTGGCAACCCGGCCCTCGGCACGCTCATCACCACATACAGCGGCTGTATTCCCGATTCAGCCGGGAAGACCAAGATGAAGTCTTTGTACTCAGGCGGGTAGATTGGATTTTCCAGCGCTTTTGCAGCTGCATCCGTTGCTGGATAAACCCAAATAGGTGGGACTTGCG
>NZ_JXXD01000177.1 GCF_000935215.1 Stutzerimonas stutzeri
GATGATGCGCAGCCCCGCGCGGCCTCCGGCGGCACCCGGAACTCAGCAGTCGCTGGGCGAGGCGCTGCGCGAAGCGGCCGGGCATTCCGGGTTCCGTCTGCTGGCGCTGGGCTTTTTCGTCTGCGGCTTCCAGGTGGTCTTCATTGGCCTGCACCTGCCGGCCTATCTGGTCGATCAGCATCTGCCGGCGCAGGTCGGTACCACGGTGCTGGCACTGGTCGGGCTGTTCAACGTCGTCGGCACCTACACTGCGGGCTGGCTGGGCAGCTGCTACTCCAAGCCGAAGCTGCTGGCCGGGTTGTATCTGATTCGCGGGGTGGTGATCAGTGTTTTCCTGCTGGCGCCGCTGAGTGTCTGGAGTGCGTACGCATTCGGCATCGCCATGGGCTTGCTGTGGCTGTCCACGGTGCCACTCACCAACGGTACGGTGGCGACCATGTTCGGCGTGCGTAACCTGTCGATGCTCGGCGGTATCGCCTTCCTTTTCCATCAGCTGGGCTCGTTCTTTGGCGGCTGGCTGGGCGGCTGGCTGTACGACCGTACCGGCAGTTACGACCTGGTCTGGCAGATCGCGATCGCGCTGAGCCTGATGGCGGCGGTACTCAACTGGCCGATTCGTGAGCAGCCAGTCGAGCGCCTGCGCGAGGCGCAGGTCAACTGATGCGGCCGCTCTGGCTGGGTGTGAGCGTCGCTCTGGTGCTGGGCCTGCTGATGCTGGCCTGGTGGGGCTGGCAGCGTGGCGGCCTGGCGCTGCTGCAGATGGGGCTGGGCACCTGCTGATTCCAGCTGGTCTGCGATCTCGTGATTCCTTCTTTTCCGCGTGGCCGGTTTATCCGGTCGCGCCAAAGCTGCCATGCCCGCAATAGTGATCCCATAGCCTTGCTTTCCAGTTCGAAAAACGGCGACGAACGTGACGGAATCAATTCGGTATTCATCGCTCCAAAGCGAAGCGGCGTAGAAGAAGTTAAGAACAAATCGCCGGTTCTTAGCAGCAACCTACCGGCTTTTGTGCATACGCCTGTGATCGAGTGGCAGCCTGGAAACCCTGTTCTAAGCTCGGCTGTCGCATAACCGTCATCAACAGTTGGTAAATACCTGCGGCACGCAGTCAATGGAGCAACAAGCAATGTCCACCCTTACCGAACTCGCCCAACAAATCGCCAAGCTCTATCCGTTGAAGGACAAGCGTGTAGGCAAGCGTTATCGCGTGGTAGGCGAGCTGGCCGGGATGACCGAACTGGAAGAGATCAACGGTGAACCGCGCTATATCCAGACCATGGCGCTGAAGAACAAGCAGCTCTGGGACGTGGCGGTCTAAACCTTTCCGTTGACGCCTGCCTGAATTTCACCCTTTCACCCTTTCGCCCAGCGCTCGGCGCGCCAACTCGCCTGCTCCGTTTGACTCAGGAAGGTCCAGGCGACGAAGCGGCTCTTCTTCTGCCCCTGAGCCATGTCCAGCGTGTGCATCTGGCGGGCACCGAGGCGTTTCAGCCGCGCCTCCAGCGGCGCCACGTTGGCGCCCTTCGATACCAGCGTACTGAACCAGTAGACCTGCCCGGCGAACGCGACGCTTTCCTCCGCCATGCGCGCGACAAAGGCCGCTTCGCCACCTTCGCACCAGAGCTCCGCCGCCTGACCGCCAAAATTGAGCGCGGGTAGTTTGCGGCTCGGATCGAGCTTGCCGAGGTTACGCCACTTGCGCTGGCTGCCACTGCTGGCTTCGGCCTGCGATGCATGGAAGGGCGGATTGCATAGCGTCAGGTCGAAGCGATCCTCCGGCAACACCATGCCCTTGAAGATGTGCTTCGGCGCTGCCTGCTGTCTCAGCTCGATGGCCTTGGCGAGGCCGTTGGCCGAGACGATCGTGCGCGCCGAGGCCAGGGCCGTGGCGTCGATATCACTGCCGGTGAAGCGCCAGCCGTATTCCCGGTGGCCGATCAGCGGGTAGATGCAGTTGGCACCGGTGCCGATGTCCAGCGCATGAATGGCGGTGCCGCGGGGAATGGCGCTGGCATTGTTCTGCCCGAGCAGATCGGCCAGTCCATGCAGATAATCGGCGCGCCCTGGCACCGGCGGGCACAGGTAGCCTGGCGGAATGTCCCAGTGCTGGATTCCATAGAACTGCCTGAGCAGCGCGCGATTGAACACCCGCACCGCATCCGGGTTGGCGAAGTCGATGCTTTGCTTGCCGTAGGGATTGAGGATTACGTACTCGACCAGCTCCGGGCAGCCAGCAATCAGCGCCGGGAAGTCGTAGCGGCCGGTATGGCGGTTGCGTGGATGCAGTACGGCCTTGCCGGTTTCGGCACGGCCGGGCTGCGGAGTCGAGGACGGGGATCTGCGCGGCATCTGATCAGCGGGAGGTTGGCGGCTGGGGCGCGCATTGTCCCACAACCGCTGCCCGCGGATAGGTCTCGTTGCTAACGGCGGCGCGGCACCATCAGCATCCAGAACAACCCCCAGAGCAGCGCCCCCGCGCCGAGCCAGAAGGCGCTGTGCAGGCTGCCGCCCATCCCCATCCAGATACTGGTCAGCCAGGGTGCGGCGAGCTGGGTCAGGCCGTAGAGTGCGATCAGCGCCGCCGACAGCCGCGGTCCCTGGTGTGGATGCAGTGTCCGCGCCAGACGCTGGGTCAGCAGCACGGTGCCGAGAAAGGTGCCGCCGACCAGTACCGCACAGAGCAGGATGCCGACCGCGCCGGGCAGCAGCAGCGCGGCCAGTACGCCGAGCAGTTGGGTGAGGTAGCTCAGGCGCAAGGCGATGTCGTCACCCATGCGCACGCCGAGACGATTCCACAGCCAGGGCGCCGGCAGCGTCGCCAACGCCACCACCAGCCAGCTGCCACCGATGAGGAAGTCACCGGGCTCCACCTGCAGACGCGCGACCATCGGCAGGAAAGTCATCGGCAGGATGTAGCCCATGCCGGCGCCGGCGTAGGAAAGAAACAGCGGTGTGCTGGAGCGATCGAGCAGTTTGCCACTGGGTGGCTCCTCCGCAGAATGGGCCTTTTCCTCGTCAGGCATGTCCAGCCGCGACAGCTGCCGCCAGCCCCACCAGGCCAGCGGTATCGAAAGCAACGCCGCCGGCCACCAACGCTCGGCTCCCAGCAGGTACCCGTCGCTCAGGCTCACCAGCAAACTGGAGAGAATCAGCCCGACGCAGACACCGAGATAGACAAGGCCACTGGAGGAAACGCGCTGCTGTCGCGCCAGCCATTCGAGGATCAGCGAGGGCGCCTGGACGAACACCAGGCCGTTGCTGATGCCGTTGGCAAGGCGCAAGGTAGCCAGCGCATCGGCGGACTCGGCCTGGGTCTGCAGCAGGCTGCTCAATACGTGCAGCCCTAGCGCCCAGGGCAGCGTACGGCGGATCTGCGCGACGCGATGCCAGCGCACCGCGAGCAGGGCGCCGATCAGATAGCCCAGGTAGTTCCAGCTGGCGATGCTGGCGCCTTCCTGCACGGTCAGCAGGCCGTCCTCCACCAGCCAGGGCAGCAGCGGGGTATAGACGAAGCGGCCAAGGCCATGGACGACCAACAAGAGAACGGCACCGGCCAGCAGGACCGGAAACAGGGCGACACGCTGAGGCATGGAATCTGTTCTTCTTAGAATGAGAGCTGGAGCTTAACGGCTGGCCCTTTCAGCCGCCATGCCACTTTTCGCTGGCTACCCGTCGGTGGGTGTCCCGAGGCAGCCGGCATTCATAGCGGAAACAGCAGCGGCACGAGCAGCACCGAGACGATCATGACCAGCGCGGTAAAGGGCACGCCAACTCGGACAAAGTCGGCGAAGCGGTATTGCCCGGGACCGAGCACCAGGGTGTTCACCGGCGAGGAAATCGGCGTCATGAACGCGGCGGAGGCCGCCAGCGCGACGATCATGGCGAACGGGTAGGGCGAGGCGCCCAGCTGCTCGGCGGTGGACAGCGCAACGGGTGCCATCAGCACAGCCGTCGCTGTGTTGGAGATGAACAGCCCGATCACGGCGGTCAGCAGAAACAGGCTGGCGAGCAGGGCATGCGGTCCGGCGTCGCCGAGCAGGCCGACCAGCCCCGATGTCGCCAGGGCGATGCCGCCGGTTTTCTGCAACGCCAGGGCGAACGGCAACATGCCGACGATCAGTACCAGGCTTTGCCAGTGAATCGCCTTGTAGGCGCTCTCCATGTCGATGCAGCGGAACAGGCCCATGACCAGGCAGCCAATCAGCGCCGCCAGCACGTTGGGCACCAGGCCGCTGACCATCAATGTCACCATCACCGCCAGCCCGAGCAGCGCGAACGGTGCCTGGTTGGCCGCGGGCGCCACATCGTCCACCTCGGCCGGCAGGCTCAGCACGAGGAAGTCGCGGCTCATACCCTGCAGACGGTGAATGTGCTTCCAGCTGCCGGCCACCAGCAGCGTATCGGCTGGCTTGAGCTTTTCATCCACCAGCAGCCCCTGCAGGGCTTGGCGATTGCGGCGCAGACCGACCACGTTGAGCTTGTGCCGGCTGCGAAAACCCAGTTGCTGGATGGTCTTGCCCGGTAGGCGCGATTCCGGTGGCAGCGCCACTTCCGCCAGCCCCAGCTCGCGACCGTGCACCGAATAGTAGGAGGTGCTGAGTTGCAGGGGTTCGAGGCCCAGCTCCTGATAGGCGCCGAGCAGGCCGATGGCCGGGCTGGCCAGATCGACCAGCAGCACATCGCCGACGAACAGTTCGGTATTGCCCGTCGCGATCAGCAGAAGGTTGCGAAAGCGGTCATGGCGTTCCACGGCGATCACGTTGATGCCGTACTGGGTTCGCAGCTTCAGCTCGTCCAGCGCCTGGTTGGCGAGAATCGATCCCGGCATCACCCGCAGTCGCCGCTCGCGTTCTTCCAGTCGATACTCCCGCGCCAGATCCGCCAGCGTATGGCGATGTTCTGTCGTTTCGCTGCGCTTGTCGCTGCCCAGCCAGCGGCGCGCCAGCAGCATATAGCCGACGCCGAGCAGCAGAATCGCCAGGCCGATGGGGGTGAAATCGAAGAAGGAGAAGCCGTCGAGCCCGGCGCGGCGCAGTTCGCTGTTGATCACCAGGTTCGGCGGCGTCGCCACCAGCGTCAGCATGCCGCTGATCAGGCCGGCGAACGCCAGCGGCATCATCAGCCGCCGTGGCGAGACCTTCATGCGATTGGCGATGCCGAGCACCACGGGAATGAAGATCGCCACCACGCCGGTCGAACTCATCACCGAGCCGAGCGCCGCGACGGCCAGCATCAGCAGAATCAGCAAGCGGGTCTCGCTGCTGCCGGCGGTACGCATCAGCCAGTCGCCCAGGCGATAGGCGATGCCGGTGCGCACCAGGCCGTCGCCGATGACGAACAGGGTGGCGATCAGCACCACGCTCGGATCGCTGAAACCGGCCAGTGCCTCCTGCACGCTGAGCACACCAGTGAGCGGCAGCGCGACCATGGCCAGTACCGCCACCACGTCCATGCGTGGCTTGTTCAGCGCGAACAGGCCGATGCAACCGGTGAGCAGGCCGAGAACCAGCAGCAGGTCGCCACTCATGGTCGATCAGGGATATTCGAGAATGGATTTGATACGCGGCAGGTTGCGCTCGATCCAGCCCTTGTCGATGGCACCCCAGTCGCGGATGGCGTAGTGGCCGGCATTGTGGCGTTCGCCGTCGTCCTGCTCGAAGCTGCAGTCGATGTCCAGCTCCGCGAGCGCGGCAAGGGTGTCCTGGGCGGTGCGCCGTGGCATGCCGGTCGCGGCCATCAGTGCAGGGACACTGCAGGCGGTGCCGCTGTCGATCAGCCAGGCGACGTAGAGTCGGCGATAGAAACTGGTTTTGGTCTTGCTGAGGGTCATGGAAGGTCCCTGGCCAGGTCGTCTGTGGGGGCAGCGACCTGGCCAGGCTCGCTGCGGTTTAGCGCAGGGCGAGCATGCCGATGTAGGTCGCGGCGCCCGCAGTGTAACCGAGGAAGGCCAGCAAGCTGACGCGCTTGACGTACCAGGTGAAGCTGATCTTCTCCATGCCCATCGCCGCGACCCCCGCAGCCGAGCCGATGATCAGCGTGCTGCCGCCGGTACCGGCGCAGAAAGCGAGCATCTCCCAGAAGTTGCCATCGACGACGAACTGCGACAGCCAGCTGGTCTCCTCGGGGCTGGCAGAAGCCAGTACGGCAGGGCTGACCAACGGATACATCTTCATCGCACCGGCCACCAGCGGCACGTTGTCGACCACGGCCGAAAGCAGGCCGATGGCGTAGGTGATCGGGTAGATGTGGCCGAGCGATTCGCGCAGGGCGGTCGCGACCTGGGTCAGGTGGCCCGCGGTAGCGAGACTGGATACGGCCAGCAGAATGCCGAGGAAGAACAGCACGCTGGGGGTGTCCACCTTGCGCAGAACGCCGACTACCGAAAGCGGGTGCTTGTCTTCGGCATTCTTGTTGCGGTGGATGAACTCGGTGGTCACCCAGAGCACGCCGAGGCCGAAGAGGATGCCCATGTAAGGCGGCAGGTGGGTCACGGTCTTGAACACCGGGACGAAGAGCAGGGCAGCGAGGCCAAGACCGAGTACCAGATTGCGCTCGAATACGGTGGTGGTCGGTGGGTGCTTCTCGGCCAGGTGAGCACGAGGACGTGGGCGTGGTGCCTCGCCGCGCAGACGGAAGCTGAGAATGATCAGCGGCACCAGCAGGCACACCAGGCTTGGCAGGAACAGACCGGTGATCACGCCGGAAGCGCTGATCTGGTTACCGATCCAGAGCATGGTGGTGGTCACGTCACCGATCGGCGACCAGGCACCACCGGCGTTGGCGGCGATTACCACGACGCCGACGAACAACCAGCGCTCGGGACGGCCGCGGATGAGCTTGCGCAGCAGCGAGACCATGACGATGGTGGTGGTCAGGTTGTCCAGTGCTGCAGAGAGGAAGAAGGTGAGGAAGCCGATGATCCACAGCAGGTGCACGCGCTTGCGGGTCTGGATGCGGTCGGTGATTACCTTGAAACCTTCGTGGGAGTCGATCAGCTCGACGATGGTCATCGCGCCGAGCAGGAAGAAGAGAATCTCCGAGACTTCTCCCAGGTGATGACGCAGCGATTCGACCACCACCGCCGAGGAGTCCCCGGGGTTGTGGCTGCCGGGTTGCAGCAGTGGAAGTATCTGGTCGGCGCCCAGCACCAGAATGGTCCAGGTCACAACCGCGGTCAGGATCGCGGCAGCGGCCTTGTCTATCTTCAGGGGATGTTCAAAGGCTATGCATAGATAGCCTATGACGAACACGACAGCCATGAGTGCATACATCCGAGGGACTCCATCTTGAGGAACCTTGCCGGGCATGCGGGTGTGTCGACGCAGCCTCAGCGGCTGGCAGGGGAACGATTCGCTAGCGAGGTGAAACAAATCGGGGCGGTGGACTGCCCTGGGAGACGGTTGCGCGTTCGGCGAAATACGTGGGGCATTGCGCTTCGCAGCAGGGGGCTCATTTCACATCGTCGAGCTGTTCGTCTTGGCTTTAACGGCCTGCCAGTTTGTAAAGGGGTGTTTCATGTGCGGCATAGTGTATCAGCGTTGCCGGTAATAACTTGTCATCAATCAAGATGACCTCCTTAAGCAAAAAGGCCAGCACCTTTCGGGCTGGCCTTTTGCGTTTACCGCGTCCTGATCAGAGCGTGGCGATGCGGTCGCGCTGCTCCTGCAGCCTGGCCTTGGCCTGTTCGGCTTCGGCCAGTTTGGCGCGTTCCTTGTCGATCACTTCGGCGGGAGCCTTGTCGACGAAGCCGGCATTCGACAGTTTGCCGCCGACGCGCTTGAGCTCGCCGTCCAGACGGGCGATTTCCTTGTCCAGACGTGCCAGTTCGGCATCCTTGTCGATCAGGCCGGCCATCGGCACCAGCACCTGCATGTCACCCACTAGCGCGATGGCCGACAACGGAGCCTCTTCGTCGGACGCCAGGATGCGCACGCTTTCCAGCTTGGCCAGCTTCTTCAGCAGCGGCTCGTTGTCGGCCAGGCGACGTTGGTCGGCAGCCGAAGCGTTGCCCAGCACCACGTCGATACGCTTGGCCATGGAGATGTTCATCTCGCCGCGGATCTGCCGAATGCCCAGCATGAAGGCCTTGACCCACTCGATATCGCCTTCTGCGGCTGCGTCGATACGCTCCGGGTTGAACTCCGGCCAGGGCTGCAGCATCAGCGTCGGGCCGGACTTGCCCGCGAGCGGCGCGACGCGCTGCCAGATTTCCTCGGTAATGAACGGCATGAACGGATGCGCCAGGCGCAGTGCCGTTTCCAGCACGCGCACCAGAGTGCGGCGGGTGCCGCGCTGGCGTTCGGCGCTGGCGGTCTCGTCCCATAGCAGTGGCTTGACCAGCTCGAGATACCAGGCGCAGTACTCGTCCCAGATGAACTCGTAGAGTGCCTGGGCGGCCAGATCGAAGCGGAAGGCCTCCAGCTGGCGGTTCACCTCGGCCTCGGTGCGCTGCAGGGCGGAGATGATCCAGCGGTCCACCGAGGACAGCTCGACGGGCTCGTCGCCTGCTCCCGTGTCCTTGCCTTCGGTGTTTTCGAAGACGAAGTTGGCCGCGTTCCAGATCTTGTTGCAGAAGTTGCGGTAACCCTCGACGCGGCCCATGTCGAACTTGATGTCGCGACCGGTGGATGCCAGCGAGCAGAAGGTGAAGCGCAGGGCGTCGGTGCCGTAGCTGGCGATGCCTTCGGGGAACTCGGCGCGGGTCTGCTTGGCGATCTTCTCGGCCAGCTTGGGCTGCATCATGCCGCTGGTGCGCTTGGTCAGCAGTTCATCGAGGGTGATGCCGTCGACGATGTCCAGCGGGTCGAGCACATTGCCCTTGGACTTGGACATCTTCTGCCCTTGGCCATCGCGGACCAGACCGTGCACGTAGACGGTCTTGAACGGAATCTGCCCGGTCAGGTGGGTGGACAGCATGATCATCCGGGCGACCCAGAAGAAGATGATGTCGAAGCCGGTAACCAGCACGTCGGTGGGGTGGAAGGTCTTGAGGAACTCGGTCTGCTGAGGCCAGCCGAGGGTGGAGAAGGTCCACAGCCCGGAGCTGAACCAGGTGTCCAGCACGTCCTCGTCCTGGCGCAGTTCCACTTCGTTGCCGAGGTTGTACTTGCGGCGGACTTCCATCTCGTCGCGGCCGACGTAGACGTGGCCTGCTTCGTCGTACCAGGCCGGAATGCGGTGGCCCCACCAGAGCTGGCGGCTGATGCACCAGTCCTGAATATCGCGCATCCAGCTGAAGTACATGTTCTCGTACTGCTTGGGCACGAACTGGATCTCGCCACTTTCGACGGCAGCGATGGCCTTCTCGGCCAGCGGTTTGGTGGAGACATACCACTGGTCGGTCAGCCACGGCTCGATGATGGTGCCCGAGCGGTCGCCGCGCGGCACTTTCAGCGCGTGGTCGTCGATCTTTTCCAGCAGGCTCATGGCGTCGAACTCGGCGACGATGGCCTTGCGCGCATCGAAGCGGTCCATGTGCGCATAGCCGTCCGGCAGGCTGGTGTCGATCTTGTCGTTCACCGAGCCGTCGATGTTGAACACCTGGGCACGCGCCAGGATGCAGGCGTTCTGATCGAAGATGTTGATCAGCGGCAGGTGGTGACGCTTGCCGACCTCGTAGTCGTTGAAGTCATGCGCCGGGGTGATCTTCACGCAGCCGGTGCCGAACTCGAGGTCGACGTAGTCGTCGGCCACGATGGGGATCAGGCGGTTGACCAGCGGCAGCATGACGTGGCGGCCGATCAGGCTCTTGTAGCGCTCGTCCTCCGGGTGCACGGCGATGGCGGCGTCACCGAGCATGGTTTCCGGACGGGTAGTGGCGACCACCAGGTAGTCCAGCCCATCGGCGGTCTTGCAGCCATCGGCCAGCGGATAGCGCAGATGCCAGAGGTGACCCTTCTCGTCGTGGTTCTCCACTTCCAGATCGGAAATGGCGGTATGCAGCTTGGTGTCCCAGTTGACCAGGCGCTTGCCGCGATAGATCAGGCCGTCCTCGTGCAGGCGGACGAAGGCTTCCTTGACCGCCTCGGACAGGCCGTCGTCCATGGTGAAGCGCTCGCGCGACCAGTCCACCGAGGAGCCCAGGCGACGGATCTGCCGGGTGATGGTGCCGCCGGACTCCTCCTTCCACTGCCAGACCTTGTCGAGAAACTTCTCGCGGCCCAGGTCATGACGACTGGCGCCCTGGGCGGCCAATTGGCGCTCGACCACCATCTGCGTGGCGATACCGGCATGGTCGGTGCCCGGTTGCCACAGGGTGTTGCGACCCTGCATGCGGCGCCAGCGGATCAAGGCGTCCATGATCGCGTTGTTGAAGCCATGACCCATGTGCAGGCTGCCGGTGACGTTCGGCGGCGGGATCATGATGGTGTAGGGCTCGCCGGAACCTTGCGGGGCGAAATAGTTGTTCGATTCCCAGGTCTGGTACCAGGAAGTCTCGATGGCGTGCGGCTGGTAGGTCTTGTCCATGCGGCGGGACCCTTAAAAACGTCTGGTCGGAAAAACGCGCAAGTATAAAGGCAAACGGCCGCGAGGTTTCGCGGCCGTTGCGGATTAACTGCGTATCGATGGCGAGTGGGTCAGGGGCGGGGTGGGGGCGTACGCACCAGACGGTCGATCCGACTCTCGAGTCGGCGTTTGAGCTCGGCCTCGATCTGCGGCACGAAGTCGTCGATCACTTCCTGGAGGATCAGGTTGGCCGCGGTGCGCAGCTCATGGTCGATATGCCGCTCGGCCAGGGTGCGGAAGGCACTGCGTACGCTGGTTTCCCGCGGCTCGTCGTCGCTGGCGCTGGCGGCCGGAGCGGCAGGCGCTGGCTCGACGATATCGGACAACAGCGGAATGCTGTCCGGGTCCAGCGCTGCGCTGGCCGGAACCTCGTCTGGAAAATCGTCACCGAGCAGAGCGCGAATGGACTCGAGATCGCTCAGCAGTTCGGCGGGTTTGTTCGGGGCTTTCGGTGTCATCTCAGAAGTTTCCGGGGCTTGAGCATCCCGGCGGCTGCCAGGGTTTTTCCCTTGCTGTCGAATGGTTGGTCTTAAAGCTCGACCCGTTTCGGATCATAGCCCTGGCGTCGATACAGGCGGAAATTCTCCCGGCAGGCGGTCAGCAGCTGCGGTTCCTGGTTGACGATCTCGATGACCCGGCTGAACTGGTCGATATGCGAAGAAAGCGTCGATGCCAGGTTGATCAGCAGGCCCTGGGTGAATTGAGGTGCCTGGTCGACGCCGATCACCACCGGGGCCTTCGGGTCGTCGATGTGCTGCTCGTGGGGAATGAAGCGCTCGGCGCGAAAGCTCCAGAGCAGTTCGTCGACTTCGTTCGACTGCGTTTCATCGACGCAGCGAATGAATACCTGCATGCCATGTTGCCAGCCCTTGGCCGCCAACTGACAGGCCGCCCGCAGGCGGCCGGTCGGGTTATCGTCGGGCAGGACGTAGAACTCGATACGCGTCATGGGCACGCTCCGCGTTGGCCGGGCAGCGCGAGGCGACCCCGGCCCGAGGGATCAGGCGCGACGGCCTGGTGCATATCAGTTGACCCGGTCCAGCAGGTACTGGGTCAACAGCGGCACGGGGCGGCCGGTGGCACCTTTTTCCTTGCCGCCGCTGGTCCAGGCGGTGCCGGCGATATCCAGGTGCGCCCAGGCGAACTTCTTGGTGAAGCGCGAAAGGAAACAGGCAGCCGTGATGGTGCCAGCCTTGGGGCCACCGATGTTGGCGATATCGGCGAAGGGGCTATCCAGCTGTTCCTGGTATTCGTCGAACAGCGGCAGCTGCCAGGCGCGGTCGGCCGCGTTCTCGCCAGCCTGCAGCAGTTGCTGCACCAGGGCGTCGTTGTTGCCCAGCAGGCCGGACGTGTTGCTGCCCAGGGCGACGATGCAGGCGCCGGTCAGCGTGGCCACGTCGATCACCGCGCGCGGTTCGAAGCGTTCGGCGTAGGTCAGTGCATCGCACAGCACCAGACGGCCTTCGGCATCGGTGTTGAGGATTTCCACGGTCTGGCCGCTCATGGTGGTGACGATGTCGCCCGGGCGGGTGGCGCCGCCGCTGGGCATGTTCTCGGCACAGGCCAGCAGACAGACCAGGTTGATCGGCAGCTGCAGCTCCAGCACGGCCTTTAGGGTGCCGAGTACGCTGGCGGCGCCGCCCATGTCGTACTTCATCTCGTCCATGCCCTGGCCCGGCTTGAGGCTGATGCCACCGGTATCGAAGGTGATGCCTTTGCCCACCAGGGCATACGGCTGGTCGCCCTTCTTGCCGCCGTTGTACTGCATGACGATGATGCAGCCGGGCTGTTCGCTACCCTGGGAAACCGCGAGGAAGGCACCAGCGCCAAGATCACGCAGCTTCTTCTCGTCGAGCACGTCGACCTTCAGGCCCTTGTAGGCCTTGCTCATCTGCTTCGCCTGTTCGGCGATGTAGGTCGGGTGGCAGACGTTCGGGGGCAGGTTGCCGAGGTCGCGGGTGAAGGCCATGCCACTGGCGATCGCCGAGGCTTCGCGGGTCGCGCGTTCCACCTCGGGCTGCTCGCTCTTGTCACACAGCAGGATGATCTTCTGCAGTGCGCGCGGGTCGGCTTTCTTGCTCTTGAAGCGATCGAACACGTACTGGCCGTCGGCGAGGATTTCCACCAGCAGGCGAGTGCGGCCGTAGCTGTCGCGGCCTTTGACCTGAACATCCTGCATGGCGAAGGCCGCATCGGCACCGCCGAGGCCCTTGATTGCGGCAAGTGCGGCATTGGCGATCTTGCGCCACTGGCGATTGTCCAGCTCGTCGGCCTTGCCGATCCCGACCAGCAGTACGCGCTCGGCCTTGAGGCCGGGCAGGCCATGCAACAGCAGGGTCTGACCGGCTTTGCCCTGGATGTCGCCACGCTTGAGCGCAGCGCTGAGCGCGCCGCCGCTGGTGCTGTCTACGCTCTGCGCGACGCTGCCGAGAAGGCAATCATCGCCGAGCGGCAGAATCAGGGTGGCGGTCTTCTGGGTGGAGGCTTTGGCGCTTTTGACAACAAATTCCATGACGTGGTGTCCCCAAGACAAAGAGTCGGGTTTGCAGGATAATGCCGGGCTTATTTTTCCGGTGGTTCGCCTGTTCGGTCGTTGCTAACGACTGCGCTAGGCTAGAAACGTTGCAATCTTCGATGCTTCGCGATTGCCTCGGCGCGGCGGTCCGCGTCCGCTCGGTGCGTCATTACCCAATTTCCAACGGCCCGTTCTG
>NZ_JXXD01000178.1 GCF_000935215.1 Stutzerimonas stutzeri
GTTGTGGCTCGGCTGGCTGTGGTGAGCGATCGGATCAGGGCAGGGCTTTTTCGGCGTAGGGCCGGGTATCCAGGCCCAGCTGGGCGCGAAAGCTTTCCATGTCGAACATGGTGCAGATTTCCTGCACCTGCTGGGTCGGGGTGATGCTCCAGAAGGCCATGGCAGAAATGCTGAGCACCTTGTCGCTGGGCGGATAGCCGAACGCCGGCTGCTCGATGGTGCCGATCAGCGTGCTCCAGGTGACCACCCGGTTGCCTTCGGCGATGCATTCCTCGACCACCACTTCCAGTTCCGGCATGGCGTGGCGGATCTGCCGGACCATGTCGAGAAACTCGGCGCTGGCGAGCGGCCGGCCGATGAAGGAGCTCTTGTAGAGAAAATCCTTGCTGTGCAGGTGCTCGGCCAGCGCCAGGCGCCCGCGGTTCCAGGTCAGGTCGATGTGCTGACGGACGAGTTTCTTGCGGTCATCCAGTGACATGCGCCCTCCAATGGGCTGCAGATAGCTCGGCAGCGAACTCTAGCAGCGGCCAGGGCCGTGCGGGAGTGCCGTTCGGTCAGTCGGCCTGCAGCCGGATGCGGAAAGCCGCGCCACCGAGCGCCGACTCGCCGAGACTGAGCTCGCCACCGTAGCTGTCGAGAATGTCCTTGACCACCGCCAGGCCAATGCCCTGGCCGGGGTGCTGGCCATCGAGGCGCTCGCCGCGGCGGATGATGCGCTCGCGCTGGCCGACCGGCACACCCGGGCCGTCGTCCTCGACGCCGAGCAGCAGATCGCCTTCGTGATGGCTGGCGCTGATGCGCACCTGCTGCAGGCACAGGCGGTAGGCGTTCTCCAGCAGATTGCCGAGCAGCTCCATCAGCGCGCCCTGTTCCATCGGCACCAGACAGGGCTCGGCGAGCTGCATCTCGACCTGCACGTGTTTGTCGCGGTAGACCTTGTCCAGCGTGCTGCAGAGGCTGATGAGCAATGGCTTCAGTTCGACCCGGTGTCGCACCAGGCCGCTCTTGCCGAGGCTGGCGCGCTGCAGCTGGTAGCCGATCTGCTGGCTCATGCGTTCGATCTGCGCCTGCATCACCTGCGCCGGCTCGCGGCTCTGCGTCTGCGCGGCGAGGCTTTCGCCGACGCCCTGCAGAACGCTGAGCGGGGTTTTCAGGCTATGCGCCAGGTCGCCCAACGAATTGCGGTACTGCTCGCGCTGGCGCCGTTCGCTGTCCAGCAGGCGGTTGAGCGAACGGGTAAGGCGCAGCAGCTCGCGGGGGTGTTCGTCGCTCAGGTGCTGGCGCTGGCCTCCTTCGACCTCATCGAGCTCGGCGCTGACGCGTTTCAGCGTGCGAAAGCCCCAGGTCAGGCCGAGCCAGAGCAGGATCAGCAACACCAGCAGGCCGCTGCCGAGCCACAGGTAGAGCTGCCGGCGAAACTCGTCGAACAGGCTCAGGTATTCGCTGGTGGGCTGCATGGTGACGAAACTGAAGGCGTTGTCGCGGCTGCCGGCCAACTGCAGTTCGACGTCGTAGACGAAGTACTCGAGCCCCGCCGCATCGCGGGTGCGCAGAAATTCGCTGGTGCGGCCCTCGTAACGCGGTCGGTAGTCGATGCGCTCGTCGGCGGCCGAGCGGGAATGCCAGACCAGCTCGCCGCTGCGGTCGTAGATGAAGCCGAGCAACTGCGCGTCGGGCAGGTTAAATTCCTCGTCCGGCATCCGCTCGGGCATCAGCAACCGGCCGTCTTCGACATGGGCGGCAGTGATCAGGGTGCTGGCATCGGCGGCCAGGCGTTGCTCGATGACGCGTTCGAAGGTCAGGCTGAAGGCGCCCTGCAGCGCCGGCAGCAGGGCCAGCATGAACAGCGCGGCGAGGCCTGTGGCGCCGAGCATCAGCCGCAGGCGCAGCGACATGGCACCTCTCAGTGGGTGGCGCACGCGCGCTTGCAGGCGGCGCCAGCGTCGATTCATCGGCAGCGCTCGGTGAAGAGGTAGCCTAGGCCGCGCACGGTTTCGATGGGCTTCATCGCGCACTGCGCCTCCAGCTTGCGCCGCAGCCGGCCGACCAGCACTTCGATCACGTTCGGATCGCGCTCCTCGTCACCGCTGTAGAGCTGCTCCATCAGGCGCTCCTTGGCCACCACCTGCTGCTGATGACGCATCAGGTATTCGAGGATGCGGTATTCGTAGGCGGTCAGCGCCAACGGCGCGCCATTGGCCGTGGCCTGCTTTCGATTGAGGTCGAGCAGCAGCGGGCCGGCTTCGATGGTGGCCTGGGTGAAGCCGCTGGAACGGCGCAGCAGAGCGTTCAACCGGGCTTCCAGTTCCTCGAACTGGAACGGCTTGACCACGTAGTCGTCGGCGCCTGCGGCCAGGCCTTCGACCTTGTCCTGCCAGTTGCCGCGCGCGGTAAGGATGAGAATGGGGAAGCTCTTGCCGCGGCTGCGCAGCTGGCGGATCAGGTCCAGCCCGCTGATGCCCGGCAGGCCGAGATCGATGACGGCCAGGTCATGGTTGAATTCGTGGGTCTGAAACAGCGCTTCCTCGGCGTTGGGCACGGCGTCGACGACATGCCCGCTTTCGCCGAGTCGGGTCTGCAAGTGGTGGCGCAGCAGCGCCTCGTCTTCCACCACCAGCACTTTCATTGGCTTGCTCCCCGTGCAAAAACGGCCAGGTTCTCGCCCTGGCCGTCGTTCAACGTTCTGTCAGCGTAACGCCATCAGAAGTGATAGTTCAGACCCAGATAGGCCTGCTTGCTGCTGTGCAGGTCGATCGAGCCGAGCTTGCCGACGCCGCGCTCGGACACTTCGGTACCGGCGTTGCTGCGCAGGTAACGGTAGCCCGCTTCCACCGAGGTGTTGTCGCCGAGCTTCTGCAGGATACCGGCCTGCAGGCCGACCAGGTAACCGATGTCGCTGTCACGGCTGTAGCCCCTGGACTCGTTCTCCAGCTTGGTCAGGCCGGCGCTGGCGCCGCCGAACAGGCGGGTGGTGTCGCCCAGTGGGAGAAACAGGTCGTAGCTGCCGAGCAGGTTCTGCTGACGCAGCTTGTAGGTGCTGCCGTAATCGTCCGAGACGTTCTCGTAGGTCATGTAGTAGCGACCCTCGTCGGTCATCTGGCCGGCGCGAACACCCCAGGTTCCGCTGTTCCTGATGGTGTCATCGAAACGGTTCTCGCCACCCATGCTCTGCTTCAGGGCGCTGGAACGATCGGTATTGACGGTGGTTTTGCCCCAGGTGAGACCGGCGAAGTTCTCCGCGGCGTGGGCGCCGAAGCTGAGGATGCCGAGGGACGTGGCCAGGGCCAGGGTGCTGAGTTTTTTCATCGGTGACTCCTTTTCAGGCAGCGGGATACTGACGGCCCCTAGCCTGAACGGGTGTCACTGAACCCTGCCTGAACCCCAGCTGAACCTGCGCTGAACGAGCGCCACCTGGTGCGCCGTCGGTCCGCTTTCGGCCTTCACGCGATCTGTTCCGGCTCGCTTTCGTCGTCCACATCGGCGTCGTCGTCCGGGTAGCTGCGCAGGATCGGCGGCTGCTCGGCATCGTCGATCCACCACTGCAGCTCGGCCTCGACACGGGTGTCGTCAGCGATGCCGAGGCGGTTGTTCAGCGGGCATTGCTGCGTCGGGGTGGCGATCAGCGTGCCGCTCTGCGCGGTCTGGGCATTGCCGGCCCTGCCACTGGAGCGCACCTTCAGACGAAAGCGGACCTGCTGCCCGCTGCCCTTGAAGCACAGGGCGAGCGAAAGCCGGCTTTGCTCGGCCGGTTGCAGCTCGAAACTGACGGCTACCGGTGCATCGGCAGGGGCGGGGGTGGCTGCGAGCAGCCAGGTGGTGAGGGTCATGGTCAGCATCCGTTCTGTTTCCGTTGAAGCCGGTCCGTGGCTGGAGGGTGGTTGCGCTACTGCTGGACGATGGTGGCGCTGTTGCCGGTGCCGCTCTGGTGGATCGTCGCGGCGCCGGGCAGGCGAGTGAAGTCATTGGCCGGCAGGCTCTGGCGGATCATCGCCTCGTTGGCGCTGCCCAGTTGGGTGATGGTGGCCTGATGACCGTAGTTGCCCTGTTCGATGCTCGCCAGGTTGTCGTTGCCGTTCTGGATCACCGTGGCCTGGTTGGACATGAAGCTCTGGGCGATGTCGACGCTGTTACCGCTGCCGGTCGACGAGCCACTGATGCGGCCGCCGAAGCCGTTCTGGTCGACCGTCAGCCGGTTGCTGTCGCCGCTCTGGGTGAAGTCGAGTTCGTTGTGGTAGTCGTTCTGCTGAATCTCTGCGATGTTGTAGGTGCCGGCCTGGGCGATGTTCATGCGATTGCCGTCGCCCTGGTAGATGTCGGCCAGGTTGCCCAGACCGTCCTGGGACACGTTCATCCGCGACCCTTCGAAGTAGCCCTGCTGGTCGAAGGTCAGCACGTTGGCGTCGCCGCGCTGCTCGATCTGTGCGGTGACGAAGGCGGTCTGGCTGCCGGTGATCTGGTTGCCGTTGCCGATGCTGCTGGCATCGACCGTGCTGGTACGTCCGGTCTGTTCGATGGTGGCGACGTTGGCGTTACCGATCTGCTGCAGGTTGGCGACCTTGAAGTAGGCCTCGCCGATCTGCGTGATGCTGGCGGTGTTGAGGTTGCCGATCTGGCTGACATCCATGGTGCTGGACTCGACCAGGCCGGTCTGTTGCAGTTCGGCGACATTGTCCGTGCCGACCTGCTCCAGTTCGATGCTGTTCTGCGCCATGGCCTGAGTGGCGGCGAGGGTGAGCAGGGTGGCAATTGCCGTAGGCTTGAACATGAACTCTCCTGATCGCTAGCGACCCTGCACGATATTGATCTGCTGGCCGACGCCGTATTGCGTCACTGCGCTGCGCAGGCCCTGGCCGGTCTGCTCAATGCGCGCATCGTTATAGGCGCCGTACTGGCTGATGCTGGCCTGGTTGTCGCTGCCGGTCTGGCGGATTTCGGCGTAGTTGCCCTGGCCGACCTGCTCGATGACCGCCATCAGGTTTTCGCCGTGCTGCAGGATAAAGGCTTCCTGGTCGCCGCCCTGCTGCAGCATCTGCGCGCTCAACGCCTGGCCGTTCTGAGTCAGCTCGGCGAGATTGCCCTGGCCCAGCTGCTGGATGTAGGCGGCCTTGGCGTCGGTCAGCTGAACCGCAAGCTGGGTGGCGGTGGTGCCAAGGGGTGAAAGATCGCCGTTGTCCATCAGGTCGGCGGCCATCAGCGGCGCGCAGGCCAGGCAGGCAACCAGGGCAGACAGTGATGTGGCGCGGGGCAGGGCGTAACGGGCCATTGGCGTGTACCGGATGACAGTGGTCGCGATTCTTGAACGCGGCGGACACTCTTGAACATCCATCGGATGATGTAAAAGGCGCAGCGCGAGCAGTTCGCTCGGGATTAATGCCTGGCACGGCGTGACGCTTTCGCACCGTGCCAGAGCGTCTCGGTGACGTCCCGCTCCGCTAGGCCGCCCGTCGCTGCGGGACGCTACTCAAGCGCTACAGGACTTGTCCCAGTCGAGATGACTGCGCAGCAGGTACGCCGCCTCGGCCCGATTGGAGGCGCCGATCTTGCGCAACAGATTGTGGATATGACTCTTGATCGTGTGCGGGCTGAGGCACAGCTGCTCGGCGATTTCCGCATTCGACAGCCCCTTGCCGGCGAGGCTCAGGATCTCGCGCTCGCGCAGCGTCAGGCTGGACTTGGTTTCAGCGAGCTGGCGCATGCGCCGCCACTGGCCCAGCAGCCTCTCGGTGAGGACCCGTGGCAGCCAGTCGCCACCCTTGAGCAGCACGCGGATGCCCTCGAGCAGGTGCTCGCGGGTGGCGTGGCTGTAGAACACCCCGCGAATCACCGGGTGTCTTTCGACCAGCTGCTCGGCCTGCTCGGGGACGATATTCACCAGCGCCACCGGTGTGTGCTCGTCGAGCTGGTCGATCAGGCTGGATATCTGTTCGGCTTCGCTATGGCCGGCGTCGACCAGAAACAGGTCGGCTCCGCGATTGTCCGGTGATTGCAGTCCGGTCAGCGCAACTTCGACTTGCGCCTGTTCGCCTAGAAAGTGGCGAAAGAACAACCCAAGCAGTTCATTGCCGGTTAACAGCGTGACAGTTGGGGAGGATGTGTCCCGTGTAAGCTCCGCGTCCATGTTCGGTACCTAGTCAGTCGGGCGTGATTGATTAAAAAGTTACTAAACGACCAGCACCTTGCAGCGAAGTTCAGCCGAGAGATGGCGAACGGGCATTATCCAGCCAGCACGTGCACAACTCCGCCAGGGCGAACGCGAGGCATCGAAAAGGGCGCGCGTTTTTGCACCGGGCGGCTGCTAAGGTAGGGGAATGATCGCGACCACGTTTGCCGTTTCGTCTCGTGAACTGACCCTGCGTGCCTTGCTCACCGGTCTGCTGCTGGGTGCGCTGCTGGCACCGTCGAATGTCTACTCGGGCCTCAAGATCGGCTGGTCGTTCAATATGTCGATCATCGCGCTGCTGATCGGCTTCGCGTTCTGGCAGAGCATTGCCGTCGCGTTCGGCCGCCCGCGCTGGTCGCTGCTGGAAAGCAACATCAACCAGACCACCGCCTCGTCCTGCGCCTCGATCATCTCCGGCGGGCTGGTGGCGCCGATTCCCGCCTATACCCTGCTCACCGGTCAGCAGCTGGACAGCCTGCCGCTGATGGCCTGGGTGTTCTCGGTGAGCTTTCTCGGGGTGTGGGTGGCCTGGTACCTGCGACCCTCGCTGATCGTCGAGTCGGGGCTGCGCTTTCCCGAGGGCATGGCGACCCTGGCGACGTTGCAGCAGATCTACAGTCATGGCGCCGAGGCCGGGCGCCGGCTCTGGGTACTGGGCGGTGCCGCCGTGCTGGCCGCCGGGAGCAAACTGGTCGATACCTTTATCTGGACGCTGCCGCGCTGGGCCCCTTCAGCGCAGCTGGAGCGCCTGACGTTCAGCTTCGAACCCTCGCTGCTGTTGCTCGGCTTCGGCGGCATCATCGGGTTGCGCGTCGGCCTGTCGCTGCTGCTCGGCGCCGTGCTGGCCTGGGGCCTGATCGCGCCCTGGCTGCTGGCCGAGGGACTGGTGCGCTTGCCGGCTGCCGCCCAGGGGCCGCAGTTCGCCGCGCTGATCGAATGGCTGTTGTGGCCGGGCGTGAGCCTGATGGTCTGCGCGACGCTGACCTCGCTGGGCCTGCGCCTGCTGCGCTCACGCTCGCCAACGACACGCCGGCGGCCGGTGCTGCGGCGCCCGCACGGCTGGCCAGCGGCCGGTTTTGCGCTGTCGGTAGGACTGGTGCTGGCGCTGCAGGTCAGCCTGTTCGGCATCGACCCCTGGCTGGCGGCGCTTTCGATTCCGCTGGCGCTGCTGCTGGCGATGGTTGCCGCACGGGTGGTCGGTGCGACCGGGATTCCGCCGATCGGCGCCATCGGCCAGCTGTCGCAGCTGAGCTTCGGCGTGTTCGCCCCGGGCCAGGTGCCGGTCAATCTGATGAGCGCCAACACCGCCGGTGGCGCGGCGGGGCAGTGCACCGATCTGCTCAACGACTTCAAGGTCGGGCATGCCATCGGCGCTGCGCCGGGGCGTCAGGCGCTGGCGCAGTGCTTCGGCATTCTGCTCGGCAGCGTGGTCGGCGTACTGGCCTATCAGCTGCTGATTCCCGATCCACAGAGCATGCTGATCACACCCGAATGGCCGGCTCCGGCGGTTGCCACCTGGAAAGCAGTGGCCGAAGCCTTGACCGGCGGCCTGGGCGCGCTCGCTGCCGACATTCGCTGGGCGATGCTCGCTGGTGCGCTCTGCGGGGTGCTGCTCGGGACGCTGGAAGGGCTGCTGCCCGAACGCCGGCTGCGCTGGTTGCCGAGCTCCGCGGCGCTCGGCCTGGCATTCATCATTCCGGCGTCGATTTCGCTGATGATGACCTTAGGTGCCGTGCTCGCCTGGGCCTTCGCGTCACGCTGGCGCAGCCTCGGCGAGCGCTTCGTGATCGTCGCCGCGGCCGGCTTGGTGGCCGGCGAGAGCATGGCTGGCGTCGGCGCCTCGCTCTGGCAGCTGCTGCGCTGATTGGCGGCAACAGCTGAATTAATGCGCGGCGCGGTCTGTCGTACCTCTTGTACTCACGAGGGGGAGCATCATGTCCACGTCGACACCGCAGAACGATGCCAAGACGGTCGCCAATCGCACGATTGTGCAGGCCGCGGTGCTGGCCGTCGTGGTGCTGCTGAGCATCGTCGCCTGGCTGGCGTTCGATTTCATCCTGCTGCTGTTCGCCTCGATTCTTTTCGGTGTGCTGATTCACGGCGTGAGCCGCTGGCTCTGCAGCAAGACGGCGCTGTCCTACAAGCTGTCCATGGCGGTGTTCTTCGTGCTCTTGCTGCTCGGCCTGGGGGGCGGCGGCTGGCTGGTCGCGCCGAGCATCGCCGAACAGGCCGATGCGCTCTCCGAATCGCTGCCCGAGGCCGTGGAGCGCCTGCGTGAGCGTGCCGAGCAGTTGCCTTGGGCGAATGAACTGCTGCAGCAGCGCGAACGCCTGGAGGACTCGCTGCCCGACGGCTCTAGCGCGTTCAGCGTGGTCACCAAGGTGATGGGCTCGATCGTCGGTGCGCTGAGCAGCTTCGCCATTGCCTTCGCCATCGGCATCTGCCTCGCCATCAATCCGCAGATATACGTGCGCGGGCTGCTGAAGCTGATTCCGCTGGGCTATCGACCGCGCGCAGCGGAGGTGCTCGACGAAAGCGGCTCGACATTGCGGGCCTGGCTGCTGGCCAAGCTGCTGGAAATGCTGCTGATCGGCGTGCTGACCACGCTCGGTCTGTGGTTGCTGGGCATCGAGCTGGCGCTGGTGCTCGGCCTGATCGCCGGGTTGCTGTCGTTCATTCCCAATATCGGTCCGGTGCTGGCGGTGATACCGGCGCTCCTGCTGGCATCGCTGGAGGGCGGGCGCACGGTGCTCTACGTCGCCGCGCTCTATCTGTTCATCCAGGCCTTGGAAAGTTATGTGTTCACGCCTTGGATGCAGCAGCGCATCGTCTCGGTTCCGCCGGCGCTGACCATCGCCGTGCAACTTCTGTTCGGCCTTCTGGCCGGTACTCTGGGTCTGCTGCTGGCGACGCCACTGGCAGCTGTCGGCATGGTGCTGGTGCGCATGCTCTACGTTGAGGATCTGCTCGGCGATCGGCCGCAGGCGACCGACGGTCCTAGTGCCTAGCCGCTCTGGCCGGGCGTTCTACAGGGCTGTCACGTTTTGTAAATGCTGACGACGAAACCCCTGACCCGTCCCGCTGCCGGATTACATGAACCCCCTGAAAATATGCAGGAGTCATCATGAACATGCACAAGATTGCGGCACTCACCCTGGCGGGACTGCTTTCCAGCGCGGCATTCGCTGCCGGCAATACCGGTACCGGCGCCGATACCGGCCACCGTGATTCGAAGGGACACAGTACCGAGCAGCCTGGAACCATGGGCGGCACGGGCAACGGAATGGATTCGACCTCCGATACCGGCAAGATGCCGGACGAGACTGAGCGCCCGGCGACCACACACGGTAGCGATCACGGTACCGGCGTTGATGCTGGCGGCGATGGTGCGGCTGGTAAGCAGGGCACGACCGGTACAGGCGGCGAGGGCGGCGAACGCGGCGCCTACTGATCCATCGGTTGCACCTGA
>NZ_JXXD01000179.1 GCF_000935215.1 Stutzerimonas stutzeri
GCAGCCATGCAGGCTGCGCCCTTCTTCGTTATAGCGTGATCGCTATGCCGGCCTGGAGGGTGCGGGGGGCGCCCGGGTAGGCCCAGATGTTGCCCCAGGTGCGCTCTTCGTACTCTTCGTCGAACAGGTTGTTGAGGTTCAGGTTCAGGCGAACCCGTTCGGTCAGCGGGTAGTAGGCGAGCAGGTCGACGGTGGTGTAGGCGTCCATGTCGAACGCGGTGCTGGTGGCGCCGCCCTTGCGGTCGCCGACGTACTTGACGCCCATGCCAACGCCGAGCCCGGCCAGCGGACCTTCGGCGAATTCGTAGGTATCCAGCAGGTTGAAGCTGTGCCGCGGCACGTTGGCCAGGCGCGTGCCGGTCGGCATCGATGCGCTCGAGCTTTCGGTGACTTCGGCATCGACGTAGGCGTAGCCGCCGATCACGCGCCATTGCGGGGTGATGTTGCCGGCCACGCTGATGTCGAAGCCGCGGCTGCGCGCTTCGCCGGCGGCGATCTGGTAGTTGCTGTCGACCGGATCGCTGGTCAGCACGTTTTCCTTGGTGATGTGGAACAGCGCCGCGGTGACGCTGAGGTCGTGCTCCGGCAGCTCGTACTTGATGCCGACTTCGTGGGCGATGCCTTTTTCCGGGTCGAACGCCTGGCTGCTGCGGTCGGCGCCGCGGTTGGGCTTGAACGAGCGCGAGGTGTTGGCGTAGACGGCCAACTCCTCGGTCAGGTCGTAGATCAGCCCGAAACGCGGGGAGACGGCGTTGTGCGCCTGGTCCCAGCTGCCGGCGGGGGTCAGCTTGTTTTCATAGCGCTGCTCGAAGCGTTCCAGGCGCGCGCCGACCTGCGCTGTCAGGCGCTCGGTGAGGGCGATCTGGTCCTGCAGGAAGAACGCGTAGGACTTCAGGTTTTCGTCATCGTAGGTGGTGGTGCGGGTCAGCGCCGGCAGCGGCTGGCCGTAGACCGGATCATAGAGGTCGATCGGGAAGTCGCTGGTAGCACCACCCGAGCGATCGATCTGGGAGTCGTAGTTGAAGTCGTCGAACTCCACACCGAGCAGCAGTGTGTGGGCCAGACCCGCGGCATCGAAGTGACCTTCCAGATTGGCCTGCACCGCCAGGTCGTTCCAGTTCAGCCAGCGCTCGCTGTAGTTGCGTCCGACCGTGCGGCCATCGGCGGCCAGGCCATTGTTCTCCACTGCGCCGCCGTCCAGGCTACCGTCGAGGTACTGGATGCCGCCGCGCAGCATCCACTGGCTATCCAGCTGGTGCTCCAGGCGCAGTTGCGTGGTGGCGTTCTGGTTGGTCAGCTTGCCGGCACTTTCCTCCCCGAGGAAGCGATCGCGCGACAGGTCGCCGGCCTGGTTGGGGTAGCGGGTAAGACCACGGTCCATGGGGTGGCGGTTGTGCAGATAGTCGCCTTCGAGGATCAGCGCGGTGTCGTCGCTGAGCTGCCAGCGCAGCACTGGCGCGATGTTGTAGCGCTCACTTTCGACGTGATCGCGGAAGCTGTCGCTGCCTTCGGCGACCAGGTTGAGGCGATAGGTAAACGCGGCGCTCTCGTCCAGTGCGCCGGTGGTGTCCAGTGTGCCGCGGCGCAGTCCGTCGGTGTTCACCTGGCTGCCGAGTACCGTGCGCCGCTCCGCCTGCGGCTGCTTGCTGACGATGTTGAAGGTGCCGCCCGGATCGCCGCGACCGTACAGCATCGAGGCAGGGCCGCGCAGCACTTCGATGCGCTCCAGCGTGCTGGCGTCGGGCATGTTGGGGTAGCCGCGGTTCACCGCGAAGCCGTTGCGGTAGAACTCCTGGGTGCTGAAGCCGCGCACCAGGAATTCGGTCAGGCCCTGGCCGCCGAAGTTGTTGCCACGTTCCACCCCACCGGCGTAATCGAGCGCATCTTCCAGGCGCGTTGCGCCGATGTCTTCGACGACCTGCGCCGGGACCACGCTGATCGATTGCGGGGTTTCGTGGATCGCGGTGTCGGTGCGGGTGGCGCTGGCCGAGCGGGTTGCCCGGTAGCCCTGCACAGGCCCGTCGGCGCGCTCGGCCGATGCGGTGACCTGCATCTCCTCCAGTGCCAGCGGTTCAGCAGGCGGTTCGTCGTTGGCTGAAACCACGGCAGGGCAGGTGAGGGCTGGAACCGCGAGCATCGGGAGGAGAAGGCGCCGCATCGAATGATCCTTGAGGGAAGGGAGCGAGGGCGGGCATCCTAATCGCAACGAAAACGATTATCAAATAGAAATATATCTCAACTGTCGCATGCTACGGCAGGTTGCGCTGGGCGTAGCGGCGCAGGCAGATCGAGCGCGTGGCGACAGGCACCCAGCGCGCCGCGCAGCGCAGGTGAGCGGCGGCTGCCAAGCGGCTCGGGGGTCACATCCGGCGGCTGCTCGGCGCTCAGGCGGAGGCCAGGACGACGCGGTCGCGGCCGGCCCGCTTTGCCTGATAGAGCGCCTCGTCCGCGGCCTTGAAAGTCGCGTCGGAGGACGCATAGCGGTCACTGCAGGCGATGCCGATGGATGCTGTTACCGGTGCGCCGGTCGGGCTAGCAGTTTGCCGCAGGCGGGCGAGCAGGCGTTCTGCCGCAATGCTGGCGCCGGCGGCGTCTGTCTCGGGCAGCAGCATGAGGAATTCTTCACCACCCATGCGGCACAGCACGTCAGTGGGGCGTGAGCATTCCTTCATGATTTCGGCGAGAAAGCGCAGCACCGCATCGCCCACGTCATGGCCGTGCTGGTCGTTGACCTGTTTGAAGTGATCGATATCCAGTGTCACTGCCGCGTAGCGCTGATCGAGCAGGTCGAACTGCTTGAGGGCCAGTTCGAGGCCGCGGCGGTTGCGCAATCCTGTCAGCGGGTCGGTCATGGACGCCGCTTCCAGTGCACCCATCTTCTGCTGCAGCAGGGAGACGCCTGCGAGCATCGCGACCTTCAATCGCGAGACCTCGAAATACCAGGAATTGACTGTCGAGATACGGGCGGCGGCTTCCGGTGCACCCCAGTGTTCGGCGGTGTCGGCCAGCGCGCGAATGGGCCTGGAGATGAGTCTGGACAGCCACCAGAACACCGCGAGCGAGATCAGCGTGAACGGCACTGCGTTGAGCAGCGTGGTCCGTGCCAGCTGTTCGAGCTTCGCGGTGATGGCAGCGGTCGGGCGCTGGGCGATGATGCCCCAGCCGGTGCTCTGCATGGGCGCGAAGCCGGCGAGCATGTCCACGCCGAGCGTATTGATGACGCGCTGGCTGCCCTCCTGGCCCGACAGCACCTGCCGGACCACCACATTGCTCGATACGTTCTGGCCGACCCGCTTGCCGTCTTCGTGGAAGATCAGTCTGCCCTGGGTGTCGACCACGTACAGGTAGGAGCCGTCGCGGTAGTAATGCACCCCCAGCAGGCCGTGCAGTGCGTTGCGCTCGCGCAGGAACAGCGAGGCGCTGATATAGCCGAGGTAGCTGCCATCGGGGGCAAAGATGGGATGGGTTACCGCGATCAGATAGGTACCATCGGTGGCCACGTAGGGATCCGTGGTCAGCGGCTTACGCTCTTTCAGTGCGCGTGCCGCGCCTGTGCTGTTGACCTTGAGCCCGACCAGGCCGGCGCTTTCCGGCGACGCCGAGACGATCTCTCCAGAGGCGCTGACGATAACGGTCCGGCTGAACTGCTCGCTCTTGAGCTTGAGTCGTTCGGTCTCGTTGTCACGCGCGATCGGGTCGGCGAAGCGCGTCGACAGCTCTTCTGCGGCATAGGCGAGCTCGCGACGGCTATTGAGGAAGAACTGATCGGTGGTGTCGGCGAGCTTGCGCGCATAGGCCCGATTTGCCTCCAGAGTCTGCTCGAACAACTGATCGCGCTGTGAGCTGTAGCCGGCGAAGAAGGTGTTACCGAAGGTCAGTAGGCCGGCGACGAGCGCCAGCAGCAGCGTGAGTTTCTGTAGATCCAGCCGGTGCATGAAACGCGATTCTCCGATGCGTGCTTGGCATGCGCCAATGGAGGCTTCAGGGCAAGTGGAAGCCAAAGGGCCGGGAATGATACAGGCAGCGTGCGGCTGACGAATGGCTTCTCATACATATAGAGCTGGCGGCCTGCTCTGGGTCAATCGCCTGCTGCCGGTACAACTACCGCAGTGTGGCAAATAGATGTGTGGGTGTTCTTCCTGATCTGGGCGGCCGCTCGGGCTCCATGTGCTGTGGCGGCCGGCGCAGCTCGGCTGAGCCGACAACTGGCGCTGCCTTGTCTGGCTCTGCCTATGCTGAACGTGATGGTTGTTGCTCTGGGCGGGGGTGAGCTGACTACGAAACAGGCCCGCTGATGCGGGCCTTTTTCATTCGAGCTAGCCGATGTGCCTTCAGCCCTGGTGATAGCTCGGCGCAAGCTTGTAGACCGAGGTATCCAGCCCCTCGAAGCGCGCCTTCAGCTGCAGTGCCAGGTACAGCGAGTAGTGCCGTGACTGGTGCAGGTTGCCACCGTGGAACCAGAGGTTCTGCTGCTGCGTGGGCTTCCACATGTTGCGCAGCTCGCCTTCGTACGGACCCGGGTCCTTGGTGGTGCCGGAACCGAGGCCCCAGCAGCGCCCGACCTTGTCCGCGACGTCCTGGGAGATCAGCCGCGCCGCCCAGCCGTTCATGGAACCGTACCCGGTGGCGTAGACGATCAGGTCGGCCGGCAGGCGGCTGCCATCGTTGAGTACCACGGCATCCGGCTCGATGTGATCGACGCCTAGGCCTGGCCCGCTTTTCAGCTTGATGGTGCCGTCGGCGATCAGCTCGCAGGCGCCAACGTCGATGTAGTAGCCCGACCCGCGGCGCACGTACTTGAGGAACAGGCCGGATTCGTCATCCCCGAAATCGAGCATGAAGCCCGCTGCGGCCAGGCGGTCGTAGAAGGCCTTGTCGCGTTCCTTGACCTGCTCGAAGGCCTGGTGATGGAACTGCGGCAGCACCTTGTAGGGGATCGAGGCGAACAGCATGTCGGCCTTGTCGGTGGTCAGTCCGCTCTCGACCGCATCCTCCGAATAGAGCGGGCCGAAGACCACTTCCATCAGCGTGTCGGAACGCACGATATGCGTGCTGGAGCGCTGCACCATGGTGACGTCCGCGCCGTTCTCGACCAGGTCCGCACAGATATCGTGGGCCGAGTTGTTGGCACCGATGACCACCGCGCGCTTGCCGCGCCAGGCGTCGCCGCCAGGGTGCTGGCTGGAATGATGTTGCTGACCGGCAAAGGTCTCCGCACCCGGATAGACCGGCACGTTGGGCACGCCGGACATGCCGGTGGCGAGGATCAGCTGCGAGGGCTTGAGCGTCATCGGCTTGCCGTCGCGCAGGACCTCGACCGTCCAGCGGCCCTCGGCTTCGTCGAAGCTCGCCTTCACGCATTCGGTTTTCGCCCAGTAGTTCAGCTCCATGACCTTGGCATACATCTCCAGCCAGTCGCCGATCTGGTCCTTGGGCGTGAAGATCGGCCAGTGATCGGGGAAGGGCAGGTAAGGCATGTGGTCGTACCAGACCGGGTCGTGCAGGCACAGCGACTTGTAGCGGCCGCGCCACTGGTCGCCGGGGCGCTCGGCCTTGTCGACGATCAGCGTCGGCACGCCGAGGCGCTTGAGTCGCGCACCGAGGCCGAGGCCGCCCTGGCCGCCGCCGATGACCAGGCAATAGGGCTGTTCCGTGATGCCCAGTGCGGCTTCCTCGTCGCGGCGCTTTTCCAGCCAGTTGCGCTTGTCGGCCAGGCCGTGGCCATGTTCGGCGCCCAGTGGGCGACGACGCCCGAGCGGTTCCTCGTGCCCCTTTAGCTCGCGCATGGTGGTCAGCAGCGTCCAGCACAGGCCGTCCTTCAGGCGCACGTAACCCTTGCCGCGGGCGACGTCGGTTTCCAGGCTGATCCAGCCTTCGAGCACGCCGTCGGTCAGGCTCGCTTCGCCTTCGAGCTTCCAGTTGTCCGGCCGGGTGGCTTCCAGGCGGCTTTCCAGCATGTCGCGAATGTCGGCCTTGCCTTCGAGGGTGATCAGGTTCCAGCTGAACAGCACCAGGTCACGCCAATGGCAGTCGTCGGCGAACAGCTCAAGCGTGCCATCGACGTCGCGTTGCGCCAGGCGCTGGCCGAGGCGTTCGACCCAGGCGGCCAGTTGTTCGGTGGGCGAGCGGGTGTCGGTGGCCTGGCGGTCACCGCCGAGGTCGCTGCCGTTATCGGTTTTCAGATCGAAGGGAACGTCGTTACTGGGACGCATGGTGGTTCTCCTGGTCATTGTTGTTATTCACGGGGATACCGTGCTTGCAGCAGAGCAAGCGGCGGGCCAGCAACCGGCGCGCAGCGTCGTATCTGGCCTGGAGTCGTATCGGGACTGCCCGGTCGAGCGTGCGCTGTGCCATCCCCAGTACGGCGGGGGTGACACTCTGTACCAGCCGTGGCACAGCATGCGTCGGCCGGGCGATTGGCCTATGCTGGGCGCGAAACCGCCTCGAAACATCGCGGAGAACAACAAGAATGACCTCTCGCCTCAGTCAGCACGCGCACCAGGTCCTCAGCTTCGGTGAAGGCACCGCAGCCAGCCAGGGCCCCGCTGCCGATCCCGCCATTGCGCGTTCCTGGCGCCGTTGCCTGGAGCAGCATCAGCTCGACCCCACCAGCCCGCGCGCGCCCTGCGTGATCGAGAGTCCGCGGCTCAATGAGCATCGCGAGCGGCTGGACCGGGTTATCGCCGTCGCCCACTGGCAGATGAACAGCCTGCACCAGCAGCTGGGCAGTAGCGGCCACGCGGTACTGCTGACCGACGCCAGCGGCGTGGTGATCGACAGCGTGGCGGATCAGGCCGAGCGTGCGGAATTCCAGCGCGCCGGGCTCTGGCTCGGGGCGGTGTGGAACGAGGCGACCGAGGGCACCAATGGCGTCGGCCTGTGCCTGCTGGAGCGCCAGGCGCTGACCATTCGGCGTGACGAGCACTTCCGTGGCCGGCACGCAGCACTGACCTGTTCGGCGAGCCCGGTGTTCGATGCCGAAGGCGGTTTGCTTGCCGTACTCAATGTGTCGTCGGCGCGCGAAGACCTGTCGCGCCAGCTGCGCTTTCACACCATGGCGCTGACCAACCTGTCGGCCAAGCTCATCGAAAGCTGTTTCTTCCTGCAGCACTGCGAGGGCAACTACCTGCTGCGCTTCCATGCCCAGCCCGAATACATCGGCCTGCTCAGTGAAGGCCTGCTGGCGTTCGATGGCGAGGGACGGATCACCGCGATCAACGAAACCGCGCTCAACCTGCTCGCCAGCAGCCGCGAGGCGCTATTAGGCCGGCCCTTGGAAACTGTGCTCGATGTGCGTCTGGATCAGTTGCTGGAGCGTGCGCGACCGCAGCCGGGGGCTTGCTGGCCCTTGCATACCCATGACGGTCAGCGGCTGTTCTGCCAGCTGCGCGGGCCGCAGCTGCGCGTGGTTGCTGCGCCGCGCCAGGAGCCGGCCGATGTGCCGGGCCTGTGTCTGCTCGATCCGTCAATTCGCACCGGTTTCAGCCGTGCGCTGAAGGTGCTCGAGCGGGACGTGCCGGTGTTGCTGCAAGGTGAGACCGGCACCGGCAAGGAGGCATTCGCCTGCGCACTGCATCGCGCCAGCAGCCGCGCCGGTCGGCCGTTCGTGGCACTCAATTGCGCGGCGATTCCCGAGACGCTGATCGAAAGCGAACTGTTCGGCTATCGCGGCGGCAGTTTCACCGGCGCGCGGCGCGAGGGCATGGTCGGCAAGCTGGAGCAGGCCAACGGCGGGATTCTCTTTCTCGACGAGATTGGCGACATGCCGCTGGCGCTGCAGACGCGCTTGTTGCGGGTGCTGGAGGAACGCAAGGTCACCGCGCTGGGGGCTGCCGCGCCGACCGAACTGAATATCCGCCTGATCAGCGCCAGTCATCACGACCTGCGCGCGCTGGTTGCCGGCGGCGCGTTCCGCGAAGACCTGTATTACCGCCTTGGCGGGCTGATGATTGCGTTGCCACCGTTGCGCGAGCGCAGCGACAAGGCTGCGCTGCTCGATCACCTGCTGGCGGAAGAAGCGCAAGGCGAATCGATCTGTCTCGAGCCGGCCGCGCGGCAAGCCTTGCTGCGCTACAGCTGGCCGGGCAATGTGCGGCAGCTGCGCAATCTGCTGCGCACGTTGGTCGCGCTGAGCGAGCAGGGGCGCATTGGGCTGGACGACGTGCTTGCCGTGCTGCCGGCCGAAATGGGCGAGGTCGAGGCACCTCGTGACCCGTTGCAGTCGGCCGAGCGCGAGGCCCTGCTCACGGTGCTACGCGAACGGCACTGGCAGGTCAGTCGGGTGGCGGAACAGCTGGGTATCAGTCGCAATACGCTCTATCGCAAGCTGCGCAAGCACGGCATCTCGCGTAACTGAACCGGCGGGCGCGATGCCCGCCGTCAGTGGGTCAGAGCGCGGTGGAGAGGGTGATCGAACCGAACTGGTCGTGTTCCTGCTGGCCCTGGAATTCGCGAGTGCGCCAGACGCTGGCGAACGCCAGCTGCCAGCGGCTCCAGGTCAGTGCCACGCCGAGCTTGGCGTCGCCGACCCACTCGCGACGGTCAACCGAGTGGCTGTCCTCGAAGGTGTTGCCGTCCAGCAGCATGTTGTGCGCCATGTAGCGGCCTTCGAGATTGGCGAAGCCGTACCAGGCGAAGTCGCCGCCGGGGCGGAAGAACTGGCTGCCGCTTTGCGCCGGCGTCACCGCGGGGATGCTGAAGCTGCGCTGCAGGTTCTGCCCCAGGCGCAGGCCCAGCCCGGCCGAGCCGTAGCTGTACAGGTTGCCGAGGGCGAAGCCCACGCTCGGGCCGTATTCCAGCTCCAGCCCGGCGAAGCGCTCCTGCAGCCACCAGCGATGCTGATAGCCCAGATTGACGAAGGGTTCGTTCTCCAGCTGATTATCCCAGCCGTTGGGCTCGTCGCTGTCGGTTGCCTTGTGCACGGCACGCTGCAAACGCTTGCCGCCCGCCGCCGGGCCAACTATGCCGACATCCAGGTGCAGACCTTGCGCGGCGCGCCAGCCGTCGTACTGGGTGTCGGAAAACATCGACATGCCGGCGAACAGCAGGCCGGCGTAAGGGCGGTCGTCTTCGATCAGATTTCGGGTTTCGATTTCCTCTGGCGTGTAGATCTGGTGGCCGAAGCGGTAGGCGACGTTGTCGACGGCATTGCCCGACCAGCCGGGCAGCAGATCGGCGAAGCGCCGCGTCCAGCTCTGGTCGTCCGGTTCGAGACCCCAGATGACTTCCAGGCCGTTGGTGTAGTGACCATCGCTGCCCGAGGCGATGATGTCGTTCTCCGCCTTGATGGCGAGGATGTCCGCATGGCTGACGGCGGGGGCGGTGATGGATGCGGCGAGCAGGCACAAGCACAGCAAAGAACGAGAATGCATGATTCAACTCCTGGCTTACGTTCTTGTTTGTATGTTCTTTCTAGGACCATCACCGCTTCCAGCGGTTCGCTTGTCGATCAGGGCGCGTCGTACGCGCCGTTTCTGGCCAGCCCCGCCTTGCTGACCATCTCCTGTCTGGCTTCCTGCAGTTGCTCGGCCAGTGCCGCGGAAAAGTCATGCACGGCTGACCAGCGCAGGTGAATGGCGTCGACGAAGGCGGCCGGTGGAGCAACCCATTCGCGATCGGCGTTCCAATACTGAGCCCCGTCATGCCCGGCGATGGCGGCGTTCAGCTTGGCGTCAAAGCGGGCGAGAAAGCTGCCATCGGCATCGACCTTGGCTTTCCACTGCGGATGCAGGGGCGTGGAAACCACCAGCAGCTGGCGTTGCTCGTTCTTCAGGCGTTTCGACAGCTCGCCCAGGGCGACAAAGCAGCTGTCATCCAGCGCGTCCGGTTTGTCGTAAAACAGGCCGCGATCACCCTGCGGCTCCAGCGGCCCGTCGCCGTGGCGGGTGAACACCAACGGGTCCCATTCGATCTCGTTGGCCCGCTGCGCCTTGACCGTCTGCGCATTGCGCAACAGCGAACGCGGCGAGAAGTAGCGCATGTAGTAACCCCAGCGTGAGGCCTGCTGATAAACGTAGTGATCGGCATCCTCGCGGTCGAACACCGCATCCGGCACTTTCCAGCAGCCGGCGAAGTCCAGCGGATCGACGATCATCACCACCTGGCGGACGCTGGGTTCACGGTCCAGCAGCCAGTTGGCGACATAGGTCGACTGGTTGGCGTGCAGGCCGCAGAACGCACCGTTGAGCGGACGCAAGCCAGGCGTCTGCTCGATCAGCACGTCACCATCGACATGGCGCCAGGCGACCGAGGAACCGACGATCAGCAGGTTCGGATCGGCGATGGGGTTGTGCCGCAGAAAGTGCAGCTTTTCGTCCACACACAGGCTGTTGGAGAAGGCCGGTGGCGGCAGGTTGTCGGTGTGATTGAGCCAGGCGAGCAGGGCGGCAAAGCCGCCGAGCATCCCGAACAGCCCGGCGAACATGCCCAGCAGGTAGCCGGCACGTATCCGCCGCTGGTCTGCTTGGGCCCCGGCGGCAACGCCGTCCGGGCATGTATCGACGGATCTGGCCATGACTCAACGCCCTCCGAGTTTGGTCTGGATCAGTTGCGCGAAGTGGCCAACGTTCTTCAGCGATTCCAGTTCGGCGGTGCGGAACTTGATGCCGAAGCGTTGCTCTGCGGCCACGATCAGCAGCACATGGGTCTGGCTGTCCCAGCCATCAATGTCGTCGGCGGTGGTTTCGGAGGTGAGGACGATATCGTCATCGTCGAACACGTCGTGGAAGACCTGGGTCAGCGCCTGGAGAATTTCCTTTTCGTTCATGCTTGCACCTGGATGTGATGGTTGATGGAAGCGCGCGAGGCCAGCTCGTAGCGCCAGAAACTTGCATCGGTAGCGGCGTTGGCAGGGGCGGGGCGCTGCTCGAAGCCCAGCCGCGGATAGTGCTCGGCGACCATGCCGTTGCGTTCGGTGGGGCGGTATTTGCCAACCAGTGCGCCCCAGCCGGCAGCTGCTGCCGCATCGGCCAGCACCTCCAGCACTGCCGCTTCGACCTGACGGCCCAGCACGCGGCAGCTCATCAGCCAGCTGTCGATCAGCAGTTCGTCAGCCTCGATAGCTGCATCCGGTCGCGCCAGCACCACGCTGATCAGGCCGTTATCGCCGAACTTGTCTTCCAGCCGCAGGGCCAACGCGATGGTTTGCGGATCGCTGGCCATGCGCTCGACTTCGGCTTCGGTATAGCGGCGGGTGGT
>NZ_JXXD01000180.1 GCF_000935215.1 Stutzerimonas stutzeri
CCGTGGCGCGCGGCCACGCCGGTGCCGGCCATGATCGCCGCCGGCGTGGCCAGACCCAGGGCGCAGGGGCAGGCGATGACCAGCACGGCCACGGCGTTGATCAGCGCGACCTCGACCGGGGCGCCAGTCAGCAGCCAGCCGATCAGGGTGAACACGGCGATCACCAGTACCGCCGGGACGAACACCTGGCTGACCTTGTCCACCAGCTTCTGGATCGGCGCCTTGGCTGCCTGGGCGTCTTCCACCAGGCGGATGATCCGCGCCAGCACGGTCTCGCCACCGAGCGCAGTGGTGCGCACCAGCAGCCTGCCCTCGCCATTGATCGCGCCGCCGGTGATGCGGTCGCCTGGCGCCTTGTTCACTGGCAGGCTTTCGCCACTGATCAGCGCTTCGTCGGCCTGGCTCTCGCCCTCGACCACTTCACCGTCCACCGGGAAACGCTCGCCTGGCTTGACCAGCACCAGGTCGTCCAGGCGCAGCGCGGCGATGGCGACATCTTCCTCGCGGCCGCCGACTACCCGCGTCGCGCGGTCTGGGCGCAAGGCTTCGAGCGCACGAATGGCGGCGCTGGTCTGGCGCTTGGCGCGGCTTTCCAGGTATTTGCCCAGCAGCACCAGGGCGATCACCACCGCCGAGGCCTCGAAATACAGGTGCGGCATCTGCCCGGCCGGCGTCGCCCACCATTGATAGAGGCTCAGACCGTAACCCGCGCTGGTGCCGATGGCGACCAGCAGGTCCATGTTGCCGGCACCAGCGCGCACGGCCTTCCAGCCGGCGACGTAGAAGCGCGCACCGAGGAGGAACTGCACCGGCGTGGCGAGCAGGAACTGGATCCATGCCGGCAGCATCCAGTGCTGCCCGAACAGCTCGCCGAACATCGGCAGCACCAACGGTGCGGCCAGCAGCAGGCCGGCGATCACTGCCCAGCGTTCGCGCTGCAGGCGCCGCTCGGCATCCTCTTCCGGGCGTTGCTGGTCGCCGGCGCTTGCCTTGTAGCCGGCGGCCTCGACCGCCTGGATCAGCGCAGCCGGGTCCGGCGTGCCGATCACTTCGACATGCGCGCGCTCGCTGGCCAGGTTCACCGCGGCGCTGCGTACACCGGGCACCTTGAGCAGCGCCCGCTCGACCCGGCCGACGCAGCTGGCGCAGGTCATGCCTTCGATATTCAGTTCGATGTTCTGCAGCGGCACGCCATAGCCGGCCTTTTCCACAGCCTCGATCAGCGTCGCCACACCCAGGTCATCGCCTTCGACGCGCACCTGTTCATTGGCCAGATTGACGTTGGCCGCGGCGACGCCGGGTACCTTGAGCAGGGCCCGCTCGACGCGGCCGGCGCAGCTGGCGCAGGTCATACCGCTGACCGGCAGCGTATGGGTGGCGCTGGACATGGTAGAGACTCCTCGGGATAGCGATGGCGGCAGGATCGACCTTAACCCTATGGCAAGGTCAACACCATGATCTGCGACAGCAAGTCCCTTGACCTTGCCCGGGTGGCAAGGTCGAGAATCGGCGCATTCAGCAGACGAGGAGAGCGACGATGCAAGTATTCAACGTGAGCGGAATGACCTGCAGCCACTGCGAGCGTGCGGTAACCCAGGCCATTCAGGCGCTGGACCCACAGGCTCAGGTGCAGGTGGACCTGGCGGCCGGAACCGTGCAGGTGCAGAGCAGTGCCAGCGAGCAGGCGATTCGTGAGGCGATCAGTGAAGAGGGTTATCAGGTGAGCTGATAGCTCAACCGGCGAGCTGGTCGGGGTCATCCGGCCAGTCGCGGACCAGGCCGCGGAATAACGGGTCGATCAATGCCTTGGTATCGACCTCCGGTGCGAACAATTCGGTGTCGCGCGTCCAGTCGGTGAACAACCCGACCACCATGGCATGCAGCGAGAGTGCAGCAAGGCGCGGCGTTACGCCGGGACGTAAGCACGCCGAGGCATTGCGCAGCAGGTTCTCGCACAGGTCGATGAACTGATTGATGAAGGCGTGGTGGCGCTCTTCGGCTTCGCGCAGCTCATCGGTGAACTCGCACTTGTGCAGCAGGATGGTGAAGATCCGGCGCTTCTGCTCGTTGCTTGCCAGCGCGCTGATGGCCTCGACCGTCAGGTTGCGCAGGGCGATCAGTGCCAGCAGCGGTTGTTGCTGATTGCAACTGCACAGGCGCTCGGTCATCTGCTCAGGCGGCAGACGAATCTGATTGAGCATTTCGTGGAACAGATGTGCCTTGTTCTGGAAGTGCCAATACACCGCCCCTCGCGTCACACCGGCGTCACGGGCGATCTGGTCGAGACTGGTGTGGGCCACCCCCTTGTCCAGAAACAGCCGCTCGGCAGAGGCGAGGATGGCAATACGGGTTTTCTCGGCTTCTTCTTTGGTTCGGCGCATGGGCAGGTTCAGGCAGATAACGGCTGCTTCGGGCGTCCAGCAGCGATGGATGCGGCCAGTGTAACGGTGCATCTCGTCGTGATGCATGTTTACAAACAGCGGTGTATGTAACAGCATCTTGCATGTCGGTGTAAATGCCCGCGTATGGTCGATGTCCAATGGACGCTCTCGGCCACGTCTCTTTTTCAGCTTGTGAGCCTCTGATGTCTCTGCGGATTCTCCTCATACTGGGTGCGCTCAGCGCGTTCGGCCCCCTGGCGATCGACATGTACCTGCCGGCCTTTCCCTTGCTGGCGGAGTCGTTCGGCACCAGCGTCGATCACGTGCAGCTTTCTCTGGCGGCCTATTTCATCGGCTTGGCCATCGGCCAGCTGGTTTACGGGCCGCTGGCCGATCGTTACGGGCGACGCGGCCCGCTACTGATCGGCGTGGTGCTGTTCACCCTGGCGTCACTGGCCAGCGCCTTTGCGCCGTCCATGGACTGGCTGATCGGCGTCCGCTTCGTCCAGGCGCTTGGTGGCTGTGCGGGCATGGTGGTGGCGCGGGCCGTGGTGCGCGACCTGTGCGATCCGATGACCAGCGCCAAGGTGTTTTCGCAGCTGATGCTGGTGATGGGGCTGGCGCCGATCCTCGCGCCGGTGGCGGGCGGGGCCTTGCTGGCCTCGTTCGGCTGGCCTTCGATCTTCATCCTGCTGACGTTGTTCAGCGCGATGTGCCTAGTGGCGGTCACGCTCTGGCTACCGGAAACCTATCCGGCCGGGCTGCCGCGCCAGCCGATGTCAGGCGCGCTAGGGCAGTACCTGCGCCTGTTCCGCGATCGCTTTTTTATCGGCCACGTACTGACCGGCGCGCTGTGCATGGCCGGCATGTTCGCCTACATCACCGGTTCGCCGTTCGTTTTCATCGAGCTGTACGGCATCAAGCCGGAGCATTTCGGCTGGCTGTTCGGTATCAATGCGGCGGGCTTCATCCTGATGGCGCAGGTCAACGTGCGACTGGTTCGCTGGCGCGGGCCGGAGTTCTGGGTGCGGCGTTGGGTGTGGTTCTTCTTCGGCAGTGCGCTGGCGTTGCTGGCGGTTGCAGCGGCGCAGCCGGAATCGCTCTGGCCGTTGCTGATTCCGCTGTTCTGCTGTGTGTCCTGCCTCGGCTGCCTGCTGCCCAATGCCACCGCCTGCGCCATGGCCGATCAGCGCGCCAATGCCGGCAGCGCCTCGGCCCTGCTCGGCAGCATGCAGTTCACCATCGCAGCCATCGCCGCTTCCGCGGTGGGGGCGCTGCACAACGGCACGGCGGTGCCGCTTGCGGCAATCATCAGCCTGTGCGGCTTGCTGGCAACGGTCGTGGCTTACACCACGGCGCGCGCCAGCACGGAATGACTGTCAGGCGCTGAGTGGCAAAGGGTGCGGCGCCTGCAGGCGCCGGCGCAGGGTCTCGACGAAGGCGCGTGCCTCGGCTTCGCTGCGAAAGGTGATTTTCTGCCGGTCGAGGCTCACCTGCCAGGCGCTGTCGGGGTAGGGCGTCAGGGGACGGACGAGAATGTTCATGGCGATCTCCTCGTGAAGTAGACGCGGCACAGTCTAGGCGCTGCCATGACCCGCGGGGCGAGCCATGGTGTCGCATGTGGATAGCGCCGCGACGGACGGGCTCAGTAGGCCAGCCGTGCGTCCAGACTGTTCTGCGCCAGGCGGCGAGCCTGCTCCTCGGTCATGCCCAGGCTTTCGTGCAGCGCGACGAAGTTCTCCGTCACATAGCCGCCGAAGTAGGCCGGATCATCGGAATTCACCGTGACCTTCACGCCCTGCTCTAGCAGCTGGAGGATGTTGTGCTGGCGCATGTCGTCGAACACCTTGAGCTTGGTGTTGGACAGCGGGCAGACCGTTAGCGGGATCTGTTCCTCGATCAGCCGGGCGATCAGCTTCGGATCTTCGGCCGCACGCACGCCGTGGTCGATACGGCTGACCTTGAGCATATCCAGTGCCTGCCAGATGTACTCGGGCGGGCCTTCCTCGCCGGCGTGGGCAACGGTCAGGAAGCCTTCGGCGCGCGCCTTGTCGAACACGCGCTGGAACTTGCTTGGCGGGTGGCCGACTTCGGAGCTGTCGAGGCCAACGGCGAAGAAAGCGTTGCGATAGGGCAGCGCCTGTTCCAGCGTCCTGAAGGCTTCCTCTTCCGGCAGGTGGCGCAGGAAGCTGAGGATCAGCCCGCTGCTGATGCCCAGTAGTTCACGGCCGTCGGCCAGCGCCGCGCTGATGCCGTTGAGCGCGGCCTCGAACGGCACGCCGCGGTCGGTGTGGGTCTGCGGGTCGAAGAAGGGCTCGGTATGCACCACGTTCTGCTCTTCGCACTTCTGCAGGTAGGCCCAGGTCAGGTCGTAGAAATCCTGCTCGGTGCGCAGCACGTCGGCGCCGGCATAGTAGAGGTCGAGGAATTCCTGCAGGTTGCCGAAGTTGTAGGCGCTGCGCAGTGCCTCCACGTTGTTCCAGGGCAGGGCGATCTTGTTGCGCTCGGCCAGGCGAAACATCAGTTCGGGTTCCAGCGAGCCCTCCAGGTGCAGGTGGAGTTCGGCCTTGGGCAGATTGTTGAGCCAGTCGTGCATCGCGAAATTCTCGTCTTTCGGGTGTGCGGGCATTCTATCGGTGGGTTGGAGCAACTGATATGCCAGCTGACCAGTTTGTCCCGCCTAGCAATTCTGGATGACAGCCGAATGACCGGTTCATTGCGGTTAGCGCGATTTGGCGATTAATTGACCAGCGGTCTGCAGCCCAGTTCTGACGGGCGCTGGCGAGGTTGTTCCCAATGTTATCCACAAAGTTCTCCACTCAAATCGGGCATAACCTCGAGCTGGCAGAACGCGATTGATAGCAAAACGTCAGTAGCCGACTGGCCAGTCAAAAAACACAGTAATTCAAGCGCTTAACGCACCCCGTTGGGGCGCGTAAGGCTTATTGATCAAAAATTGTGCAGTTTTCCCGAGCGCCCGTTGCGAGCGCGTTCCAGGCGGCCATACAATTGTTATCCACAATTGCGTCCACAGTATTTGTGGGCAACGACGCGTCTAGTCCATGGCTTCCAGCTGGCTGCGCCCGCGAGTGATATCAGCGAGCAATCTCTCCAGCGGCTGCAGCTGAGCGGCGGGAAGGGCAATCTCCAGGGTCGCGCCTTCGGCATCGAAATGTTCGGCTTCCAGCAGCGCCTCGAATTCCGCCAGGCGTGCCTTGAACAGCGCCAGCTCGGCGAAGCGGCAATGACAGCGACAGCGCGAGCGCGACACCAGCTCGCTGCGTTCGCCGGCCTGCAGGCACTTTGCCGTGGTGCCGCCATAGGCACGGGCCAGGCCGCCAGTGCCAAGCTTGATGCCGCCGAACCAGCGGATCACCACCACCGCGACCCGGTCGAAATCCTGCCCTTCGATGGCGGTGAGCATCGGCCGACCCGCCGTGCCGCCGGGCTCGCCGTCATCGCTGAAGCGGTATTGATTGCCGATCTTCCACGCCCAGCAGTTATGCGTTGCGGTCGGATCGCTGACCGCCTGGATGAATGCCTGCGCGTCTTCCGGACTTTGTACCGGTGCGGCCTTGGCCAGGAAACGGCTCTTGCTGATGACTTCCAGCAATTCGCAGGGCGCGGATAGGGTGAAGGGCATGGCTGTTACGGCGTCGGTGATGGTTTGCGGGGTGGCCATTGTAGCGGCGCCGCTGCGGCTGCGCTGTGCCATCCCGCAAGAGGCCATCCGGCGAACGGATTGAACTTCGCTGGACCGTCCAACGCCCTATCTAGTAGGGCGCGGTTTGCGCGCATGGCCTGGAGAAGGCCCCGCCGTACCGCATTTCGCTGGCACATCAGATGGAGGAAATTCCATGCTCAATTCCAGTTACCAGTCATGTATCCAGGCCTGTTCCAATTGCGCACTGGTCTGCGAGACCTGCGCGGCATCCTGCTTGCGCGAGGACGACGTGAAGATGATGGCGCGCTGCATCGAACTCGATCGTGACTGCGCCGACATGTGTGCGATCGCAGCAGTGTTGATGACCCGCGACAGTGCCTATGCCAGAGCCTTCTGCAAGCTCTGCGCGCAGGTCTGTCGCGATTGCGCCGAGGAGTGCGGCAAGCACAAGCACGACCATTGCCAGGCCTGCGCCGCAGCCTGTCGCAAGTGCGCTGAAGAGTGCGAAAAGATGTCTGCCTGATCGGTCGCCGATTCGGAGGGCCGCAGCTGCGGCCCTTTTGCCTCAGCTCAGCCAGTCCAGCGTCAGGATCAGACGGCGCTCAGCCGTTGCCGCCTGCGGCGAGCGATGAATGATCCCGGCGCCTTCGTTACCCAGCCATTTCTCCCCCTTGAACAACGCCACATCGCCAGCGCCAAGTCGCTCGATGGCCGCCGCGTCAGTCGGTTCGGCTGCCGGATCGCCCAGGCGCCGACGCTGCATGCCGCCCTCATGAAGCCATTCGCTGCCTGCGCCGGCGTAGGTGGTGATCAGCCGCAGCGGTACATGATCGACGTGAAAGCGCGGGCACATGGGCTTGCCCAGCACGCTCAGGCGCAGGCCGATACGCCGCGCATCGACTAGGCAGCTGAACGCCCGCACCAGCCAGGCCACGTCGGCGACGAAACCGGCATGGCCGGCAATGTCCCGATAGGCCGCCGCCAGGGTTGGCAGCTGCAGCTCGCTTTCGCTGGTCGGTTCGAGAGTTAGCGATTCGGCCAGCGGCTCGCCCAGGGCCAGCAGCGTCTCGGCGAAGCCGGTGATGTGCAGGGGTAGTCGGCGCTGCCACACCGCGAGGTTGACGCCATCGTGCAGCGCCTCCCCAAGTATCTCCGGAGTGTCGCCCAGCAGCTGGCGCGGCTGCGGGCGGATGATCTGCTGCGCCAGCATCAGGCGACCTGCTCGTGCCAGGGGCCGAACGGGTCCGGCAGGCGCAGCCAGCCGGTGACGCCCACGGCCCACTCGCTGTCGTTCAGCAGGCAGGCGTCGAGTTCGCGGCGCAGCTGGTCGAAGTTGATGTTCTGCCCGATGAAGACCAGCTCCTGGCGGCAGTCGCCGAACTCACCGCGGGACTTGCCGAGGATTGCCGTGCGGCTTTCGCTGTCGCTCGGCCAGGCCGATTCAGGGGTGAAGTGCCACCAGCGCCCGGCATAGTCGTAGCGCATCAGCCCACCGGCCTGGGACCAGCTGCCTGCTTCCTCTGGCCGGGTGGCCAGCCAGAAGAAGCCTTTGGAGCGCAGCAGGCGGCCGTTGCTCCACTCGCGGTTGAGGAAGTTGTAGAAGCGTTGTGGGTGGAACGGCCGGCGCGCCAGATAGGCGGTGGAGGCGATGCCGTATTCCTCGGTTTCCGGCACATGCTCACCGCGCATTTCCTTGAGCCAGCCCGGCGCCTGGGCGGCGCGTTCGAAGTCGAAACGGCCGGTGTCGAGGATTCGGTCGAGCGGCACCTGGCCCATGCTCATCGGCAGAATCTCGGCATGGGTGTTGAGGCGACCGAGAATGGCGGTCAGCTCTTCACGTTCGGCGGCGGAAATCAGGTCGATCTTGCTGATCAGGATGACGTCGGCGAACTCCACCTGCTCGATCAGCAACTCGGTGACCGAGCGCTCGTCGTCCTCGCCAAGGGTTTCGCCGCGGTTGGCGAGGCTCTCGGCCTCCTGGAAGTCGCGGAGGAAGTTAACCCCGTCGACCACCGTGACCATGGTGTCCAGCCGAGCCAGATCGGCCAGGCTCTGGCCCTGCTCGTCGCGGAAGGTGAAGGTCTCGGCCACCGGCAGCGGCTCGGAAATCCCGGTGGACTCGATCAGCAGGTAGTCGAAGCGGCCTTCGCGGGCGAGCTTGCCGACTTCTTCGAGCAGGTCTTCGCGCAGGGTGCAGCAGATGCAGCCGTTGCTCATCTCCACCAGCTTCTCTTCGGCGCGATTGAGGCTGACGCCGCGCTGCACCTCGTTGCCATCGATGTTGATCTCGCTCATGTCGTTGACGATCACCGCGACGCGGCGGCCTTCGCGATTCTTCAGGATGTGGTTGAGCAAGGTGCTCTTGCCGGCACCGAGGAAGCCGGACAGGACGGTAACGGGTAGGCGGTTCATGGCGGTCTCTCAGGCGGATCGTTGGTGTTTTTCGCGCTGTTCCTGGCGTTGTTTCGCCTCGATGCATAGCGCCGTCGTGGGGCGCAACAGCAGGCGCTGCAGGCCGATGGGTTCGCCGGTTTCGGCGCACCAGCCGTACTCGCCGCGGGCGATGGCATCCAGCGCGGCGTCGATCTTGTCGAGCAGCTTCTTCTCGCGCTCCAGCACGCGCAGCTGCCAGTGACGCTGTTCCTCGGCGCTGCCGATGTCAGCGGGATCGCTGCTCGGCTCCTGTTCGCGCAGCGCCTGGAATTCCTCCTCGATGCGCGCCTGCAGCTCGGCACGCTGGCGCAAAAGCAGGTCGCGGAAGAAGGCCTGCTGGTCGGCGTTCATGTACGCCTCGGCGGGCTGGGCGAGTAGTTCGGCTTCGGTCATCGGGAGGCACGTGTCGGAAATAATGTGAGAGTTATAACATAACAATTATGTCTGTGATGCAAGCGCTGTTTGCGTGTCGAGCGGCGCACCGGTAAGCGCGTTGTTCCGAGGCAAAGAAAAAGCCCGCGGCGCGGATCGCGCGGCGGGCTCGGGTGTTGATGGGCGCTGGGCGGTCAGACGGCGCCCGGCAGCCCGTGGTAGTTGCGACCGAAGTACACCAGCGCATCGCTGCTGTCGCGGCGGTACACGGCGAGCACTTCGCAGTAGAGGATGTCGTGGGTGCCGACGCTGGCGCTGTGGCTGATGCGGCAGTCGAACGACACCGTGGCGCCGTCGAGCAGCGGCGAGCCGGTCACGCCGGTGCTCCACTGTGCTGCGGCGAAGCGTTCTGCCATGGGCGTCTTGCCGCCGAACAGGTTGGACAAGTCCCGATGTGCGCCGGCCAGGGTGTTCACGCACAGCTGCCCGTTGGCGGTGACGATGGGATGTGCCGATGCGCTGCGGTTCAGGCACACCAGCAGCGTCGGTGGTTCGTCGGTGACGCTGCACACCGCGGTGGCGGTGAAGCCGGCGCGGCCGCTGGGGCCATCGGTGGTGATGATGTTGACCGCCGCGGCCAGCCGGGCCATGGCATCACGATAATCCTCACGAATCACTGGAGCGCTGAGTTGACTGGTGGTTTCGCATTGAGCCAGTTGCATGGTCGGTTCTCCATCAGGCGAGGACGCAGGCGCGGTCGAAGGGCAGGCGTGGCAGGCGGTCGCGCAGCTTGCTGGCGTCGCCGTAGCCGAGGTTGATCAGCAGGTTTGATTTCCAGCTCGTGCCAGCGAAGAAGGCCGCATCCAGCGCCTTGCCGTCGAAGCCGGACATCGGTCCGCAATCGAGCCCCAAAGCGCGGGCGGCGAGGATCAGGTAGCCGGCCTGCAGCGAGCTGTTGCGCAGTGCGTTCTCGGTGATCAGTGCCGGCTGGCCGGCGTACCAGCTGCGCGCATCGGCGTGGGGAAACAGCTCCGGCAGGGTTTCCGGGAAATCCTCGTCATAGGCGACGATCACCGTCACTGGCGAGGCCATGGTCTTGTCCAGGTTGCCTTTGGACAGGCAGGGCGCGAGCTTCTGCTTGCCCTCGGCGCTGCGCACGAAGACGAAGCGCGCCGGGCAGCTGTTGACGGCTGTCGGGCCGAGGCGGACGTGCTCGTAGAGCCGTTCGAGCAGGGCGTCCGGCACCGGCTTGTCGAGCCAGGCGCTGTGGGTGCGGGCCTCGCTGAACAGCGTTGCGAGGGCATTCAAGTCGATGGGGGCGTGCATGTTCGGGGCCTCAGGCTGCTGCGACCTGGCCGCATTGCTCGGCAAGATGGTCCAGCAGGATCTGGTTGAAGGGTTCGCTGTCGCTGACGCTGGACGCGTGGCCGCCGTAGTTCAGCAGCGCCAGCTGTGCGTTGGGCAGGACGTCAGCCAGGTGTTGCGAACGTTGCCAGGGCACCAGCATGTCGTCGCGGTTGGCGATCAGCAGGGTCGGGGTGGTGATACGCGGCAGCTCGGCCTCGATATCGAAGGCCAGCAGTGCCTCGATACGCCGCACCAGATTCATCGTCGGTGGGAAATGCGCCAGTGCATGGGCATCGTCGCGTGCCAGTCGCTCGCTGTTGGCCGCGATCCAGTCGGCCGGGTAGAGGAACAGCGACTGCGCCTGCACATAGGCCGCCGGGCCGCTGTCGTGCAACAGCTTCAGGCGTACTGCGAAACAGCGGGCGCTGTGCGGGTTGGGGCTGCTCCAGGCATTGATCGGCACCAGGCTCTGCAGCAACTGCGGCCGCAGCAGGGCGATCTGCAAGCCGATTAGCCCACCGAGGGCATGCCCGATGAAGTGGCAGCGGCGGATGCCCAGGGTGTCCAGCAGCTCCAGTAATTCCACTGCCATGGACTCGATGGAATAGCCCGCCGGCAGGTTCGCCGGACTCCTGTTGGTCCCCAGCTGATCGTAGACCAGCACCCGGTAGTCCTGGGTCAGTGCCGGCAGCTGCGGTGTCCAGAAGGCGGCGGCGCCGCCGAGGCCGGAGCTGAGCACCAGAGTCGGCGCATCCGGCTCCATGCGGCCATGAAGTTCGTAGTGCATGTCACTCCCTCCGCGAGGTCGATCAGCGGGCCGCCGGCGTGCCGGCTGACCCGCTCTGGCAGGCGCTATTGGCCGACGTGGGCGATGCTGGCGATCTCGATCAGCGCATCGGGCTTCACCAGCCCGCACTGGATGCAGTAGCGCGCCGGCTTCTCGCCGGGGAAGTACTCGGCGTACACCTCGTTGACCTTGGCGTAGTTGGCCCAGTCGGTGAGCATGATCATGTTGAAGGTGACGTCGTCCATGCTGCCGCCGGCGGCCTCGACGACGCCCTTGATGGTTTCCAGCACATGGCGGGTCTGCGCGGCGGCGTCGCCCACGTGGACCACGTTGTTGTCCTTGTCGAACGGCAGGGTGCCGGAGACGTAGACCACGCCATCGGCCATGGAGCCGGGCACGTAGGGGGCGAGCGGTTTGCCGGAGCCGGCGGGGATGATCGATTGCTTGGGCATGTCGTTGATTCCTTGCAAGGCATTCAGGCGAACCCGGCGGACGCCTCTGCGGGCGTCGCGGTCGGGCACTGGGGTGTAAATCAGCTGGCGACCGCCACTTCAGGCGCGGCCGCGAAGGTCTGGCAGAAGGCGTCGACGCTGGAGACCCAGCCGAAGAACGTCTCGATGTTGTACAGCGCAGCCTGCTGGGCGAATTCCGGCCCGGCCTGGTGGGTGGCATCGGCCAGCACCACGCCGAAATACTCCAGGTGGAAGCCGTCGCGCAGGGTCGACTCCACGCACACGTTGGTGGCGATGCCGGTGAACACCAGATTGCGGATGCCACGGGCACGCAGGGTGCTGTCCAGTTGCGAATTGAAGAAACCGCTGTAGCGCGGCTTGGGCACCAGAATGTCGCCGGGCTGCGGCGCCAGTTCGTCCACCAGCGCGTAATCCCAACCGCCCTTGGCCAATAGTGTGCCGGCCAGTTCCGGGCGCTTGCGCATGGTCTTCAGCGCGTTGGACTTGTGCCAGTTCGGCGAACCCGGCCCGCCGGCCTCGACGTATCCGTTGTCCCAGCCGTTCTGCAGAAAGATCACCTGTATGCCGGCGGCGCGGGCTGCGCCCAATGCCTGGCGGATCTTCTCGATCACCGGCTGGGTCGCTGAAACATCGAAACCCGCCAGGTCGAGATAGCCGCCGCGGGTGGCGTAGGCGTTTTGCATGTCCACGACGATCAGCGCGGTTTCACTGGCTTTCATCGCCAGCGGCTCGGGCCGCGCCGGCAGCTGCACGGGTTCGTCGGGCGCGCTCAGGCCGTAGCCCGAAATCTGTTCGACGGCGCTCATCAGGCCGACTCCTTCAGCTCGGTGACGTGCCGGCGGCTCTGCATCAGCGGCTGGATCTTCTGGCCAAAGGCTTCGACGCCCTCGAGGAAGTCATCGAAGGTCAGCATCACGCCCTGCATGCCGGGCACCGTGGCGATCTCATCGAGCATCCGCGCGACGTTGGCGTAGGAGCCCACCAGCGTGCCCATGTTGATGTTCACCGCCGAAGTTGGGTCGGCCATCTGCCGGATGTTGCTGTCAGCGCCCTTGTCGGCGGCGCCCTGCTCGCCGAGCCAGGCGATGGCTTCCTCGTCGGCGCCGGCCTTGTAGTGCTCCCACTTGGCCCGGGCGGCTTCGTCGGTTTCGTCGGCGATCACCATGAACAGCACGCAGGAGGTGACGTGGCGGCCGGTCTTCTCGGTGGCCTTGAGCAGTCGTTCGGTGGCCGGGGCGAACGCGGTCGGGGTATTCACACCCTTGCCGAAGCAGAAGTTGTAGTCGGCGTACTGCGCCGAGAAGGCCATGCCGGCATCGGATGAGCCAGCGCAGATGATCTTCATGTCCGCCTGCGGTGTCGGGCTGACGCGGCAGTCTTCCATCTGGAAGTGCTCACCCTTGAAGTCGCTGCGGCCGGTGGCCCAGAGGTCGCGCAGCACCTGGGCGTATTCGCCGAGATACTGATAACGGGTGCCGAAGAACTCATCGCCCGGCCACATGCCCATCTGCGTGTATTCCGGCTTCTGCCAGCCGGTGACGAGGTTCACGCCGAAGCGGCCGCCGGATATCGAATCGATGGTCGAGGCCATGCGCGCGACGATCGCCGGTGGCAGGGTCAGGGTGGCGGCGGTGGCGAACAGCTGGATCTTGCTAGTGACCGCGGCCAGGCCCGCCATCAGCGTGAAGGATTCCAGGTTGTGTTCCCAGAATTCGGTCTTACCACCGAAGCCGCGCAGCTTAATCATCGACAGCACGAAGTCGAAGCCGTAACCCTCGGCCTTCTGCACGATGGCCTTGTTCAGCTCGAAGCTCGGCATGTACTGCGGCGCATTCTCGGAGATGAGCCAGCCGTTGTTGCCGATCGGAATGAAAACACCAACATCCATGGGTAGCACCTCTGTACGCAATGGCTAGAAAGCGCTGCCCGAACGTGACGGGCAGGGTCAAAGGTGCATTAGCAGGATGCAGGCCAGAAAGCGAATTTCATTTTTTATCAAAGAGATAAGTTGATTGTGTGGTGCGGTGTGGACCATTTGGTCTGAATCGGAGCACCTGGTTTGTGCGCGGCGCACGAAGATCGTGCAGCAGTCGCTTGCTGCCTTCGTCGCTCGTGCGTCGCACGCTCGCCGCGCTACAGTAGCGCCTCGTTCGAACCATCCGGTAATCCCGTGACAGACCAGCCCCCCGTTCCGCCCCGCAAGCGCCTTACCGCCAGCAAGACACCACGGCCAAAGGGCGCAGTCCGCGTACCGAGCGCCAGCGCCCAGGACCGCCGCCTGCGCATGATCGAAAGCAAACGCGCCAGCATTCTTCAGGCCGCGCTGGAGCTGTTCTCCCGCTTCGGCCTGCACGGCACCAGCCTCGACCAGGTGGCGACCCAGGCAGACGTCTCCAAGACCAACCTTTTGTACTACTTCGGCAACAAGGAAGAGCTATACACCAACGTCCTGCGGCAGCTGCTGGAGGTCTGGTTGCAGCCGCTGCAAGCATTCAGCGTCGAGCAGGACCCGGTCGAGGCGATCCGCGACTACCTGCGGGTCAAGCTCGAACTCTCCCGCGATCATCCCGCCGAATCGCGGCTGTTCTGCATGGAGATCATGCAGGGTGCTCCATTGCTGCTGGGCGAGCTGCAGCAGCCGCTGCACGACCTGGTCGAGAACAAGGTCGCGGTGATCCAGGCCTGGATCGACGCCGGCAAGCTCGCGCCCATCGCGCCGCATCACCTGATCTTCTCGCTCTGGGCGACCACCCAGCACTACGCCGACTTCCGCGTGCAGGTCGAGGCCGTGGCCGGCAAGACCCTGGATGATCCGGCGTTCTTCGAGGAAACGCTCAAGAGCCTGCAGTCGCTGATCCTCGATGGGGTGAGGCCGCGTTGAGCATGCTTTCCGTCAAGCCGCCACGCTCCACGCTGAGCTGGCTCGGCCTGAAACTGCTGTCGATTAATCTGATCGCGCTGAGCCTTTCCGCCTGCTTCGAGGAGGCGCCGCAAGTAAACCCCGCGGGCTAAGGACGTCACCGTGTCGACCGCCGCCAACTTCGCCCGCGCGCTCGTTTTCAGCGACTTCACCGAGGCTCATGCACTTCTCTCAACGCAGGCGCAGCAGCGATATTCCGCAGCGCAACTGCAGCAGGCTTATGCCGACATGACCTCCTACGGCGATGGGCCGGGCGCAGTGGATGGCCACGTCGAATTCATGGATGACTGGCCCGCCCGGCAATCGCAGGACATCGGTTGGGCCTACGTTTCGATTACCGGTGCAGGATTCATCGAGGCCGTGACGGTAGTCGTCGCCGAGGAGAACGGCGCCGCAAAGATTCGCGAGATCGAATGGGGCGTCCCTGACTTGCCCCGGTCAACGCTAACGTTCTAGCGGCGAAGAACCGCTGCCTAGCGGCTGCCGTACGCTGCGTTCACCGGCTCACCCGCTGCAGTCACCTTGCACGAACGGCCGCCGCTGTCTGTACTGGCTGGTCTAACCGTGCGCGGGCCGGAGCGCCTTGGGCAACCTCCGGTATCAGCGCCCTGATGGAGTTAAACGATGAAACCGACATTCCAGCCTGGCCGGAATATCGCGATGAAGGTGCCTGCCCACGAGTACCAGCGGACGCTCGCGTTCTACCGCGAGGCGCTCGCACTGGAAGAACTCACCCCGGCGGGCACTGAAGGTGAGCACACGCCGCGCTTCGATTTCGGCGGCAAGGTTCTCTGGCTGGACTGCGTGCCGGGCATCAGCCAGGCGGAGATATGGCTGGAGGTCGTTACGGATGACCTGGAAGGTGCTGCCGCCCACTTTGAGGAACACGCCTGCACCCGCCGGGACGAAATCGAACCGCTGCCGGAAGGCTTCAGGGCGTTCTGGATATCGAGCCCGGCCAATATCATCCATCTGGTTTCCGAAGACACTGCGTCCTGACATACAGGCGGCATGATGACGAACGCTGCCTGTGATTCCGGGACTATGACGTGCATCCGCTTCTCGGAAATCGAACGGTACGTGCCTGCTCTGCCGGGACTCTATGAGATCTACAAGGACGACGGCACGGCGTTGAAGGTTGGAATCGGCGTCAACCTGCGCAAGCGGCTGATTCAGCACCGGAAGTCTCGCCAGAGCAGACTGATCCTCAGGGCTGGCGGTGACTGGAATAACCCTGCCGATGTCAGGAGCGCCCAGTCGATACTGGCTAAACATCTGTACTTTGCCGGCAGCATCGACGGATACGACCTCCGAGCGGAAGCGGGTCGGCAGACGTTTCTCGAAGAGCGTTGCTACATCCGCTTCCGGATTACTTCGAGCCGTGAGGAGGCGCGTTCGCTGGAACGTGTGCTGGAGGCCGGCGGAGCCTTTCCTTTTCAGGGACGGGTGAATCCTGAGCGTTGAGCTCCGCCGGGTGGTGTCAGCAGTCGCCGCGCCTTCAAACCGCCTGCCTTTGCCGGTAGCCCTGCGCAACCTGCGCCAGCACCACCAGCGTCACGATGGGCAGCAGCCCGATGTTCACCGCCGCCCAGCCAGCCTGAGCGATCAACGCGCCAGAGGCGAAGGACATCACCGCGGCGACGCTGCCGTTGCTCAGCTCCATCAGGCCCTGTGCCCGGGCGCGTTCGCTTGCGGCATGGCCCTGGCCCAGCTGGGTGGTGCCGGCGACCAGCATCAGGTTCCAGCCGATGCCTAGCAGGCAGCTGCTGAGCAGGAAATGCCAGTGGCTGACGCCGAGCAGCGCGACCACCGCGCTGGCGATCAGCAATCCTCCACCCACACAGGCGACCAGCCGGCAGCCGAAGCGGTCCACCAGCGGCCCGGCGACGAATGCCGGGAGGAACATGCCGAGCATGTGCCACTGGATGACCTGACCGCTGGCCTGCAGATCCAGACCTTCGCCATGCATCGCCAGGGGCGTGGCGTTCATCACCAGGATCATCAGGCCGTGGCCGGCGGCGGTGGTCAGCACCGCGGCGCGAATGGTCGGCCGCGCCAGCAGTGCCTGCCAACTGACTGCTGGCAGGGCGGCCTGAACGCCGGGCGTTCCGCTGCTCGCCGGCAATCCAGCAAGCACCAGCACGCCCAGCGCCGCGAAGCTGGCGATCAACAGATAGGTGCCGGCGAATGGAACGCTGGCGAGATCACGCGCCATGTGGCCGAGCGTGGGCGCGATCAGCGCGGCCAGCACGCCACCGCCGATCACGCAGGCGGTGGCGCGCCCTTTGAAGGCGTCGCTCACCGCTTCCAGCGCGGCGAAGCGGTAGTACATCGCCGAGGCCTGGTAGGCGCCGATGGGCAGAGCGCCGAGACAGAGCAGGGTGAAGCTGTCGAGCCAGAGCGACAGCGCGCTGATCAGTCCGCCCAACACGCCGGCCGTGGCGCCGATGAGAAAGCCGGCGCGACGGCCACGGCGTTGCATCAACCCCGCGAGTGGTTGCAGGGCGAGCAGGCCACCGAGCATCAGCAGGGCCAGCGGCAGGGTGGCGAGGCCGGCCGCCGGTGCCAGGCGCAGACCGACGATGGAAGTGAAGATGATGCCGGTCATCGAGCAGGACCAGAATAGCGCCTGGGCGATGAACAGACGCAGGACCTGAGGATTGCTGAGCAGAAGATGCATAAGGGCGGCTCCTTGAGGGTGACGAGCGGGCACAGCGCTGCCTGGCTGGATGCCGAGCGAGCTGGAAACGGTGAGTGAGGTTCGGACTAAGCGTCAGCCGAAGCGCTGGTAGAAATCCCGCGGGCTAACCGACAGGTGTTTCTGGAAGCTGCGCCTGAGGTTTTCCGGATGGCCGAAGCCGGTCAGCCGCGCCACCGTCGCGATCGAGGCCTGGGCGTCGAGCAGCAGATTGCGCGCGGCTTCCAGGCGCACCCGTTCGATGTACTGGCCCGGCCCCATGCCGGTTTCCTGGCTGAACAGACGGCACAGGGTGCGCGGTGTCATATGCGCCTGAGCGGCCAGCGCCTCGATGGACAGGTCGTCGCCCAGGTGCCCGGGAATCCATTCCAGCAACGCGGCAAGACGCGCCACGCCGCCACTCGGCGCCGCCAGCATCGGGCTGAACTGGGTCTGCCCACCCGGCCGGCGCAGAAACATCACCAGCCGCTGAGCAACCGAAAGCGCCAACGCGCGGCCGAGATCGGCCTCGACCAACGCCAGCGCCAAGTCGATGCCCGCCGTGACGCCTGCCGAGCTGAACAGATGCGCCGCCTGCGGATCGGTCGGGTCATAGGTGTGCAACCGGTCACCCTGCACCTCGATGGTCGGGTACGTGCCCAGCGCAGCGAGGTCCGCCCAGTGCGTGGTCGCCTTGCGTCCATCGAACAGCCCGGCCTCGGCCAGGATCAGCGCGCCGGAACAGACCGAGCCCAGGCGCCGCACCCTGGGTTCGGCGGCCCGCAGCCAGTCGAGCAGCGGTTGGTCGTGCTTCTGCGCATCCACTCCAACACCGCCCGGAACCAGCAAGGTATCCAGCGTGGCCGGATCGCACACGGCCCAGCTCGCATCCGCCACCAGCTTCAGCCCCGCCGAGGTGGCGACCGGGCCGACGCTGGCAGCGAGCAGCATCAGCTCGTAATGTCTCGGCAGGCCCTGGCGCTGCCGCTCGACATTGGCCGAGGCGAACACCTGCATCGGGCCGGTGACATCGAGGCTCATCACATCCGGGTAGATCAGGCAGGCGACGGTGCGGGTGGCGTCCATGGTGCAGCTCTCAGGGTGGATGCCTGCAGTCTGCTGCCGAGGCGCCGCTGTCGCAATGACAAGGTTCCCACGGATCTTGCCAATGCACATTCCTGGCCCAATAAAAATCTAGATATTGACATTTGTCGATATAAGGCCGACGATCGGCCTCTTGTCGCAGTTGCGGTATACCCGACTGCACAGCGTCAGCGGGGGAGCTCACATTCGGTGAGGCCGCCTCCGCTATCTAATATCTAGAATTCACGATATCTAAATCTTACGTTATGAATCATAAAGCTCTTTTTACACCTGCCTCGCTTGGTTCCTTCGCGCTGCGTAACCGCATCGTGCTGCCACCGCTGACACGCTCGCGCAGCTCGCAACCGGGCAATATTCCAAACGCCGTAATGGCGACCTACTACCAGCAACGAGCCAGTGCAGGCTTCATGGTGACGGAAGGCATTCAGATCGAGCCGCGAGGGCAGGGATATGCCTGGACGCCCGGGATCCACAGCCCTGAGCAGGTCGAAGGCTGGAAGGCTGTTACCCAGGCGGTGCACGCTGAGGGCGGCGTGATTTTCGCCCAGCTGTGGCATGTCGGCCGTGTCTCGCACACCTCGCTGCAACCCGGTGGTGCGCAACCTGTTGCGCCGTCCGCCATTCCGGCGACCAACGTCAAAGTCTTTATCGAAACGGGACCGGGCGAGGGCGCGCTGGTCGAGCCCTCGATGCCGCGGGCGCTGTCCAATGCCGAAGTCAAAGAGCTGGTACAGCTCTATGCCGAGGCCGCACGCAACGCGATGGAAGCAGGCTTCGATGGCATCGAAATTCACTGCGCCAATGGTTATCTGGTCAACCAGTTCATCTCCGCTCACACCAACAGCAGGACCGACGAATACGGCGGCTCGTTGCAGAACCGACTGCGTTTTCTGCGCGAAGCGGTCCAGGCGATAGCCGACGCCATAGGTGCCGAGCGCGTGGGGGTTCGCTTTGCGCCGCTGTTCGCCAGTACGGATGAGGAGCGCGTCTACCTTGGCCTGGTGGAGCAAGACCCGCATGAGACCTACATCGAAGCGGTGAAGATTCTGCAAACCATCGGCGTCGCGTACGTATCACTGGCGGAGGCCGATTGGGACAGCGCGCCCGAGTTGCCCGGCAGTTTCCGCGACGCAGTGCGGGCGGCGTTCAGCGGTACGATCATCTATGCGGGCAAATACACCCCCGAGCGCGCCGCTGCGGCAGTTGAGGCAGGTTGGGCGGATCTGATCGCTTTCGGCCGTCCATTCATTGCCAACCCCGACTTGCCGGCGCGTATCGCCAACGGTTGGCCGATGAACCCGCTGGATGCCAGCAGCATGTATGGCGGCACCGAAAAGGGTTACATCGACTATCCGATGTACTCGTACT
>NZ_JXXD01000018.1 GCF_000935215.1 Stutzerimonas stutzeri
TTCAGAGCTTACGTTGGTTTTTGGTTCCATTGCTCCCCAAACCCCAAGGTCAAAGGAGGGAACGTCGATCGCTTCGCATGGCCGCCCATCCGTCTTCTGCGCGGCCAACTCGCAATTTCCACGTTTTGGCAGGCAGCGTTTAGCGTCGGATCAGCGCTCGGCAGTCACCATGGGCGACTTCTCTGTGATGCTATCTCGCTATATCAGTATCCAGATCGGATATGACGCCAGCAGATTTCCGTTGCCAATCCCAAGCCCCGAGCAATAGATTCCGACCGCTCGCCGCTTTTTGAAACCGCTGGCGTATCAGACCATACCGATACGGTTTTGCGGGAGCCGCAACTTCTCACGATCCTGATAGCGCAAGCGTCACTGTCGAGCCGCGACGGACGCTCGATTTTCTTGTGCTCGATGGATTTTTGCACATCGAGCACACAACGCCTACTCGTTGCGCGAACTGATCAGAAGTAATCAAAAGCGGGCGTCATCACTCGCGTCTTGCGCGGACAACAGGCCGACCATGAGGACGGCTGCAAAAGCAGTCGGCCCTGTAGTTCTTCTCCTGGAAGGAGACGGAGCATGCACGAGAACAAAAATGATGCACCAACATCAAAGGTGTTCTACCGCCCGCTCGAAGCATCCATCCGCTGGGCCGGACTGCTGCGATACGAGCAGGTGATCCTGGCTTCGGTCTCGTCGCCTATGAATCTGCCGCAGTCGCTGGACTGCCCACGTTTGGGCGAACTGCGGCTGTACACCGACCGCATCTATGACGGCATCCTCAACGGGGAACTGCCCTTCGGGCAGCACGGCATCACGACGCGCGACACCGCGTTGATCGAATCGCCTGATCTGACGGTACGCCATGTCGATCTGAAGTGCTGGATGCGCCAGCACTACCCCGAGCAGCGGCCCGGCTTTCTCTTCTCCCGCGGCGAGCGCATCACCCATCCCTTCATCTCTCTGGAAACAGGGCAAGCCATGCTGGTCGAACGCCAGGCTTTGAAATCCGTCCTGGAACAGACCAAACGTCAGCTTCGCGAGTTGCAGGACAAGCATGACGCGCTGCTCAAGCAGCCCACGGTGATTCCGGCATGCGCGCAGTGTCCGATCAGTGATCGAGCCGAGGCCACCTACCTGAACATCGTTGGCGGCCTGTTGGAGCTGATGCTCGGCCAGTCGCCATCGGGCACGCCGTACTCCAGCTTCAAGACGCAGGAGGCCGTGGTCAGCGCGCTGGTCGCCCATCACAGCGGTGCCATGGGCATCGCGGAGCGGACATTGAACGGCAAGTTCGCCACCGCCAGGCGCCGGCTGCGTAGCACTTCCCTCTGAGATTTGCCAGCTTGTATGTGCAGTCGCGGAGATTGCATTTGCAATGTCTTTTCGCAGCCGTGTCTATTGAATAGAGGTCACGCCAACAAACGCCACTGAGCGTTAAGGAGTGACCGCCATGTCGCAAACACCTGTACTGCAGCCAAACGAGCGCCGCATCCTGCGCCTGGAAGAAGTCGAAGCGAAATCCGGTTTCAAGCGCGCCCACATCTACAACCTGATGAAGAAACGCCAGTTCCCGCAGGCGCTGCGTCTGGGCGTGCGCGCCGTGGGCTGGGATTCCATCGAAATCGATCAGTGGATCGACGAGCGCGTCAACAACCGGGCCTGACCCGTCCTCCCGCGGACTTTCCATCCTCATACGGAGAACGCCATGCAGGTCGTATCCATCATTTCAACCAAAGGTGGGGTCGGCAAGACCACCACGGCTGCAAACCTGGGTGGTCTCGCTGCGGACGCCGGGCTGCGCGTGCTGCTGCTCGATCTCGATGTGCAGCCCACCTTGTCCTCCTACTACGAGCTGGCTCACCGCGCGCCGGGCGGCATCTATGAATTGCTGGCCTTCAACGAGCGCGACCTCGACCAGCTTGTGTCCCGCACGATCATCACGGGCCTGGACTTGGTGCTCTCCAACGACCACCGAGGCGAACTGAACACCTTGCTGCTGCACGCGCCAGACGGGCGCCTGCGGCTGCGGCACCTGCTGCCGATACTGAACCCCCTCTACGACCTGGTGCTGATCGACACCCAGGGCGCGCGCTCGGTACTGCTGGAGATGGCGGTGCTGGCCTCCGACCTCGCGCTGTCGCCAGTGACCCCAGAAATCCTCGCCGCCCGCGAGCTGCGGCGCGGCACCATGCAGTTGCTCGCGGACATTGCGCCGTACCGGCAGCTGGGCATCGAGCCGCCGCCGCTGCACCTGCTCATCAACCGCGTCCATCCGGTGTCCGCCAACGCCCGGCTGATCCAGCAGGCGCTGCGCGATCTGTTTCAAGACCATACCGACATCGGCGTGTTGGCCACCGACGTGCCGGCCATTGAGGCTTATCCGCGTGCCGCGACGCGCGGCCTACCGGTGCATCGGGTCGAGTACCGCCAGCCAGTGGGCAGAGTCGCTCCCGCCGCGCTCGCCACCATGCGCGATCTTGCTGGCGAATTGCTCCCGCAGTGGCAGGATCGATTTGCCGCAGTGTCCGGCCGTCCGCCACAGCCTCTTGATACCAGGAGGCCCCATGGCCAACGCACATGAACTGGCCCGAGGCCACAGCCGGCTGCGCGCCCTGATCGAGTTCGCCGTCGGCGAAGGCTGGCACGTCAAGCGCACGGCGGGCGGTCACCTCAAGTTCACCAAGGCAGGCTGCGCCGCGATCTACACCAGCTCGACGGCCAGCGATCACCGGGCAGCCCTCAACGCCCGTGCGCAGATCCGTCGCGCCGAGCGCGAGACCCGATCCCTAGCGCAGGGGGGCGGCCATGACTGAGATCACCTCCCAGCAGATGGCCGGCAAACTGCTCGCGTCCGGGTTCGAGCGCAGCGGCCCGTCAGCAACGACCTTGAGCGACCCGATCGCCGACACGCCCATGATCGTGACGCTCGACCAGTTGCGCCCCTACGACCACGACCCGCGCAAGAAGCGCAATCCGGTGTACGAGGAAATCAAGGCATCCATCCGCGAGCGTGGTCTGGACGCGGCACCGACCATCACCCGGCGGCCCGGCGACGATCACTACATCATCCGCAATGGCGGCAACACGCGACTGGCAATCCTGCGCGAACTCTGGTCGGAGACCAGGGACGAACGATTTTTTCGGGTCTCATGCCTGTTCCGCCCGTGGCCCGAGCGTGGCGAGATCGTCGCGCTCACCGGGCATCTTGCGGAAAACGAACTGCGCGGTGGCCTCACCTTCATCGAGCGCGCTTTGGGCGTCGAGAAAGCGCGCGAGTTCTACGAACTGGAAAGCGGCTCCCCCCTGAGCCAATCCGAGCTGGCCCGCCGCCTGGCCGCCGATGGATACCCCGTGCAGCAGTCGCACATCAGCCGGATGGCCGACGCCGTACGCTACCTGCTGCCCGCAATCCCGACCGTGCTCTACGCCGGCCTGGGGCGTCACCAGGTCGAGCGGTTGTCGGTCATGCGCAAGGCCTGCGAGCGCACCTGGGAGCATTACGCCAAAGGCCGCTCACTGATTCAGGACTTCGACGAGTTCTTTCAGGAAGTGCTGTCGCAATTCGATGTCCAGGCCGACGAGTTCTCTGCGCAGCGCGTACAGGACGAACTGATCGGCCAGATGACCGAATTGCTGGGTGTTGATTACGACGTGCTCGCTCTGGACATGACCGAATCCGAGAACCGCCAGCGTGCCTTGGTCAGCGAGCCGGCGCCGCCCTCGACGCCGCCTGCCTTGCCAGAGCCAGAAGCCATCGCGCGCCCACCTGCCGATACTGCGCCACCTGCTGCGAGGCCGACGGCAACCCCCTCGACGGGCGAGAGCGATGCGGATGCCAGTCATTCGGGCGCGGTCAGTCCGGCGGCAGATGGCGACCTGCTTCAGAAGCACATTGTCTCCCCGGCGCCGACAACGGAGCGACTTGAGTCCATCCAGCGCATGGTCGCCGACCAGTTGGGCGATGCACTGCCGCACGACTTCTCGGCGAATGTCTTGCAGTCCATCCCTGTGCAGGCTGGCGGGCTCTATCCGATCTCGGATGTCTGGTACATCGCCCCCGGCCTGGACACACCCGAGCACCTGCGCATCCACGTCGCGCAGTTTGCCCGCGAGATTGCGGTCGAGGCAGACCTGGGCGAGTGCATCAATGACCGCCCAGACGGCATCGGCTTCGCCTGCCGTGCTCGCACCACAAACCCAGCGCCGCTGGGCCGTGCCGTCCATGCGCTGTTGACTTGCCTGGCCGGTCAGCAGCCCGCCGACGTCGGTCTGGACAACGGGCAACTCGTCATCGACCTGCCGGCCCTACTACACGGCCAGGGCGACGTAACCCGACGATTGAGCGACACCGCGTTGGTCAAGCTGTTCCGCCTGCTGCGACTGGCCCGCCGCCTGCTCGATCTCGAAGCCGGCACTGCGGACTCTGGAACCTAAGCGAGGAAGGCCAGCATGTCCACAGCACACCCACTCAACCAGGCTGTCATCGCCCAGGCCCTCTATGACCTGCGCAATGGGCAACTGCGCCGCTGCAAACTGATGGGGTTTGGCGAGGCAGAGCTGGACGCCCTCAAGCATCCCGCGCTGATCAGCGTGCTGGCCAACGCCAACGTCTCCTGGTGCTCAGTGACGGTCAACCGCGAAGTGCTGCGGCGGCTGCTCCAGCAGGCGCAGGACGTGGAGAAGGAAATCGCCACGGTCGATCGCATGCTCAGGCTGGGCGCGAGCACGGAGATGGTCAGCAAGTTCTATGGCTTGACGCATCAGGAAGTAGCGCTTCGCCGTGAAATCCTCGGTCTACCCAAGCGCAAGGGTCGGCACCCCGTGCTGGACGAGGAGCAGGACACGGAGCTGTGGCGGCAATGGAAGGCCGTGACCAACAGCAGAACGGTCGATCTCGAAGACGAAACCTCCATCCTCGATGCCGCCATGGACTTGGCCGAAGGCATGTCGCTGCCTCTGTCGGTGGTCTGGGCCTCGATCAAGAGCTGGGTCGATCAGGGATTGGCTTGAGTCATGGCCGTGGACGACACCGCACCACGAGTCCGACGCCAAGGCCCCATCGCACTCGCAGAGCTGTTCGATGCTGCGCTGAAAGACCTTGCGCCCAAGCCCGCCCCCAGCGCACCTGCGTCTACACCGGCACAGTCGCCCACGCCTACCTCCGGCGATGCTTTCCTGTTCAGTGGCAACCGGCACGAGACGGTGCCACGCAAGTTGTTCCTCGACCGCCGCTTGACACCGCTGGAACGAAACGCCTGGCAAGTGTTCCGGCTGATGCTCAACGACGATGGTGTGACCGCATTTCCCACCTACGAGCAGTTGCGGCCCTGGCTTGCGTCCATGCCCTGCGCAGGCCAGGCCTCGCATGAAACCGTGGCACGGGCGCTGACACTGATGCGCCTGACCCGCTGGCTGAGCCTGGTGAGGCGACGGCGTGACCCCAAGACTGGCCGCATCCTCGGCAATCTGTACGTGCTGCACGACGAACCTCTGACACCGTTCGAGGCCATGCAGCTCGACCCGGACTACCTGCAACTCGTCAGCCAGGCGCTCGGCCATTCTGCCAAGGCCGTACAGATCGTGGGCCTGCACACGCTCAAGGAAATCGGCGAAGACCCATTACTGGCCGGACGCACCCTCCCGTCACGGTTGCAGGTGATGGCCGAACGTCTCGCCAAGCAGGACCTCACGGCCAGCGATAGTTATCCACAGGAGGACGCCATTCACGATTCCGAAGAAGGGGCTCCGGGCCTTCTTCGGAATCGTGAACGACCTACTACGGATTCCGAAGCAGGGCCGAAACCCGCGCCAGACGTCTCTCTTCTGAATCCGAAGCAGGCCCGTACAGTACGTAGTAGTTGTATTAATGAAATACGTACTACTGCGCAGGCGCGCGCGCTGGGCGATCTGCAATGGCCCAAGCGCTTTGCGCAACTGAAGGCGGAACAGCAGGCGGGTGCCAAGGTGGCATTGCAGCAGGTTGATCCCTCGCTGAGGCAGGACGTGCTGGACGAATGGGCAGCGCGTTGTAGCAACCACGGCATCCGCAATCCCGCAGGGTATCTGTTCGGCATCATCCAGCGGGCCATCCACGGTGAGTTTAATGCCTGGGCCAAGAAAGACCCGCCACCGGCACCCACTCAGCCAAACGAACGGCCACCACCCGCACCACCACCCCAAACGCAGGGTAAGCCGGTGCCACCAGAAGTCGCCAGGCAGCACATCGAGCGACTGCGAGATCTGCTCGCCAGCAAGTGAGCCGACCGACAAGGCGGTGAAGTGGATGCCCATGGATGCCAGTAGAGCTATCCCCTGGGATAGTTCCACCGTTGGGGCGGATACCGTGCAGTCGCAAGCTTGGCCTCGAACATCTGCCGCAGTATCGGCGTTGTCCCCCCCGATCCCGACCTGCAGCGTTCGTTGGCGCTCCATGGAGCTATCCCCAGGGGATAGCTCGCGCCGCAGGCGGCCACCACGCGCTGAACCGGGGTCTGGCAGGTTTCGGTTTGTTGACTGACGGCCTTCCGCTTCCTGCCGAAGCTGACCGCTCCTTTCCACACAACGAGCGGACACCATGGCAACCAATGAACCTCTGCAACTGAATCTCGGCTCCCTGCGCAGCGCGATGTCGCTGACGCTTCACACCCACCACGCCTCGCGCATCTGGCATGGCCGTGCCGCTGCCGAGGGGCGACCGGGCATCGTCGGCCTGAACGGCTACATCGCCCAAATGAACAAGATGCGGCGTGGTTCGGAGCAGGACGACCCGTACTCGGATTGGTGGATGCTGCGCATCGAGGTCAAGCTCGACCAGACCAAGACCACGCTGCAATCGCTGCGCGAGCAGGTGGATCAGGCGCTGGCGAGCGTGCCGCCGGCACTCAGCCTGGGCGAAAACCTCAACGTTCAGCCCGTCAAGTTGCCGCTGTTCGTCAATGCGCAGCTCGGCTTTGCCGCCGTCTATCTGCTGGCCGACTACGACGACATCGCCCGCAAACTGATTCTCGCCCACCACACGGCGCTCATCGACCGCAGCACCTTGGAGCGCTGGCTCAACGAGGGTGCCCATGCACTGCGCAGCCTGTTCTCGCTGGCCCAGCAATACCGCTATTCGGGCTGTACACGCGACGACTTCGTATCAAAGAACGCCGCAGCACGGGCGGCGTTGGAGAAATTCGGCGAACTGCCGGAGGACGTGCTGGAAGGCACGCGCCGCTCGAAGTTCGCACCGCCCATCGTGCGCCGTGGCCTGCAACAGCGTGTCGAGAGTCCTGCTGCAGCGCCTGACCCCAACGACGAGCCCGCCACTGGCGCAGCACCCGAAATCAGCGCCGACGAGGACGAGGACGAGCAGGCATGAGCGATCCGAACCGCGAACCTCGCTACTTCCAGGGCTTGCAACAGGCTGCCTTCATGAAGCTGGAACACGCGGCCTCTCTAAAAGGCCTTTTAAAGACTTTTAAGGGTAAGGGGGATCTTGAGGCCTGGGCCAGCCAGTGCTTCGCCATGCGCGACGAGTTGATTGGCTTGACGCAGCGGCAGGTGCTGCAACAGGCAGTCGGGCATCCCTTCCACCTGCTGCCCGTGGAGTTGGCCCAGCAGAGCACTGGCGCAGGCACGGCGTTTTTGCGCTGGCGCAAAAACGACCGCTCAGCCATGGGCGTGGCGCTGTGGCAGGAATTGATGGTGAGCACCGGCACGCCGGTCAACCTGCTGGCCGATCTGCACGCGATCGAGCTTCAGCGCATCACGTTGAACATGCAGATCAGTCTGCTGCACACCCTGGGCAGGCAGGCACAGGAATGCGCCAGCAAGGCGGCCGAGGCGGAAGACGCCTACCTGCGCAGGCTCAAGTCCATCCCACCTGGAATGCGTGATCGGTGATGACACCGGACACCCCAGCACGCGCCCGAAGCCGACGCGGCACGGGTATTTCAACCACCATGGAGATTGCAACATGAGCACGCACTTTTGGGGCGAAGGCAACATTGGCTCCCCGCCCGAATACCGGGAGTTCCCCAACGGCAACGACGAGCCGCGGCGCTTGCTGCGGCTGAACGTGTATTTCGACAACCCCGTTCCCACCAAAGGCGGCGACTTCGAGGATCGCGGTGGCTTCTGGGCGCCCGTGGAAATCTGGCACCGCGACACCGCGCACTGGAAAAACCTCTACCAGAAAGGCATGCGCGTCCTGGTCGTCGGCCGCATGGAGCGCGAGCCCTGGACGGACAACGAAGATCAGCCGCGCGAGACCTGGCAGATCAACGCGCGTAGCGTCGGCATCCTGCCGTTTCGCATCGAGTCCGTGACCCTCAGCCCGAAGCCGCAGGATGCGGAGGCAAAGCCCCAGGCCGCCCAGGAACCGGCTGTGCCAAAAGAGCCGCGGCGTAGGAAGTGACCCGGCATGGGCCGGCCACTGTTCGCAGCTCCATGCACCCGTGAGCTATCCCCAGGGGATAGCTCCATCTACGTCCACCGGCTTCCACGCGCTCCCGAAAATCGCGGCTCCCGGCTCGCACACCCCGGCTGCACGCTATCTCCGCCCCAGCCATTCCATCCTGTGAAAGTGGTCGCCACCGCTTGCGACTTGTTTGCTGCCGCCCCTGGCTGTGCCCGGCATCCTCGATTCCAGCAACTCAATGAACCACGGAAATCGGATGGACGGACATGCGCCTGTTCTTGTGCGAGAAGCCCTCCCAGGGCAAGGATATTGGCCGGATTCTCGGCGCGACGCAGCGCGGTCAAGGCTGCCTCAACGGCTCCGGCGTCACGATTACCTGGTGCATCGGCCATCTCGTAGAAGCGGCAGCACCCGAGGTCTATGACGCGGCGCTCAAGCGCTGGTCGCTGGAGCAGTTGCCCATCATTCCCCAGCAGTGGCGGGTCGAGGTCAAACCCAAGACCGCCACGCAATTCAAGGTCGTCAAGGCGCTTCTGGCGAAGGCGACCCATCTCGTCATCGCCACCGATGCCGACCGCGAGGGCGAGCTGATCGCCCGCGAGATCATCGACCTGTGCGGCTACCGTGGCCCCATCGAGCGCTTGTGGCTATCGGCGCTCAACGATGCGTCGATCCGCACCGCGCTCGGCAAGCTGCGACCGTCGTCCGATACGCTGCCGATGTATTACTCGGCGCTGGCGCGTTCGCGGGCAGACTGGCTCGTCGGCATGAACCTCAGCCGTCTGTTCACGCTGCTCGGGCGGCAGGCGGGCTACGACGGCGTGCTGTCGGTCGGACGTGTCCAGACCCCGACCCTCAAGCTGGTCGTGGATCGCGACCGCGAAATCGCGGCTTTCAAGTCGGTGCCGTTCTGGGCCATCGACGTGTCTCTGTCCGCAGAGGGTCAGGCTTTCGCCGCGCAGTGGGTTGCGCCCGATGATTGCACCGACGACGCCGGTCGCTGTCTGCAACAGCCGGTCGCCCAGCAGGCGGCGCAGCAGATTCGCGCTGCGGGCAGCGCCCAGGTGGTGTCGGTCGGGACCGAGCGCGTGCGTGAAGGCCCGCCCCTACTGTTCGATCTGAGCACCTTGCAGGAGGTCTGTTCCAGGCAGGTCGGGCTGGACGTGCAGGAGACATTGCAGATCGCCCAGGCCCTGTACGAGACGCACAAGGCCACAACCTACCCGCGCTCGGACTCCGGCTACCTGCCCGAAAGCATGTTCGCCGAGGTGCCCATCGTCCTGGACAGCCTGCTCAATACCGACCCGTCGCTGCGCCCGATCATGGGGCAGCTCGACCGCTCCCAGCGCTCACGTGCATGGAACGACGGCAAGGTCACGGCGCACCACGGCATCATTCCGACGCTCGAACCCGCGAACCTCTCTGCTCTGAGCGAGAAGGAACTGGCGGTGTACCGGCTGATCCGGGCGCATTACCTGGCGCAGTTCCTCCCGCACCACGAGTTCGACCGTACCGTGGCTGAGTTTTCCTGCGGCCAACAGACGCTGGTTGCCACTGGTAAACAGGTGGTCGTCAAGGGTTGGCGTCTGGTGCTGGCCGAACCGCAAGCGGATGAGGACGGCGACGACACGGCGCGCAGCCAGGTGCTGCCCCCACTGCGTGAGGGCTTGGCGTGCCAGGTGGCCGAGGTCGAGATCAAGGCGCTCAAGACGATGCCGGCCAAGCCCTACACCCAGGGTGAATTGGTCAAATCAATGAAGGGCATTGCGCGCTTCGTGACCGACCCGCGCCTGAAGCAGAAGCTCAAAGACACGACGGGTATCGGCACCGAGGCGACGCGAGCCAACATCATCAGCGTGCTGATCGCCCGTGGCTACATCGTGAAGAAGGGACGCTCCATTCGCGCATCGGATGCGGCGTTCACGCTGATCGACGCCGTGCCTGCGGCGATTGCAGACCCTGGCACGACGGCAGTGTGGGAGCAGGCGCTCGACATGATCGAGGCCGGACAGCTCACCCTGGACGTATTCCTCAGCAAGCAGGCCGCCTGGATTTCTCAGTTGATCGCGCAGTACGGCTGCGTGTCCCTGTCCATCAAGCTTCCCCATGGGCCAGCATGCCCGCAGTGCGGCGCAGCGACGCGCCAGCGCACCGGCAAGAGCGGCCCATTCTGGTCGTGCAGTCGCTACCCAGACTGCAAAGGCACGCTGCCGGTCGAATCCGGTACGCCCAAGCGTGGCGCTTCGCGCTCGCGTAGCAGCGGTCGCAAAGGCGCCTGACCGACTCCGTTTCCCGTGGGCCGCACCCTGTTTCAAAGGCGTGGCCCGTGTCCCGCACGCCCCTGCGGGTCGCCCAGCGCGCAACGCCTTCTTGTCCGTGTGCGCGTCCCGTCCAGCCGTCCCCGGCTGCGGGACCTGAAGGTATCTTTTCCGCGAACCGTCTCCCGCGTGTTCTGCTGGTCTGTGTTTCTCCCGCCCACTGCGAAGGGTCCCCCGATGGCTTGCCAGGCAGCGCGAGCCACCCGGAGACCCTTTGTGGTCAGCGGTATTCGGTGCCGGCGCCCACCGGCGCAAAAACGGGCTCCCTTTGTGCGCGGATGTGCGCCAGACGATGCCGGCCCCAGCCACGACATGGGCCGGGTGTGATTGCTGATGAGCAGACGGTTCTAGCGACGACCGGGCCTGCAACAGCCCACGGGTGGTTATTTCCTCCCGAGCCGAAGGTCAGCGAGCCTTCGGCTCCTTTATCTCGTCGATCAACGTTCCGAGCCAATGGCCGGCCACAGCAACAGGAAACCGACGCATGCAACAACCGGAGAAAGTACGAGCCGCATTCGAGCGCGACCTTGGCAACAAGGTGCTGTTCATCAAGGGCGGCAAGCTGCTGTTTATCGATGGCATCAACCTCAAGGCCATCGCCGACCGTAAGGCGTATTTCGCTTCGCTGCGTGCGCGGCAGGAGCAGCCCATTGTGGTCCTGGCCGAACTGGGACAGGACGAGGCATTCGCCCTGTGGAAGCAGCATGTCCTGGGCGACGCGCCCGAGTGAGCCAACGCACCCGCGCACCACCCTGACAACCCGCACTCGATGCGGGTTTTCTGTCTCTGCGCCGATCAATCCGGGCTGGGCCGAATGCCGTTTTGCAACTGACGCAGCGCGGCCCCCGCATGAAGCTGCCCGCATGTTCGCTGATTCGTCAGCACATGCCAGCAGCCATGGGTTCCAGGCTGCCGCGGGTTCTTCCCGCGTAACCCGCCAGTCCGTATCGCATCAAGTCTGCGGACGCGCGTCCCCGTGACGCCGATGCTTTTTATCCACCGCGTGCGGGAGCTGCCATCCCGTGAGGGACAAGGCCTCGCTTTTCCAAGGAACCTACCCATGTCCCACAAAGCCTCTTTCGGCCAGTTGGCCTTGACCTATTGCGGCAAGTTCCTGCCGCTCGAAGTCCTGCAAAGCGCCGCCGGCCACTACATCGGCACGCGCGATACCGAAGGTCCCGTTTCGCGGGAATCGCACGAGTACTTCCGCAGCCATGCGGCGGCTCAACGTGCCCTCGAAAGAGGCGGCTGGTCCCAGCTCGCCATTCCCTGATCCAACTGGAGGAATCACGCCATGAATCAACTGCTGCCGCAGGAAGTCGTCGATCAGATCATGCGGGAAGAGCAGCATTTCGCTGCCGAGCCCCAAGCCTTCTTCGAGGCCTGGAAGCGTGGTGCCGAGATCGCTGGCCCCGAATGGTTCGGCGACGGCACCCGTGACGGCCTGAACCAGGCCAAAAGCAAGTGGGATCTGCGTCCCAACATGCTGCGGCTCAACGATGCCCTCGGTGTCCTGAGCAGCGGGCAACGCATGTTTCTGTCCGCCATGGTCAGCTTCTACAACGCGCACGAGGGCGGTGCCATGCTCAAACGCTGCCATTTCCACGGGCTGTCGGATTTCGACGGTCTCGACCTGGAACGCCGCCAGGTCATTGCCGACTTGATGCTGAACTACAGCGGCTGGTGAGCCCGTTTCTGGCACACCCCCGTCTTTTCGTTCCCCACGAGGGACATGCACCTACACGGTCATGTCCCTCGATTTCCTTTCCGTTGCCCAGCGTAAGGCGGCTGAATCAAAGCCAACGATCACCTCTGCCTGACGCATTTTCCCCTTTCAACCCACCGGGTCCAATTCCCGGTGGCGGGAATTGGCTCCATTATTCAATCTGGAGCGTCCCCATGTCTCAGAATCCCAATCCCTTTGTTCGCGGCTACTGGAATTTGAAAATCGTCCGCACGCTGTCCATCAGCTACGAGGACGGAAGCCCGCCTGTCTGGCGAAATATCCACCCGAGCCAGCAACACCTGTCCGACCAGGAACTGATTTCATCGTCCTGCATCGTCATCAGCGATTTCGCGGTGGTCACGAACGGCTCTGAACCTGTGAGTGCCGAGGTACTGGCCGAATGCGATGCCGATGAAGGTGTTAACGGCGAAGGCGTGATCGGTGCCGTGGTCTATGCCATTCATGGCGAGGACTTCGACGGTCGCCTGATCCACGTTGGTGACAGCTATTCGGTCGAGGCCGCGCGGGAAGTTGTGCGGCGCCTGAGTTTCGAGACCGGCTACTACAGCCGATGCTGGGAGATCAGCAGCGCACACATCAGCCCGGAAACCGGCCAGTACCTCGCCAATCTGGCGGACCTTGCCACGCCGGAGGCCTTTTTGTTCATCGCCTTTCGGGTTCCGTACAGCCCGGCGATCGGCGTCAAGCTGATCTCCACGCCCTGGACGGACAAGAACCTGGAGTACGCCGATGGCATCACCGCCGAGCAGCTTCGGCAGGAGCACCGCAGCAAGGGCATGCCCGACGACCTGGCGAACATCCTGGAACTGGCTGGCCAGGCCGATGTGCGCATCCTCATCCTCGACGCTGACGCGCCCGTGTTGCTGGGCCTGCCGCTGGCCGAGTCCTAGCAAACACACCACGCGCCCACCTTCCTCTTTGCCCTCCATGCCAGCCTGTCTCCTTTCTGGGAGCCAGGCTGGTCCTATTTCATAGGAGCACTTTATGTTCCCCGACCTCATCTCGCCCGCACGCGACTTCGAGCATCAGCTTGGAGCCTGCGTCAACGCCATGAGCCAGGACGACGCCATCGGCCAGATCCTGGTATTCGAGCGCTTGAGCGGCATGCTGCACATGCGCCATATCGCCAGCGCCGATCTGGCAGACACCGACATTGATGCCTACGAAATGGTCGTCTTCGACGGTGGCAACACCGGCGGCGACACATGGAAGCATGTGTTCTTTCCACGTCAGCGCGAACACTACTTCGTGTACCAAGCCTGACCACCCAGCCCCTTTCGAGGGGCCTTTTCTTGGCGCGGCGCAGGAAAGCGGGTGCGGCGCGGTGCGGTTTCCTGAGCGCAGGCCGCTCACTCCAGGGCCATCCTTACCCCATGTTCGTCGGCGTTGCCGACACATGCCCAGGCAGCCAAGACCTTCAAGGCTGCAAGCGCGGGAAACCGTGCTGGTTGTTTCTTCCTACGGACGCATCGCGCCCATCCACCCACAAGGGATCTCTCCCTTGCGGGCGGGGAATCCCTTGTTCTTCCTCAAGGAGATTCACATGGATCGCTCTCTTATCAAGACCCTGATGCCTTCGCTGGTCGCAGGCCATGTGCCCCGCAACGTGCGGTCGTTCAAGTACCGCGTGTTCGATGATCAGCCACAGTCCTCGACACTGGGCTTTGTCATCGATCCCCAGCCCTTCGACGGCAAGGTGGTCGCAGCCAGCGAGGACGCCATCGTCGTCAAGCTCAAGCCCAGCGAGTTCGCGGTACTCGATCCCAACCTGGTGACCAGCATTCCCAGCGAGGGCACCAAGGTGCATGTCCAACCCTATGCCCGTCGTCGTTTCGACGGTCTGCGTGCGGACACGCCAGAAGAGCGCACCGAGATGATGTCCGACGGCACTCCCTACACCGTCAAGACACACATCCTCGGCTCCGCGCCGGCCAAGCTGCCCATTCCCGAGCCGCAGTGTATGGAACTGGGTCAGCTCATCGAGCAGTTGGAGGAAATGTCGGCGCCCGACGGGTTCCGGCGCATCACCCACATGCTGGTCGATGCGGGCGCCCACGACTTCACCTGGGTCGATCCGAAGCCGGCCAAGATCATCGAAACGCCTCCGGCGATCAGTTTCACGGTTTCGACCGCGAAGTTCGACGGTCGGGTGACGATCCTCTACCAGCGCGGCAGCGATACCTATGCGGTGGAGCTGTGCCGCGACGGCGAGTTGGTCGATCGGCACGACGAGGTGTATTTCGACATGCTCGGCGAAGTGCTGGAGCGGCTCATCGACGACGGGCGCTGGCGTCTGATCGATGTGAGCGTGATCGGCGTGGAGACGTCCCGACGGCGCCGCGCTGTACCGGCGTAACACCACGAAAAGAACCAGGCGACATGCCCCCCACAGGCTCTCCCTCCATTCGGAAGGAGGGCCTTTTTTCTGCCGTGTGAGATTTCATCAAAGGGAATCGCCCGAATGCCGATTGATGGCTGTCTCGCGCGCGAGGCCCGGCCATGCTGAGCCCATGCCTGCTGACGTTGTCAGCGACATGCCAGGCAACCATCGGTCTTCGAGGTTGCGGCGCAGTTCCCACTGCGTGACCGAGCCAGCTCGCACCGCATCCATCCGCGAGCGGCCACCAGTCTCTGGTGGTGGATGCTTTCGCCTTATCAACCCATCGCGGGGTTACGCACCTTTCCCCGCAGCGTGGGGCCGGTGTGTCTCCGCTTCATCCCTATGGAGATTCACCATGAGCACCACGTCCAACGAGAAATCGTATTTCGACCTCCACACCTCGGGCATCGGTTACATCCAGCGTGTCCGTGAAGTGCCTGTTCGGGGCGGCCGCCGTGCGCAGCCTTTCCTGGCATGCACCATCGCCGCGTTGGTCGGTTCCGCAAAGGACCCCAGCTATCGCTATTTCGACGTCAAGGTCTCGGGTGCCGAGGCCAAGAAGCTGGTCGAGCGCTACATCGGCGTTGACGATCCCAAGCAGCGCCCACTGGTGCGCTTTCGCCTCGGCGACCTGTGGGGCGATGCGTACATCCGCGACAAGGGTGAGCAGAAAGGCCAAGCCGCCGCGTCCCTCAAGGCGCGACTGCTCAAGGCCGAGCCGCTTGACCGGGCCGAACTGGCTTCGATTAGGCAGCACGAGCTGGTCACCCGCGGCATCGGCTACCTCAGCCGTCCGAAGGACGTCACGCCCAAAGATGGCGACCCGTTCCTCTCTTGCACCGTCGCCGCTCTGGCCGGGCCTGTCGATGAACCGGAGTATCGGTACTTCGACACCATCGTCACCACCCCTGAAGCCGAGCATCTGGTTCGCCGGTGCGTGCAGGCCATCGAAGGGGACTGCAAGGTGCTGATCGCCTTCCGTCTCAACGACATGAAGATCGATCCGTACATCCGCACCAAGGGTGAGCGTGCCGGAGAACCGGCCGCAAGCCTGGAATCGACACTGATCCACATTAGCCTGATCAAGATCGACGGCACCAAGGTCTATCCGACGAGCCCCGCGCAAGCCGATACGCCGCCGGCCCAGGACGCTCCCGCGCCCGAAGCCGAGGACGCCGACACCGCTGCCGATCAGCCTGCCGAGCCCGCCGAGCGCGAGCCCGAAGGTGAAGTCGAGGAGCAGGAGCCGGCATTGGCTGCTTCGTTCTGATCGGCAAGGCCCTCGCGGGCCTTGTCGTTTTCCCAATCGCTAAGGAGAACCATCATGGCAGCCACATCGGCATCCGAGAGATCGGTTTCGCCCATCGTCGTCCCCGGCCAGCTCACGCTGCGTACCATCCGCGGCAAGAACGGCCCCTTCACGGTCGGACGCCTCGCCACGCACCTCGGTACGTTCGAGGTCAAGGACCCGGAGCTGGAGCAATACCCCGAAGGCAAGTACGACGGGGAGTTCATCATCAGGTACATCTTCCCGAAGTCCTACCCGGTCGGTGGCGGCATGCGCTTCGAGATCCGTGCCAGCCTGGACGGAATGACGCTCTACGACATCGACAAACTGAGCCGTGACGAGGCACGCAGCTTCGCCACCCAGGACCTCGATCCACTTGATGAAGAGTTGGGCGCACAGCCTGCAGTAACGCCGGCAACACCGGCCAAGCCCACCAAAACCTCCAAGCCCGCACCCGTGCAGGCATCCACGGACCCGCTGGTCGATACCACGCCCTTCGGCGTGGATGCGCCGACGCCCGCTGCGGCAACTGCTCCCGGCAGTACCGAAGATGGCGACGTCGCGCTGTTCAGCTTGCTTTGGCCGCTGGGCGAGTCCGTGAAACTGGATTCGACCATCGACCGCCGCACCCTGCGCACGCAGATCGCCCGCCTTGGCGAACTGGGCTACACGCTGGACTTCAAGACGCAGGAGTGGAGCCGCCAGGCCGAACTGCAACCTGCGTAGTACTGGGCACCGCATCTGCCGTGTTCATCCACCCGCCGGGGGTCTTCCCCACCGGGGAGGCTTCTGGCTCAATTTTTCCAGGAGGCCTCTCATGGGCTGGTATTTCTCACCCCAATCGCGGTCTGAACTGATCGCGGAGCTGATCGCACCGCAAGAGACCGAGCACGCCAGCGTCAAGGTCATCGCCCACGCGCTGCGTGGCAACGTCCTCTGGTCCGTTGCGCAAGTCACAGCCAAGGCCGAAGGCGTACACCGTGATCTCACACCGGGCCAATCCCTGTGCACCATCCGCTGCGATCTTCTGGAACGCAGCGGCGGCCAGTGGGGCTACAAGCCGCTGGACGAATCCATGCACCCGTACTACTACTCGTGCCCGCTGTCCTATCTGGACCTCGCACCGGAGCAGTCCGCCGAATGGCGTGCAGGCGTTCGCGCCTACCACGCACGGCGGCGCACATCCAAGGCGACCACCGCTCCAGATGCGACGCTGACGGTCTGAACCAGGGCGTTTTTCCTTCCACCCCAAGGGCAGCACTTGCCCCCTGCGGGCGGTGCTGTTCCCGTTCATCCGAGGACACCACCATGCCCGCAAACACTTCTTCCACCACGCTGTACCGCATCGACGAATGCCCGGACGTGATGGCCGACGCTTGCGTCGGCGATGACCAGGGCAACCTGATCTTTCTGTCGATCTGGGCGCGAGACACCGCCGCCCAGCAGTTCCTGGCTCGCCTGACCCTCGGGCGCGACGAACAGGGGCTGGAGCAGTTCCACGTCATCACCGACCAGGGCGGCAGCGTCCCGGTGTTCGTCGGCAACGTCGATCGCCTGGAAAAGCGCATGACCCGCGCCTACCGGCGAACGCTGTTCGGTTCGCTGTCCAACGTGTGGCTGTTCGATCGGCGCTGCGTCAAGCCCGACAAAGCCAACGCCAGCGCACTGGCATTGCTGCCCCGCGATAGCGACCACCGGCTTGACCGCCTGTGGACATTGGTGCAGGACACCTGCCCACTGCCATTGCTCGACCACTGGCGCGAAACCGTGCTGGAACTGCTGCAAAGCCACGAGATGCTGACCCGCCTGCCATTCGCCCTCGGGCCTTTGGTGGGCCATCAGCTCGCCATCGACGTGCCGGCGCTGACCCAGGCGCTCGGCTCGCTGATCCGCAGTGACGTGCTCACCGCCTACCCATACCCGGCCAAGATTTGGACGCCGGAAACGGCAGCGGCTTGAACCACCTGCGCAGGCACGCCAAGGCCCGCCTGCGCCATTCATCCCGCCAACCAGGAGACTTCCATGGCGCTCATGTTCCCGCGGCTCGCCCGCAACTTTGTGAAGAACGGGTACTTCCCGACCGACGAACCGACGCTCGAAAGAGCCCTCAATGCACTGATGCCCAGTGCGCCTGAATCCAATGGGCCGATGTGCATCCTCGACCCCTGTGCCGGCGAAGGCGTGGCAATCGCCGAAGCGGCTCATGCCCTCGGGCGCGAGCAGGCCAGGGCGTTCGCCGTCGAGTTCGACGCAGAGCGGGCGCGCCATGCCCGCAGCCTGGTCGATCACTGCCTGCACGCGGACCTGATGGATACGATGATCTCCAAACAGTCCTTTGGGCTGCTCTGGCTCAATCCGCCGTATGGCGACCTGTCCAAGGACGTCAACGGCAACATTGGCTATCAGGGTCAGGGCCGTGCCCGCCTCGAAAAGCTGTTCTACCAGCGCACGCTGCCCCTGCTGCAGTACGGCGGCGTGCTGGTCTTCATTGTCCCCGGCTACGTGCTCGACGCGGAGCTGGTCGGCTGGCTGACGCGCCACTACACAGACCTGCGGATCTACCGAGCGGTGGAAACGCAGTTCAAGCAGGTGGTGATCTTCGGACGCCGGGTGCGCCAGCGCGAGCAGACGCCCGATGGCATCAAGGCCGTGCGCAATCTGCTGCTGCAGGTTGGGCTTGGCGAAGTCGAAGCCGAGGAGCTGCCGAGCGAATGGCCGTTCCTGCCGTACATCGTCCCCGCCAGCCCGGCGGAGCCGGGGCATTTCTTCCGCGTGACGATGGAGCCGGAGCAGTTCGCCGATGAGGTTGGCAGGCTGCAAGGCCTCTGGCCGTCGCGGGATACGCAGTTGGGGTCTGCGCAGCAGACGCTGCGTCCACCGGCGCGGGCCTTGTCCCACTGGCATCTCGCCCTGGCTCTGGCCGCAGGCGCGATCTCGGGAGTCGTGCAATCCAAGACGGGGCGCGTGCTCGTCGTCAAAGGTGACACCCACAAGGACAAGACGCTCCAGCGGGAATTCACCGAACGCGAAGACGGCTCGATTGCCGAGACGCGCATCCTCACCGACAAGTTCGTTCCCGTCATCCGCGCGTGGGACATGACGCCTGGCTCTCCGACACGGGGCGAGGTGTTGACCATCCGCTGATCGTTTTTCCACCGCCGACGGTTCGCCGTCGATTCTTTCCACCCACCGGGGTCCAGTCGCCCCGATGGGGTGCCGTGGCCCCTCCATCTCAAGGAGCCTTCCATGGCAGCCCAAGCACTTTCCATCAGCCAGACACCGAGCCGGCGCTTCGCGCCCGGCCAGGTGGTCATGACCTGCGGCGTTGACGCACTGGTCCAACAGGGTCAATTCAACCCGATTCCGTATCTGCGCCGCCACCTCGGCGGCGACTGGGGCGACCTCGACGACAGCGACAAGCGGCAGAACGATGCCGCGCTGAAGTCCGGTGAGGATCGTCTGTTTTCTTCCTACCAGGTCGCACCCGGTCTGAAGCTCTGGATCATCACCGAATGGGATCGCAGCGTCACCACGCTGCTGTTGCCCAGCGAGTACTGATCTTCTCCAACGCGGGGCCACCGACACCCCGCAAGGGTGCCGTGGCCCCTTCACTCAGAAGGAAGCCACATGACCTCCAACCAACATGACAAGCACCGGCGCAAACGGCTGTTCGAGATCGGTGCACTGGAGTTCAGCGAAGGCGTCGAACGCCTGATGAACGAAGGCCGGCTCGATCCCATGCCGCTTTTCGAACGCCACATGCGTGGCGACTGGGGCGACGTCGCAGACTACCAATGGCAGCAGAACAACGCTGCGTTGGAGTCCGGCGAACGCCTCGATTCGTTTTACGTCGTCACCCGTGACCTGAGCATCCGCATCTTCACCGAAGCAGATCGCAGCGCGACCCGCATCGTGCTGCCGTCCGAGTACTGACCGCGAGTTGTCACCGCAGGCCACGAGCGCCTGCACTGTCCAACCACCGACGGTTCGCCGTCTCGCTTCCCACCACGGGGCATGTCATCGCCCCGCTGGGGTGGTGCATGTCCCATTTTTCTTTGGAGCACCACCATGTCCGTTGATCTCGACACCACCGCTAACGATGCAGAGCCCGTACAGGGCGAACTGCTTGAAGCGGAATCCAACCCTCTCACACTGAGCCTTCAGGATTTTGTCGGCGAGTTCGGCGACGAACTGCTCGACTCTCTCAACCGCGCCAACCCGCCGGTCTATGCCGGTCAAGCACAGGCGCAGCGACAACTCGTTGTTGCCAGCCTCAAGCGCAAGTTGTTCCAGGCCCAGGCCGACGTTGTCCATGCCGCCGCCGAGCTGTTGGTCGATCAAGGCGAACGCGCTGCGATCGTCAATGGCGAAATGGGTTGCGGCAAGACGACTGTCGGCATCGCCACGGCCGCCGTGCTCAACGCCGAAGGCTACCGCCGTACCCTGGTGCTTTCGCCTCCCCACTTGGTCTACAAGTGGCGGCGCGAGATCCAGGAGACGGTGGCCGGCGCCAAGGTCTGGGTGCTCAATGGCCCGGATACGCTGGTCAAGCTCATCAAGCTGCGCGAGCAGTTGGGTGTGCCGCCCACAGGCCAGGAATTTTTCATCCTGGGGCGCGTCAGGATGCGGATGGGGTTCCATTGGAAGCCGGTCTTCACCCAGCGACGCACCCGCCACGGCGACGTGGCGGCCTGCCCGGACTGCGGCACGCTCATCACCGACCTCGACGGCGAGCCGGCCAACCCGGTCGCGCTCCAAGCCGAAGAGTCCCGCAGGAAGTGCAGCCACTGCGCTGCGCCCCTGTGGACGCTGATCCGCCCGCGTAGTCTGTCCGGCAGTGACCAGTCTTCGGTCGTCCTCAAAGCCTTGAAGCGCATCCCCACCATCGGGGAAGTTACCGCGCAGAAGCTGTTGCAGAAGTTTGGTGACGGCTTTCTGGCCTCGATGCTGGGCGACAACATCCATGAGTTCATCAACCTCATGGATGGCAACGGCGAGCTGGTGTTTTCCGACCGTCAGGCCACGCGCATGGAACGTGCGATGGCCAACATGGAGTTTGGCTTTGGCGAAGGCGGCTACCAACCGTCCGAGTTCATCAAACGCTACCTACCGCAAGGCACGTTCGACCTGCTCATCGCCGACGAGGCGCACGAGTACAAGAACGGCGGCAGTGCCCAAGGCCAGGCCATGGGCGTGCTGGCGGCGAAGGCTCGCAAGACCTTGCTGCTGACCGGTACGCTGATGGGCGGCTATGGCGATGATCTGTTCTACCTGCTGTTCCGGGCGCTGCCAGGACGGATGATCGAAGACGGCTACCGCCCGACCACGAGCGGCAGCATGACCTCGGCTGCGATGGCGTTCATGCGCGATCACGGTGTCCTCAAGGACATCTACTCCGAGAGCGCCGGCACGGCGCACAAGACGGCCAAGGGCACCAAGGTATCGGTGCGCACGGTCAAGGCTCCCGGCTTCGGGCCGAAAGGCGTCTTGCGCTGCATCCTGCCGTTCACCATCTTCCTCAAACTCAAGGACATTGGCGGCAACGTTCTGCCGCCGTATGACGAGGAGTTTCGTGAAGTCCAGATGGACGTGGCACAAGCCGCGGCCTATCGCGATCTGGCGGGTCGGCTGACCGCGGAGCTGAAACAGGCTCTGGCGCGACGCGACACGACCTTGCTGGGTGTGGTGCTCAACGTGCTGCTGGCCTGGCCGGATTGCTGCTTCCGGTCGGAGACCGTAGTGCATCCGCGCACGCGCAACACCTTGGCGTTCGTCCCGGCTCAGTTCAATGAGTTCGAGATCAGCCCCAAGGAGCGTGAACTGATCGACATCTGCAAGGCAGAGAAGGCACAGGGGCGCAAGGTTCTGGCCTACACGGTCTATACCGGCACGCGCGACACCACGTCGCGCCTGAAGGGGCTGCTGGAGCAAGAAGGTTTCAAGGTAGCGGTACTGCGCGCAAGCGTGGATGCCAGCCGCCGCGAGGACTGGATCGCCGAGCAACTGGATCGTGGCATTGATGTGCTTGTCACGAACCCGGAGTTGGTCAAAACGGGCCTTGATCTGTTGGATTTTCCAACGATTGTGTTCATGCAAAGTGGCTACAACGTGTACTCGCTCCAACAGGCAGCACGCCGCTCCTGGCGCATCGGGCAGAAACAGCCCGTGCGCGTGATCTACCTCGGCTACGCCGGCTCCTCGCAGATGACCTGCCTGGAACTGATGGCCAAGAAGATCATGGTCTCGCAGTCCACCTCGGGCGATGTGCCCGAATCGGGGCTGGATGTTCTGAACCAGGACGGTGATTCCGTCGAGGTCGCACTGGCCCGGCAGTTGGTCACCGCCTGAACCCCACGCCATCGCCGGCCTAGCGCCGCCGACTTTCTGTTCGTCCCACCTTGCAGCCCCGTCCGCGTTCTTCGTGGGCGGGGCTGCGTTTTTCTCTCATTCCAAAGGGTTCCCGTGAAGGCCCAGCACTTGCCCAAGGCAGAAAACCGGGCACCACCCAGTTCGCATTCCTGGCTGACCGTGCGGCACCGTGCCGCCAAGGTATCGGCATCGCAACAGAAGAGCCGATGCCATGCCCGCAACCCATGTATCCCGGCGTCTGGTCGGCGCTGGTCTCCTGGCCGCAGCGCTGGCCAGCGGCTGCGCGACCACCACCGCGCCGCTGGTGCCAGACGCCATAGAAGACGTCTCCTCCGCTCCCGAACCCGAGGCACCCGAGTTCATTCCCGTCGTGCGCTATGGCCGCTACACGCTGGTCGAGCTGGCACCCACGGCGGCGCAGCGTGACTTGCTGTTGCAGACCATCGACGTGTCCATGCCCGAGGATGCCCGCGCCACGGTGGGCGATGGGCTGCGGCATGTGCTCAAACGCAGTGGCTACCAGCTTTGCGAGACGCCCAGCGCCGTGACCGAGTTGTATGCGCTGCCGCTGCCGGCGGCGCACCGGCATCTTGGCCCCATGACCTTGCGCGATGCGCTGCTCACCCTGGCCGGCCCGGCCTGGGAACTGCATGCGGATGAACGGGCACGGCAGATTTGCTTTGAGCAGCCTGGAGGCAGTGCGACCGCCGAGCACGCACACGAGCCGCCTGTTGCCGAGGCGGTGCAAACGTTTCCGCTGATGCCTTCGGTTTCGGGAGGCCAGCCATGAATACCGCGCAGGCTCCCCGGCGCCCGATCTCCGCCGTGGTGTTGCAGAGCCTAATGTGGCTCTGGCTGATCAGCCTCAGCGTTTTCGCTGCCCTGAGCTACCAGACCATGAACGACCAGGCCGACCAGACGCTGCTTGATTCCCGCCTGCAACGTCTCGAAGCGCAGGCGGTGGGCCTGGCCGAGACCATTGAGGCCATCCAGCAGCGTCCAGTCGTCGCAACAGCGGCAGACCTCAAAGATACCCGCGAACGCCTGGAAGCACGCGCCGCCCAGGTCGAGACAACGCTGAGCGGCTATGCCGCTGCCGAAGACCTTCAGGCGCTTCGTGCGGAAGTCGAGCAGATCAAGGCACGCCCAAGCGCCCTGCGTGCCGCAGCGCCCGCCCAGCCGCGCTCACCGAGCAGGCCCACCGCCAAACCAGAACCGCCGCCACTGCCGTTCCGCATCGTCGGCGCCGAACTTCGCGCCGGCCAGCGCAGCCTGTCCGTCACACCGAATAACGGGAACTTCACGCCCGACCAGCTTCAAGTGCTGCTTCCCGGCGATGCCGTCGGCCCGTGGCGCCTGCAGGCAGTCGAGGGCAACACTGCGGTGTTCCAGGCCGGCGACCAGACCCGTCGCATGGCGATTCCTTGAGCGGAGCGCACGACATGAAACCGTCGATCATCCTTTCCGCGCTCCTGCTCGCGTCTGCCCAGTTGCCCGCCTGGGCGCAGCAGCCGGCCACGGCTCCCGCCGGCAGTGCGCACAGCCAGGAGCGCCCGCTGGTTACTCGCTCCCTGGACGACCGAGTGGCAGGCGACTGGGGCCTGCAACCGCAGGAGTGGGCTCGCTATCGCGAGCTGATGGACGGGCCGTTGGGCATCTACTCGCCCAACCTGGACCCACTGTCCGCCCTGGGCATCGAGGCGCGCACCGACGAGGAACGGCGCCGCTACGCAGAGCTGCAGGTGCAGGTCGAGGCGCGCCGTATCGAGAAGCTGCTCGCCTACCAGCGTGCCTACGACCAGGCCTGGCAGCGCCTGAGTCCCGGCATGCAGCGGGTGAACCTGCCTGACGAAAAACCCGGCGCCGGCACAAGCGCCAATCCCTTGCGCGGTTCAGGCCGCACGGCCGTGTTCGTCAAGGACGGCTGCGCGGCCTGCGGGCAACTCGTGCAGCGCCTGCAATCCTCCGGCACCGAGTTCGACCTGTACATGGTCGGCAGCCGCCAAGACGACACGCGCATCCGCGACTGGGCCAAGCGTGCGAACGTCGATCCGGCGCGCGTGCGCAGCGGTGGCATCACGCTCAACCATGATGGCGGGCGGTGGCTGTCGCTGAGCTTGCCCGGAGACCTTCCTGCGGTCGTGCGCGAGGTGAACGGTCAATGGCAGCGCCAGCCATAGCGGCCACCTCCGTTTCGCAGTGCTTGCGCGCACTGGTGATCGCGGCGGGCCTGTGCGCCTGCGCCGCCCATGCCCAGGAGCTTCCGCCACCGGCTTACCAGCTTGCCGCACAGCGCGCGGGCATCCCCTCGACGGTGCTCTACGCCGTGGCTTTGCAGGAAAGCGGCATCCGCCGCAACGGGCGCATCGTCCCGTGGCCGTGGTCCCTCAACGTCGCCGGTCAGTCGCGCCGCTTCACCACCCGTGCCGACGCCTGCGCTGGTTTGCAGCAGGCAATGCGCGCCACGCCGCACACACGCATCGACGCGGGCCTGGGCCAGATCAACCTCGGCTACCACCAGCAGCGCTACGCCAGCCCGTGCGACCTGCTCGACCCATACAGCAACCTCGCCATCGCCGCTGAAATCCTGAAAGAGCAGCACACCTCGGGCGAGGACTGGTTGCCGGCGATCGGTCGCTACCACCGTCCTGCGGGCGGAGAACCTGCGGCTCGTTACCGGCGCAGCGTGTCGCGCCACCTTGCCCGTGTGCAGGGCACACACCCAACCGCCGCGGCCATCGCCGTGCACCAGGAGAGCACCCCATGAAAACATCCCATTTGACCCATCTCACACTGAAGGGCCTGCTCGTGCTGCTGGCGGCTCTGCCACTGGCCTCGCGCGCCGGAGAGCCCCTGATCGTCGTCGAAGACCGTGGCGGCACGTCGGCGCTGCCGTACTACGAGGCTCTGAACCTTCAGCCGCGCGCCAATGCTCCGGCCGGGCCGCCCATCCCGATGCTCCCGGTGCCCGCCACGCCCATGGATGAGGCCGCGATGTTGCCGGTGCGCAGTGCCAAGCTCACGCCTGGCACCGTCGCGCGGCGCGTGATCGAGGCACCGGGCCTGCGGCCTTTCGTAGTCGTCGGCGACG
>NZ_JXXD01000181.1 GCF_000935215.1 Stutzerimonas stutzeri
TGCCCTGCCGCTACGATGGGCGCCGCGGTGGTGAAGTCCGGCTCGCCGATTTCCAAATGAATGACGTCGTGGCCTTGAACTTGCAACTGGTTGGCCCGCTCCAAAAGCGCCATGACGTGGAAAGGTTCGATTGCGCGGCTGCGCGCACTGTATGACGAGGTCATCTGACCTTCCTGTTGAGAACGAAACGTGAATTCTACCCAAGGTCCCGATACCGCTGCAGTTACTGTTGGATTCGGGAGTAGCGCGCCCCGATCCGATCTGGTAAGTTCGCCCGCTTGCAGCCGCAGGGCCGGCACGGGCCGGCAAGGGACAAATCATCCTGCGCAATGGACATAGCGAGAGGCGTTCATCCATGCCCATTACCAAAGAAACACCGTCGAGCAAGCAACTGATTCGCGCCTTCGATCCCTATAAGGAAAGCAAGGGCGAGGAATACATGAGCGACAAGATGCGCGCCCATTTCACCGGCATCCTGAACAAGTGGAAACAGGAGCTGATGGAAGAGGTCGATCGCACCGTGCACCACATGCAGGACGAGGCTGCCAACTTCCCTGATCCGGCCGACCGTGCCAGCCAGGAAGAAGAGTTCAGCCTGGAACTGCGCGCCCGCGACCGCGAGCGCAAGCTGATCAAGAAGATCGACGAGACGCTGCAGCTGATCGAAGACAACGAGTACGGCTGGTGCGATTCCTGCGGCGTCGAGATCGGCATCCGCCGACTGGAAGCCCGCCCTACCGCTACGCTCTGCATCGACTGCAAGACGCTGGCGGAGATCAAGGAAAAGCAGATCGGTTCCTGATCCCGAACGGGGCGCTTCGGCGCCCCGCTTCATTTCCAGCCCCTGCAGCGTTTCATCCGCCCCGCCATCCCAGATAGCGCCGGCCCCAACATGCCCTTTCCTGCCCCGTTCCAAACCCATCACTACGTCGGCCGTTTTGCCCCGACACCCAGCGGCTATCTGCATTTCGGCTCACTGGTGGCCGCCCTCGCTTCCTATCTTGACGCCCGCGCGATCGGCGGCCGCTGGCTGCTGCGCATGGAAGACATCGACCCGCCACGGGAGATGCCCGGCGCCCAGCGAGCCATCGTCGAGACGCTGTCGAGCTACGGATTCGAATGGGACGGCGAGATGTTGCGCCAGAGCGAGCGTCAGGTCGCCTACGGCGCCGCCATCGAGCGCCTGCTGGATGAAGGCTTGGCGTATGCCTGCACCTGCTCGCGCAAGCAGCTCGAAGGCTATCCGGGCCCATACCCGGGTTTCTGCCGCAACGCCGGCCACGGCCTCGACGACGCAGCCATTCGCCTGCGGGTGCCTGATCGCGAATACGGTTTCATAGACCGCGTGCAGGGCGAATTCCGCCAGCGCCTGGGTCGCGAGGTCGGCGACTTCGTGATCCGCCGTCGCGACGGCTTGATCGCCTATCAGCTGGCGGTGGTGCTGGATGACGCGTGGCAGGGAGTAACCGACGTCGTACGCGGCGCCGATCTGCTCGACTCCACGCCGCGTCAGCTGTACCTGCAGGAAGTGCTCGGTCTACCCCAGCCGCGCTATCTGCACCTGCCGCTGATCATCCAGCCGGATGGACACAAGCTGGGCAAGAGTTACCGCTCGCCACCCTTGCAGCCTCACGAGGCCAGTCCGCTGCTGCTGCGTGCTTTGCGCGCGCTAGGCCAGCAACCGCCCACAGAGCTGAACGACGCACTGCCAGCCGACATCCTCGCCTGGGCGGTGCTGCACTGGGACGCTCAGCGCATCCCTCGCACACGGACACTGGCCGAATCGCAGCTGCGCTAGGCGGATTGCCACGCTGCGCCAGCTTTTGCCTGCCGCAGGTGGCTTGCCGCCCGCCGCTGCTCTACCATCGCCCCACTTCCGACACGAGACCCGGCATGTATATCTACCGACTGGTGCTGCTCCTGGTGGTGGGGATCTATCTGTTCTCCCCCGCCATCATGGACTGGTGGATCGACCCCAACGGGGCCTGGTATCGGCCCTACGTGCTGTGGCTGATCCTCATCGTGGTGACCTTCATCCTCCAGAGCCAGCGTGATGCAGACGAGCTTTAGCCTGAGCCACCTGATCCTGATCAGCGTTGCCTACCTGATCATGCTGTTCGGCGTCGCCTGGGTCAGCGAGCGCGGATTGATTCCACGTTGGGTGATCCGCCACCCGCTGACCTACACATTGTCGCTGGGCGTCTACGCCAGCGCCTGGGCCTTCTACGGCACGGTTGGCCTGGCCTACCAGTACGGTTACGGCTTTCTCGCCACCTATCTGGGGGTCTGCGGCGCGTTCCTGCTGGCGCCAGTGCTGCTCTATCCGATCCTGCGCATCACCCACACCTACCAGCTCTCGTCACTGGCCGATCTGGTCGCCTTCCGCTTTCGCAGCACCTGGAGCGGGGCGCTGACCACGCTGGTCATGCTGATCGGCATGCTGCCGTTGCTCGCCCTGCAGATCCAGGCGGTGGCCGATGCCATCGGCATTCTCACTCTGGAGCCGCTGCAGGAGCGCGTGGCGCTGGGCTATTGCCTGATGATCATGCTGTTCACCATCCTCTTCGGCGCCCGCCACATCGCCACGCGGGAGAAGCACGAAGGCCTGGTGTTTGCCATCGCCTTTGAATCCATCGTCAAGCTGGTGACCTTCGGTGCCATCGGCCTCTACGCCCTGTATGTGGTATTCGGCGGCCCGCATCAGCTGGAGATCTGGCTGCTGCAGAACCAGTCGGCGCTGCAGGCACTGCACACGCCCTTGCAGGAAGGGCCCTGGCGCACACTGCTGCTGGTGTTCTTTGCGTCGGCCATCGTGATGCCGCACATGTATCACATGACCTTCACCGAGAACCTCGATCCTCGCGGCCTGGTGAGCGCCAGCTGGGGCCTGCCGCTCTATCTGCTGCTGATGAGCCTGGCCGTGCCGCTGATCCTCTGGGCCGGACTCAAGCTGGGGGTCAGCACCAACCCCGAGTACTTCACCTTGGGCCTGGGCATCGCCGCACAGAGCGAAACCCTGGCGCTGCTGGCCTTCGTCGGCGGTCTCTCGGCATCCAGCGGGCTGATCATCGTCAGCACCCTGGCACTGTCGGGCATGGCGCTCAACCACTTGGTGCTGCCGCTGTATCAGCCATCCAGCGAAGGCAACATCTACCGCTGGCTGAAGTGGACGCGCCGCAGCCTGATCTTCGCCATCATCATGGCCGGTTACGGCTTCTACCTGCTGCTCGGTGCCGAGCAGGACCTGTCCAATCTCGGCATCGTCGCCTTCGTCGCCACCCTGCAGTTCCTGCCGGGCGTGCTGTCCGTACTCTACTGGCCGACCGCCAATCGCCGCGGCTACATCGCGGGCCTGCTGGCCGGCATCGGCGTCTGGGTAGTGACCATGCTGCTGCCGCTGGTAGGCAACCTGGACGGTTTCTACATTCCGCTGTTCAACGTCGTCTATGTACTGGACGACACCAGCTGGCATCTGGCGGCAATCGCGTCACTGGCGGTCAACGTCCTGGCGTTCTCGCTGTTCTCGATCTTCAGTGAAACCAGCCCCGAGGAGCAGAGCGCTGCCGAGGCCTGCGCCGTGGAGAACGTCCGCCGCCCGCAACGGCGCGAACTGATCGCCGCGTCTCCGCAGGAATTCGCCACCCAGCTGGCCAAGCCATTGGGCGCCAAGACCGCGCAACGGGAGGTGGAACAGGCCCTGCGCGATCTGCAGCTGCCGTTCGACGAGCATCGCCCCTACGCGCTGCGCCGCCTGCGCGATCGCATCGAAGCCAATCTCTCCGGCCTGATGGGCCCCAGCGTAGCCCAGGACATCGTCGAGAACTTCCTGGCCTACAAGAACGGTGCCGACGGCTACATCACCGAGGACATCCACTTCATCGAAAGCCGGCTGGAGGAGTATCACTCGCGCCTGACCGGCCTGGCCGCAGAATTGGACGCCCTGCGCCGCTATCACCGGCAAACACTGCAGGAGCTGCCCATGGGCGTCTGCTCGCTGGCCAAGGATCAGGAAATCCTCATGTGGAACCGTGCGCTCGAGGAACTCACCGAGATCCCCGCGCTGCAAGTCGTCGGCTCACGCCTGACGACCATCGCCGAACCCTGGCGCAGCCTGCTGAGCGACTTCATCGAGCAGGCCGATGAACACCTGCACAAGCAGCGGCTGGCGCACAACGGCCATCGCCGCTGCCTCAACCTGCACAAGGCAGCCATTGCCGAGCCACTGGCACCGGGCAACAGCGGCCTCGTGCTGCTGGTCGAGGACCTGACCGAAACACAGCAGCTCGAAGACCGCCTGGTTCACTCCGAACGCCTGGCGAGCATTGGCCGCCTGGCCGCCGGCGTGGCGCACGAGATCGGCAATCCGATCACCGGCATCGCCTGCCTGGCGCAGAACCTGCGGGACGAACGCGAAGGCGATGGAGAGATCGTCGAGATCAGCGGCCAGATCATCGAGCAGACCAAACGCGTATCGCGCATCGTGCAATCGCTGATGAGCTTCGCCCACGCCGGCGAGCGCCAGCACCAGCTGTATCCGGTGAGCCTGGCGCAAGTGACGCAGGACGCCATCGGCCTGCTCTCGCTCAACCGCAACCGCACCGAAGTGCAGTTCATCAACATCTGCGATCCGACGCACTTCGCCGAGGGCGATCCGCAGCGGCTCGCCCAGGTGCTGATCAACCTGCTATCCAACGCCCGCGACGCGTCGCCGCAAGGCGGCTTGATCCGCATCAGCAGCGAAGTTGCCGAACAGACGGTGTACCTGACGGTGGAAGACGAAGGCAGCGGCATTCCGAAGGACATCCAGGACCGGCTGTTCGAGCCATTCTTCACCACCAAGGACCCTGGCGAAGGCACCGGCCTGGGCCTCGCGCTGGTCTATTCGATCATTGAAGAGCATTATGGCCAGATCGATATCGACAGCCCGGCCGACCCGGAAACACAGCGCGGCACCCGTTTTCGCATCACCCTGCCGCGGCATGTCGAAGCGTCCCATGCCGTAAGTTGAAGAGGCGACTGCCGTGCCGGCCCTTTGCCGGTTATGCCTCCAGACCGTCGAGAGAGTACTGATGTCACACATTCTGATCGTCGAAGACGAAACCATCATCCGCTCCGCCCTGCGACGCCTCCTCGAGCGTAACCAGTACGAGGTCAGCGAAGCCGGCTCGGTGCAGGAAGCACAGGAGCGCTACAGCATCCCGGGTTTCGACCTCATCGTCAGCGACCTGAGACTTCCCGGCGCCCCCGGCACCGAGCTGATCAAGCTCGCCGAAGGTACCCCGGTGCTGATCATGACCAGCTACGCCAGCCTGCGCTCGGCCGTGGACTCGATGAAGATGGGCGCAGTCGACTACATCGCCAAACCGTTCGACCATGACGAGATGCTGCAGACCGTGGCACGCATCCTCACCGACCATCAGCACAACGCAGCGACACAAGCGCAGCCCTCCCGTGGCGTAAGCGCCGCCTCAGCGACAACCGACCGAGAAGACATCGGCATCATCGGCCACTGCGCGCCCATGCAGGACCTGTTCGGCAAGATCCGCAAGGTCGCCCCGACCGACTCCAACGTGCTGATCCAGGGCGAATCGGGCACCGGCAAGGAACTGGTCGCTCGCGCGCTGCATAACCTCTCGCGCCGCGCCAAGGCCCCGATGATTTCCGTCAACTGCGCGGCCATCCCGGAAACGCTGATCGAATCCGAACTGTTCGGACACGAGAAAGGCGCCTTCACCGGCGCCAGCGCTGGCCGCGCTGGGCTGGTCGAAGCCGCTGACGGTGGCACTCTGTTTCTCGACGAGATCGGCGAACTGCCGCTCGAGGCACAGGCACGTCTGCTCCGGGTCCTGCAGGAAGGCGAGATCCGCCGGGTTGGTTCGGTGCAGTCACAGAAGGTCGACGTACGCCTGATCGCCGCCACGCACCGCGACCTGAAAACCCTGGCCAAGACCGGCCAGTTCCGTGAAGACCTCTATTACCGCCTGCACGTCATCGCGCTCAAGCTGCCGCCGCTGCGTGAGCGGGGTGGTGACGTGCTGGAGATCGCCAAAGCCTTCCTGGCACGCCAGGGTGAGCGCATGAGCAGCGACGACCTGCATTTTTCCCGCGATGCCGAGCAGGCGATCCGTCACTACTCGTGGCCGGGCAACGTTCGCGAGCTGGAAAACGCGATCGAGCGCGCAGCTATTCTCAGCGAAAGCCCGGAGATCGATGCCGAGCTGCTGGGCATCGATATCGAGCTGGACGAACTGGACGACGATTTCGACGAGCCCCTTGGCACCATTCGCGGCATTGCAACGGGCAACGAGCCGACCGAGGATCTGTCGCTGGAGGACTACTTCCAGCACTTCGTGCTCGAGCATCAGGATCACATGACCGAGACCGAGCTGGCTCGCAAGCTGGGCATCAGCCGCAAATGTCTGTGGGAACGCCGCCAGCGCCTGGGAATTCCGCGGCGCAAGTCGAGTAGCGCGGCCGGGTAATCTGTTACCGCCCGCCATGACTCGTAACAAAAACCGGGAGCAACGGTAACGCTGCCCCGGTTTTTTATTGCCCGCCTCAGTCTAGATAATCACCAAGTCGTTGATAAATAAGGATTTTCGAAAGCTGGCACGGCAACTGCTTACGTACAGGCACAACAACAATAACAAGCAGATCCCACAATAAGAACAAGACGTAACGGCTCCAGCAAAATAACGACAAGAAGGCGGAGGCGCAGCTAACTGATTCTTTTGGAGAGGACTTGCCACGGGGTTCGCCCCACGACCAGGCCGAGAACAACAAAAAACTGCATCAGCAGGGCCCGCACTGGTTGGATCGAAGATCAAGGCAAAGTCAGCGACCAAAGAAATCCGTTTGCTATTAGCTCCCAGTGTGGAGTGCTCCTGACGGCCACGGCCCGATGGAACAGGCGAACAACAAAAACAGCAACGCCTGAGCGACTAATAACAATAAAGCACGCAACAGTATTCAAAGGGGAGCTTCGGCTCCCCTTTGTGCTATCCGGGGCTTACCCATTTTCCTTCACAGCAGTCTTACTGCTCGACAATCGCGTGGCCTCCGCCCTGCGCCAAGCACTGCCTGCGTGACGCGGCGCACGATGCTTTTTGACACCTCCCTACGCATCGTTCAACATCCAGCACTCTCGGCGCTAGAATCCGCGCAGGTTTCGCGGCCATTCGCGACACCGGCCCGTCTTCCGCCACACAGTTGCCCCCCATGCTGAAAAAGCTGTTCCAGTCTTTTCGTCTTCCTCTGCGCCGCATCCCGCATCCCCGCCGCACACCTGAAATTCTGTCCAGCCGGCAGCATTCCCTGCATCGCAACGAGATCAGTCGTTACGCGGTGAGCGTGGTCGAACGACTGCAGCAGGCGGGTTACGAGGCATATGTGGTCGGCGGCTGCGTGCGCGACCTGCTGCTGCAGCTGAATCCCAAGGATTACGACGTCGCGACCAGCGCGACCCCCGAACAGGTCCGCGCCGAATTCCGCAACGCCCGCGTGATCGGACGCCGTTTCAAGCTGGTGCATGTGCATTTCGGTCGCGAGATCATCGAGGTCGCCACCTTCCGCGCCAACCATCCGGAAGAGGATGACGACGACGCCAGCCATCTCGCTTCGCGCAACGAGAGCGGCCGCATCCTGCGTGACAACATCTATGGCACCCTCGAAGACGACGCCCAGCGCCGCGACTTCACCATCAATGCGCTGTATTACGATCCGACTACCGAGCGCATCCTCGACCACACCCGTGGCGTACACGACATCCGCAATCGCCTGATCCGTCTGATCGGCGACCCCGAGCAGCGCTACCAGGAAGACCCGGTGCGCATGCTGCGTGCCGTGCGTTTCGCCGCCAAGCTCGACTTCGAGATCGAACGGCATAGCGCCGAACCCATCGTCGACCTCGCCGACCTGCTCGACGGCATTCCCTCGGCACGCCTGTTCGACGAAGTGCTCAAGCTATTCCTCGGCGGCAAGGCCGAGCGCACCTTCGAGCTACTGCTCGAATACGATCTCTTCGCCCCGCTGTTCCCGGCGAGCGCCGCAGCACTCGAGCGCAACCCGGAATACGCCGGCACGCTGATCCGCAACGCCCTGGCCAACACCGACCTGCGCATTCAGCAGGG
>NZ_JXXD01000182.1 GCF_000935215.1 Stutzerimonas stutzeri
ATCGGCGGGGCTTTTGCGTTTTATGCGGCGTCGCTTTCGGCGGTCAATTGCGCTGCTTGCGATTGACGGTCTGGGCTGCCTTGATGATGTCCGCGCCGATCACCGGTTCGAACTGTTGCCAAACCGGACGCATCGCTTCGCGCCAGCGCTCGCGCTCTTCCGGGGTCAGGCTGACGATCTCGGTCGTTCCCGCCTGGCGAATGCGCTCGCGGTCGGCCTGATTAAGCTCCTCGGCCTCGCGGTTCACCATGTAACTCACTTCGTCGAGGATGGCTTCCAGCTCGAAACGGATCTTGTGCGGCATGCCCATCCAGAAACGGGTGTTGCTGACCACCATGTAATCGAGCACACCGTGGTCGCTCTCGATGATGTACGGCTGCACGGTATGCATCTTCTTGCTGTAGATGTTCGACCAGGGATTCTCCGCGCCCTGTACGGTGCCGGTACGCAGGGCGTCGTAGACATCGGCGAAGGCGATCTTCTGGGTCGATGCGCCGACAGCACCGAACTGCGCCTCGAGCACGGCCGACGGTTGAATGCGGAAGCTCAGCCCCGAGGCATCGCTCGGCAGGCGTAGCATGCGGGTCGCCGAGAGCTGCTTCATGCCGTTGTGCCAGTAGGCCAGGCCGGTGATGTTCTGGTCTTCCATCGAGCGCAGCAGCTGCTTGCCCTTGGTGCGCTTCTGGAAGCGGTTTACCGCGTCGATATCGTCGAATAGGAAGGGCAGGTCGAATACCTGCAGCTGCTTGGTGTATTGCTCGAACTTCGCCAGTGACGGTGCCAGCAGCTGCACTTCGTTGTTGCGCAATGCCTCCAGCTCCGTGGCATCACCGAACAGCGTCGAATTCGGATAGACCTCAACGCTTACCTGGCCGGGCAGGCGCTCTTCGGCCAGGCGTTTGAACATCAGCGCACCCTTGCCCTTGGGCGTGTCTTCGGCCACTACGTGAGAAAACTTGATGACGATGGGCTCCGCCTGGGCGAATGCGCTGGTGACCGCCAGCACAAGCCCGGCAAGGGTAATGATCGGCTTCATGAAAGACTCTTTATTCTGGTTGGTTGGCAGTGCATCCAGGCGGACCGACCGCGAGGACGCTTCTAGGCTTTCAGCCGCTCCTTATGCCAAAGATAGGTGACGACTGAAAGCGCTTTCCCCAACCAACCCGGCGGGAGCGGCACCGTGTCACAGTTTTGCCTGGCGTCCCTCCGCTGGGGCCATCACCGTGGTACTGGCTTGATGAGACTGGCCGGTCACCTCCCATCCGCCGCCAAGCGCTTTGTACACGGCGACCACCCCTCGATAGAGCTCGACCTCGGCCTGCGCCTGGGCGTCTTCGGCGGCAAGGCGCTCGCGTTCAGCGTCCAATAGCACGAGGAAGTCCGCGGTGCCTTCGCGGTAGCGGATTTCCGCCTGTTGTGCAGCGGCACGACTGGCGGTGGACTGCCGCAACAATGAGAGAAGGCGTTGCTGGACGAAGGCGTAATCGCTGAAGGCATTTTCCGACTCTTCCAGTGCCAGAAGGACCTGTTGCTCATAGCTGGCCAGTGCCGCATCGGCGTCGGCTTCGGCACCCCGCAGGCGCGCCCGCACGCTGCCGAGGTCGAACGCTGCCCAGCTGATGCTCGGCGCCACGCCCCAGGCCCGCGCCGCGCTGGAACCGATCTGCGAGCCGCGCCCGGCAACGAAGCCGAGAAAGCCCGACAGACTCACCCGCGGAAACAGGTCGGCCGTCGCCACGCCGACATCGGCAGTGGCCGCAGCCAGCTGACGCTCGGCTGCACGAATGTCCGGGCGCCGGCGCAGCAGCTCGCCGGGATCGCCAATCGGTAGCGACTTGGCGATTGCCGGCAGCTCGCGGGGCGAGAGGTCGACGCTGAGCTGATCGGCTCGCTGGCCGAGCAGGGTAGCGATGCGGTTGCGCGCACGCGCCTGCTGCGCCCTGAGCTGCGGCAGGCTGGCTTCGGTGGCCGCCAGACGGGCATCGGCGCGCAGAACGTCGAGCTCGCTGCCGACGCCCGCTTCGCGAAGCTGTTCGGTCAGCTCATGGGAATTGCGCTGGTTGGCCAGGTTGTCGCGGGCGATGCGCTCACGCAGCTGGGCACCGCGCAGCTGACCGTAGGCATCCACCAGCTCGGCAATCAGGCTGACCTGCAGCTGGTAGAGCTCGGCCTCGACGGCATCGGCCTGCGCCTCGCTGGATTCCAGGCGGCGCTGGATGCGGCCGAACAGGTCCAGCTCCCAGGCCATGTCCAGCCCGAGGTCGTAGCGTTCGGCATTCACACGCTGTTCGGTCACGCCGGGTTGCTGGGCCTTGCCGATATCGGCGCTGGCGCCCGCGGTGACGGTGGGCAGACGATCATTGCTGACGTCATCGCGAATAGCCCGTGCCGCCCGTAGGCGGGCATAGGCGATGCGCAGTTCGCGGTTCTCGGCCAGCGCTTCGCCGACCAGGGCGTCCAGCGTCGGGTCGTCGAACTGCTGCCACCAGGCCGCTTCGAAGTGTGAGTGGTCGTATTCGCCAGCCGAAGCGCTGTCGATACGCGCCGGTTCCGGCTGCGGTGCCCGGTAATCGGGGCCTACAGCACAGGCGCTCAGTGCCAGAGTGAGCAGGGAAAGGGCGAAGAACTTCATGCGCGGGCCTCCTTGTAAACCGCTTTGCGGGCTTCGCGTTTCTCGACGAAGGCACGAATCACCAGATAGAACACCGGGGTCAGCAGCAGGCCGAAGAAGGTGACGCCGAGCATGCCGCTGAACACCGCGACGCCCATGGCATGACGCATCTCGGCACCGGCCCCGCTGGAAAGCACCAGCGGCACCACGCCCATGATGAAGGCGAAGCTGGTCATCAGGATCGGCCGCAGACGCAGGCGGCAGGCTTCGAGGATCGCGGCCAGCCGGTCCATGCCTTCTTCCTGTTTGTCCTTGGCGAACTCGACGATGAGGATGGCGTTCTTGCACGCCAGACCCACCAGCACGATCAGGCCGATCTGGGTGAACACGTTGTTGTCGCTGCCGGCCAGGATCACCCCGGTGATCGCCGAGAGCAGCGTCATCGGCACGATCAGGATCACCGCCAGCGGCAGGCTCCAGCTCTCGTATTGCGCGGCCAGCACCAGGAAGGCCAGCAGCACGCAGAGCGGGAAAACGAATATCGCGGTGTTGCCGGCGAGGATCTGCTGATAGGTCAGTTCGGTCCATTCGTAGCTCATGCCATTCGGCAATTCAGCCTTGAGCAGGCGCTCCATCGCGGCCTCGGCCTGACCGGAGCTGTAGCCCGGTGCAGCTGCGCCGTTGATCTCGGCGGTGAGGAAGCCGTTGTAGTGCATCACCCGATCAGGGCCGGCGCTGTCCGTGACGTTGACGAAGGTCGACAGCGGGACCATCTCGCCGCGGTTGTTGCGTACCTTCAGCTGGCCGATCTGCTCGGGTGCGAGGCGGAACTTCTGATCGGCCTGGACGTTGACCTGATAGGTGCGGCCGAAGCGGTTGAAGTCGTTGGCATACAGCGAGCCGAGGTAAACCTGCATGGTGTCGAAGATCTCGTCGATCGGCACGCCATGGGTCTTGGCCTTCTCGCGGTCGATGTCGGCATCCACCTGCGGCACGTTCACCTGATAGCTGGTGAACAGGCCGGCCAGCTCCGGATAGTCCGCGCTCTTGGCGATGACGTTCTGCACCTGGCTGTACAGCTCCTCGTAGCCGAGGTTGCCGCGGTCCTGCACCTGCACGCGGAAACCGCCGATGGTGCCCAGGCCCTGTACGGGTGGCGGCGGGAAGATGGCGATAAAGGCGTCCTGGATCTGCGCGAACTGACCGTTGAGGTCCGCCGCGATGGCGTTCGCCGAGAGCGACGGGTCCTTGCGCTCATCGAAGGGCTTGAGTGGGGTGAATACGATGCCGCTGTTCGGGCTATTGGTGAAGCCGTTGATCGACAAACCCGGGAAGGCCACGGTGTTCTCCACGCCCGGGTGCTTGCCGGCGATTTCCGACATGCGCTTGATCACGTCCTCGGTGCGGTCCAGCGTGGCGGCGTCCGGCAGCTGGGCGAAGGCGACCAGGTACTGCTTGTCCTGCGGTGGCACGAAACCGGTCGGCGTGCTGGCGAAGCCCATGTAGCCGAGGCCGACCAGCCCGACATAGACCACCAGCGCAATGCCGCTGCCGCGCAGGATGTGCCGCACCAGGCCGACGTAGCCGTGGCTGGCGCGGTCGAACATGCGGTTGCACGGCGCGAACAGCCAGCCACCAAAAATTCGATCGAGCAGACGCGAGAAGCCGTCCTTTGGTGCGTCGTGCGACCTGAGGAGTGCGGCGGCCAGTGCCGGCGACAGGGTCAGCGAGTTGAAGGCCGAGATCACCGTGGAAATGGCGATGGTCAGCGCAAACTGCTGGTAGAACTGCCCGGTGAGGCCGGAAATGAATGCAGTCGGGATGAATACCGCGCAGAGCACCAGCGCCGTGGCGATGATCGGCCCGGTCACTTCCTTCATGGCCTGACGGGTCGCTTCCTCCGGCGACTTGCCGAGGCCGATGTTGCGCTCGACGTTTTCCACCACGACGATGGCGTCGTCCACCACGATGCCGATGGCCAGCACCAGGCCGAACAGTGACAGAGCGTTGAGCGAGAAGCCGAGCAGGTGCATGACCGCGAAGGTGCCGATCAGCGATACCGGCACCGCGGCCAGTGGAATGATCGAGGCGCGCCAGGTCTGCAGGAAGAGGATCACCACCAGCACCACCAGCACGATGGCCTCGAGCAGAGTGTGCACCACCGCTTCGATGGAGCCGCGCACGAAGATGGTCGGGTCGTAGACGATCTCGTAGTCCACGCCTTCCGGGAAGTCGCGTTTCAGCTCTGCCATGCGTGCCCGTACCGAATCGGAGATTTCGATGGCGTTCGAACCCGGGCGCTGGAATACCGGAATGGCGACGGCGGGCTGGTTGTTCAGCAGCGAACGCAACGCGTACTGGCTGGAGCCCAGCTCGACACGGGCGATGTCCCGCAGGCGGGTGATCGAGCCATCTTCACCCGCGCGGATGATGATGTTCTCGAATTCCTCCTCGGTGACCAGGCGGCCCTGGGTGTTGATCGACAGTTGAAAGTCCGTCGCGCCTGGTGCCGGCGGTGCGCCCAGAGAACCTGCAGCGACCTGGCGGTTCTGCTCGCGAATCGCGTTGACCACGTCCGATGCGGTGAGGTTGCGCGAGGCGACCTTCTCCGGGTCGAGCCAGACGCGCAGGGAGTAATCGCCCATGCCGAACAGCTGCACATCGCCGATGCCATCCAGCCGCGCCAGCTCGTCCTTGACGTTGAGTGCGGCGTAGTTGGACAGGTAGAGCATGTCGTAGCGCTGATCCGGCGAGGTCAGGTGCACCACCATGGTCAGGTCCGGCGACGCCTTGTCCACGGTCACGCCGAGGCGCTGCACCTCGGTGGGCAAGGTCGGCATGGTGCGCGTGACGCGGTTCTGCACCTGCACCTGGGCGTTGTCCAGATCAGTGCCCAGGCCAAAGGTGATGGTCAGGGTCAGCTTGCCGTCGGCGGTCGCCTGGGACGACATGTAGAGCATGCCCTCGACGCCGGTGATGGCCTGCTCCAGCGGGGATGCGACGGTTTCGCCAATCACCTTGGGGTTGGCGCCGGGGAAGTTGGCGCGTACCACCACGGTGGGCGGGACGACTTCGGGGTATTCGCTGATCGGCAGCTGGAACAGCGAGATGGCCCCGCCGATGAGGATCACCAGCGACAGCACGGCGGCGAAGATCGGCCGCTTGATGAAGAATTGCGAGAAATTCATGGCGCACTCCGGGGTAGGGCGCGCGTCTGGCGCCCTGGCGGATCGATCGGATTGGCGCGGCAGGCGCGCCGGAGTTCAGGTCAGTTCTGGGAGGTATTCAGCTGCTTGGGCGCTGAGCCAGGCTGCGCTCGACGACCTGCGGTTTCATCGCCTCGCTGATCGCGCGGTTCTGCTGGCGCAGGGTGGCCAGGGTCTCCGCGTCGGCCATCGGTACCGACTCCGGCTGCACCTGGCTGCCCGGGCGCACGCGCTGCAGGCCGTTGACCACGATGCTTTCGCCCTTGGCCAGACCGCTGCGGACGATGCGCAACCCTTCCAGCTTGGGACCGAGCTCGACCGGGCGGTAGGCGACAGTGCCGTCTTCGGCCAGTACCAGGACGAACTTCTTGCCCAGATCCGTACCGACGGCGACGTCCTTGATCAGCACGGCGTCGTAGGTCGCGCTGCCGACCAGCTTCAGGCGTGCATACAGGCCGGGGGTGAAGCTGCCGTCACGGTTGTCGAACACGGCGCGACCGCGGATGGTGCCGGTGCGCGGGTCGACCTGGTTGTCGACGAAGTCCATGTGGCCCAGGTGCGGGTGACCGTCCTCGCTGGACAGGCCGAGGTAGACCGGGGTCGCCTCGCCACGGTCGCCGTTGCGCGCCAGCTCGCGGTACTTGAGGTAGGTACGCTCATCAGCCTCGAAATAGGCATAGACCTTGTCGGTGGAGACCAGCGTGGTCAGCAGCGCCTCGCCGGCGTTGACCAGGTTGCCGGCGGTGATCAGCGCCCGGCCGACGCGGCCGTCGATGGGCGCGGTCACGCGGGTGAAGGAGAGATCCAGCTGCGCGCGGTCCAGTTGCGCCTGAATCGCCGCGGTTGCCGAGCGGGCTTCGCTGGCGGCACTGACGCGGGCGTCGGCGAGCTCGTCGGAAATCGCGTTCTTCTTGCGCAGGCGCTCGCCGCGTTCGGCTTCGGCGACGGTGCGTTGCTGGTTGGCGCGAGCCTGTTGCAGTTGCGCCTGCAGGCGCTTGACCTCAGCCTGGAACGGGCGCGGGTCGATCTGGAACAAGCAGGTCGCCTTTCTTCACCAGCGCGCCTTCTTCGAAGGCCACCTTGTCGATGAAACCGGACACGCGCGGGCGAATCTCCACCGACTCCGGCGCTTCCAGGCGGCCAGTGAGTTCGTCCCACTCGGTCACCTGCTGCTCGATGACTTCCGCGACGCTGACGGCGGGCGGCGGCATGCCCGACTGGGTGGCCTCCGGTGCCTTGCCACAAGCGGCGGTGATCAGCACCGTCAGGGCGATAAGGGGAAAACGCAAGGCGTTGAACGAACGTTCCATGCTTGACTCCGCAAGTCGGATTTGTTGATGGCAGGAGTCTGCGTGGTCAAGCCGTTCAGCAAAAATCGAACGAGGCGAAGGTGAATATCATTGGCGGTGATGGTTGCGCATTCGTTATCAGCGCAGCGCGAGGATATTGCTCACCTATGCGTGGGAGCGGTATTGGCCGCGAATGAACCTGCCGCCGCCGAAGCCTCGACGCGGCATTCCCCAGCGACCACGCTCGAGGCCACGAAAAACCGGTCAGCGCATCACTGGCGGGAGCAGGCCTATCTACCCGGCACGCGCCGCGAAGCCCCGGGCGTCGGGCCTGTCAGAGACTATCCGGATCGCCGACGAACATCTGGATGCGCGAACGCAGCCAGCGCTCGGCGGGGTCGTTGTCCTGGGCGCCGCGCCAAGCCATGGACAGCTCGAAATCCTGGCTGGTCTGAAACGGCAGCGGTTCGGCGCGCACGCCGCCGTTGGCCGCCAGCGCCGCGGCGGCGTAGTCGGGGACGGTGGCGATGATGTCGGTGCCGGCAAGCAGGCTGGCCAGGCCGTTGAACTGCGGCACCGCCAGGACCACCTTGCGCTTGCAGCCGTGCAGCGCCAGTTCCTCGTCGATATAGCCGTTGAGATCGCCGGCAAAGGAGACCATCGCATGCGGACGGCTGCAGTAGTCCTCCATGCTCAGCCGGCCGGGAATGCTGTCGGCGCGCAGCAGCATCGGTTTGGGCCGGCGCAGTACCTTGCGTTTGGCATTGGCCGGCAGCTCCTCGGTGTAGCAGACGCCCACCGATATCTCACCGGACGCCAGCAGGCCGGGCATCAACAGATAGTTGGCGCGGCGCACCACCAGCACCACGTCCGGCGCTTCGGCGCGCAGGCGGCGCAGCAGCGGCGGTAGCAGGGCGAACTCGACTTCATCGGTCAGGCCGATGCGAAACACCTGGGTGCTGGTCGCCGGGTCGAAGGTCGAGGCGCGGCTAACGGCGGTGGAGATCGAGTCCAGCGCCGGTGAAAGCAGCTGGGCGATCTCCAGCGCGCGGGCGGTCGGCTCCATGCTGCGGCCGGTACGGACGAAGAGCGGATCGTCGAACAGCGTGCGCAGTCGTGCCAGGGCGGCACTGATCGCCGGCTGGCCGAGAAACAGCTTTTCCGCTGCGCGGGTCACGCTGCGCTCGTGCATCAGCGTTTCGAAGACGATCAGCAGATTGAGGTCAACACGGCGAAGGTCGTTGCGATTCATACCTGGTTCACGTCGAGCCTGCAGCCGGACCAAGAGGCGTCCGGCTCTGGAGGGTGGTCTGCATTCTAGACAGCTTCGGCTGCCAACGGCATGCCCGATCCCGCTTTCGAAATGCACAAAGCTGCAATGCGCCGGCAAGCATACATACGTAGTTCCATCATTACTGCGCATGGGAACTATCGATGGGAATCCACGCCGTTCACTGGAGTTGTGACGATACTGACGATAGAGTCCGTTCGCACAGTAGTAAGTGAGGGGTCGAAATGTCCCGCATCATCCGTTTTCATCAGTTCGGCCCGGCCGACGTGTTGCGCCACGAGGAACGCGCAATGCCGGTTGCCGGCCCAGGCGAGGTGCTGATTGGCGTGCGCGCCATCGGCGTCAGCTGGAATGACGTGCTCTGGCGCCAGGACCTCGCGCCACGACACGCGCGTCTGCCTGCCGGGCTCGGCAGCGAGGTGGCGGGCGAGGTGCTGGCGGTGGGTGAGGGCGTTCAGGGCTTCAGTGTCGGCGATCATGTTGCCGGCTTCCCGGCCCACGATCTCAATCAGTATCCGCTCTACGCCGAGCATGCGCTGTTGCCGCAGCAGGCGCTGGTGCGTTACCCGGACATGCTCAGCGCCAGTGAGGCGGCGATCCACTACACGCCGATGCTGGTCAGCTATTTCGCGCTGGTCGAACTGGCCCAGCTGGAACCCGGCCAGTACGTGCTGATCAACCAGGCGGCTCACTGCACCGGGCCGGCAGCCGTACAGCTGGCCAAGGCGTTGGGCGGCCGGGTGATCGCCACCTGCGACACCAGCGAGGACCGTGACTACCTGCGCGAGCTGGGCGCGGAGACGGTGATCGTCACCGAAGAGGAAGACCTGGTCGGCCGCCTGCAGAAGGTGACCGAAGGCCGCGGCGTCGACGTGGTGCTGGATGCCTGTGGCGGTTCGCAGATGAAACTGCTCGGCGACGTCATGGCGCCACTGGGCAAGCTGATCCTCTATGGCATGAACGGCGGCAACGAAACGGCCCTGCCGGTGTGTGCGGCCTTCAAGAAGAACTTCAAGTTCTTCCTGCACTGCCTGTGCGACTTCACCGGGCAGCCGGAGCTGGGCATCGAGCAGAACCGTGAAGCCGTGGAGCGTGCGCTGCAGCATATCAACCAGCTCACCGTGGATCGGCTGATCTGGCCGCAGCTCGACCGCCAGTTCCCGTTCGAGCAGGCAGTCGAAGCCCACCAGTATGTCGAAAGCGGCGTACCCCGCGGCCGCGTCGTGCTGACGCTGAACTGACCCTCCGAGGGCCCTGTACAGGGCCCTCTCATCGCCCCGTAGAAACTTTCCTCGCGCCGTTCAAGTCCTCCGAAGACAGGCTCATAACCTTGACGGAGGATTTTCCATGGCTGAAGACAATCAGACCCTACCGCCGCAGGAGCAGCCCGAGCCCGGCAAGGAAGGGCTGATGAACCCGCGCCCGGAATACCGCGGCGAAGACTACAAGGCGGCGGGCAAGCTCGAAGGCAAGGTGGCGATCATCACCGGTGGTGACAGCGGCATCGGCCGCTCGGTGGCCGTGCTCTACGCCCGTGAGGGCGCCGACGTGGCAATTCTTTACCTCGACCAGCATCAGGACGCCGACGAAACCCGCACTGTGGTCGAACAGTACGGCCGTCGCTGCCTGACCTTCGCCGGTGACGTGGCCGATCGCGACGTCTGCCGCAAGGTCATCGACGAAACCCTCGCCGCGTTCGGCAAGCTCGACATCCTGGTCAACAACGCCGCCGAGCAGCACCCGCAGGAAAAGCTCGAGGACATCAGCGAAGAGCAGTGGGAGAAGACCTTCCGCACCAACATCTTCGGCATGTTTCAGATGACCAAGGCGGCGCTACCGCATCTCGGCAAGGGCGCTTCGATCATCAACACCACCTCGGTTACCGCCTACAAGGGCAGCCCGCAACTGCTGGACTATTCGGCCACCAAGGGCGCAATCACGGCCTTCACCCGTTCGCTGTCGATGAACCTCGCCGAGCGCGGCATCCGCGTCAACGGCGTCGCGCCCGGGCCGATCTGGACACCGTTGATTCCGTCGACCTTCGATGCCGACGAGGTCGCCGAATTCGGCTCCAACACGCCGATGAAGCGCCCCGGCCAGCCCGATGAAGTGGCGCCAGCGTATGTCTACCTGGCCAGCAGCGATGCAGCCTACGTGAGCGGCCAGGTGATCCACGTCAACGGCGGCACCGTGGTCAACGGCTGACCCATTGCCGGGCCAACGAATTGGCTCGGCCACATCAACGCTTGGAGAACGACCATGCCACGCACAATCTGGAAAGGCGCAGTCAGTTTCGGACTGGTACACATCCCGGTGGCGCTGGTACCGGCCACCACCCGCCAGGGCATCGATTTCGACTGGCTGGACAAACGCAGCATGGACCGGGTCGGCTACAAGCGCATCAACAAGACCACCGGCGAAGACATCGACAGCGAGAACATCGTCAAGGGCGTGGAGTACGAGAAGGGTCACTACGTGGTGATCAGCGATGACGAGATCAAAGGCGCGCACCCCGAGGCGACCCAGACCGTGGATATCGTCGCTTTCGTCGATGCCAAGGACATTTCCTTTCTCTACATCGACACGCCGTACTACCTGACGCCGGACCGCCGCGGCGAAAAGGTCTATGCCTTGCTGCGCGAGACGCTGATCCAGACCGGCAAGGTCGGCATCGCCAACGTGGTGCTGCGCAACAAGCAGCACCTGGCGGTGGTAATGCCGCTGGGCAAGGCGCTGGTGATGAACACCCTGCGCTGGGCCGACGAGGTGCGCGGGGTCGAATACCTGGAGCTGAAGGACGAAGCGCTCGATCCGGACCTGGCCGAGCGTGAGCTGGACATGGCCAAGCGGCTGGTCGAGGACATGACCGAGAAATGGAAGCCGGAACAGTACAAGGACACCTTCCAGGACCAGATCATGGAGCTGGTGGAGAAGAAGGCCCGCGAAGGCAAGCTGGAAGCGGTCGGCGGGCCGGAGGAAGCGGTGGATCGTCGTTCGGCGGATGTCATCGACCTTACCGAACTGCTCAAACGCAGCCTCGCTGCCAAGCCAGGCAAGGTCAGCAAAGAGGACGACCACGAGGAGGAGGAAAAGGCGCCGGCCAAGCCCAAGACTGCGAGCAAGGCCAAAACGAGCAAATCTTCCTCGGCGGCTTCGCGCACGCGCAAGGCGCCAGCGGCGGGCAGCAAATCCAGCAAAAAGGCGAGCTGATCGGGGTAGCCCATGCCAGAGCAGCGCAAGAGCGCCGGCCGCCCGCTGGTGGGCGGCGTCGGCATCAGCAATCCACAGCGAGTGATCGACAAGGCCAGTGGCGCGACCAAGCTTGCGCTGGCCGAGTACTACCTGGCGGTCGCCGACCGATTGGTGCCGCAATTGGCTGGCAGGCCACTGTCCATCGTTCGTGCACCTGAAGGCGTCGACGGCGAAAGCTTTTTCCAACGCCATTGCGGTCGGCTGAAGATGCCGCACATGCGCGCACTGCCGAAAAACCTCGATCCCGAGCATGCGCGGCTGATCCAGGCGGACAACATCACCGCGGTCATCGAGGCCGTGCAGATGGGTACCGTCGAGTTCCACACCTGGAACGCGCGCAGTGACCGCGTCGAGCGGCCCGATCGAGTCATTTTCGATCTCGACCCCGATCCCGCGTTGCCCTGGTCGAGCATGGTGGAGGCGACCGAGCTGACGCTGCGGCTGCTGGACGACCTGGGATTGCAGGCCTTCCTCAAGACCAGCGGAGGCCGCGGCATGCATGTCGTGATGCCGCTCGATCGTCGGCACGACTGGGACCTGGCCCGGCAGTTCGCTCGCTCGGTCACCGAGCGGCTGGCGCGCGAGGCGCCGGAGCTGATCGTCGACAAGATGGGCCCGCAGAATCGGGTCGGGCGAATTTTCGTCGACTACCTGCGCAACCAGCGCGGGGCGAGCACCGTTGCCGCCTATTCGGTCAGGGCGCGTCCGGGGCTGGCGGTATCCGTGCCTGTCGAGCGTGAGGAGCTGGCGCAGCTGGAGAGAGCCGATCGCTGGAACATCGGCAACCTGGATGAGCGTTTGCGGGCATTACGCAGCGACCCGTGGGCCCGCTACGGCGCCGTTCGCCAGGGGCTGACGCAGGCACTGCTCAAGCGCCTGGAGAAGGGTTGAGACAACGGTGTGGCGGCGAGCGATCAGGTGGTCTGGGGGTCGTCGGTATCCGCCACGGTCTGGTTTCCATATGGCGCGCCGGGCTTGTGTTCGTCCAGCTCCTCGGCACAAGGCACCTGCGGCACATCGCCCGGCTTGTCATGCACGATCGGGTCGGGTTGCGGCACATCGGGTCGCACGTGAGTCATCGTCGTTCTCCTGGTGTTCGCCAGCTCAGCGTTGGCGGCCGTTCTGCATTGATCGGCCCACGTAGGCGAGGTTCCGGCCAATCGTCGCTGCTCGCGGCGCTGGCGACCGTCGGCGTGGTCGGGTTCGGCACCCACTCATGGGGGACTTGAAACCGGCAACTGCCGTATTGCGCTCCACCAGGCTCGACCGGTCGCCGGACGGGCTGGCTAACGGCCGCCCGGGGCTGAACTTTCCAGGGTCACTTGGCTCGGAAGAAAGAGCCGACGAAAACCGTACCGGTCGCCTCCCGAACCGCACGATGACGCGTCCAGAGGCGGCTCGAGCAACCCGAACCCATGCGCCCCAGGAGCCCGTTCGATGAGCGATGCACAGCCTACCGCGACGATTCACCCTCGACTCGAAGAAGCCCTGCAGATGCCGCGCATCGCCATCGAATCCACCTTGCCGGTGCTGGATGAGGGGCGCTTTGCCGCCAAGGCGGTCATCGGCCAGCCAGTGGTCGTGACCAGCAAGATTTTCGCCGACGGCCACGACCAGCTGGCCGCCGCCGTGTGCTGGCGTGAGAAAGGCGAAACCAGCTGGCGGCGGG
>NZ_JXXD01000183.1 GCF_000935215.1 Stutzerimonas stutzeri
CGGGGATCGACAGCAGCGCGATGTTTGCCAGGCACTCGCGCCAGGTTTTGCCGAGCAGCAGCGGCATGCGTGCGTCGGCCGGGGCGGTAATCAGAATCACCAGTGCGGCGACCCAGACGATCACTACCGGCGCCGCCAGCAGCAGCCAGCTGCGATCTACCCGCGTGCCGGGGCGGGCCATGCGCATGGTCAGCAACAGCGCACCGAAGAGCAGGGTCGCCGGCAGTGCCAGCTTGGCCCAGAACAGCGGCGTGGTGGCGATCACCGCCAGGTCTGCGCGGATGCCATAACCCGTCACGATCAGCAACAGCGCGCCGGCCAGGCCGCACAGCAGCGCCGTGGCGAAGCGTTTGGCGACGACGTGCCGGTCCACCGGCGCAACCTCGCTGGCGAGCAGGGCGATCAGGTCATCGGTTTTCATGCGCCACCTCGAATCTTCGCCGCCAGGGCCTTGAGCCCGCGATGGATGCCGACCTTGATCGCCGAGCTGGAAAGCCCGGTCAGACGCGCGGTTTCGTCCACCGAGCGGCCCTCCAGTTTGACGTGAACGATGGGTAGTCGCTGGCGTGGCGGCAGCTGCTGGAGCAGCTTGTCCAGGTCGCGGCGGGCCTCGGCCTGCGCGTTGTCCTGTACGGCGAGCAGCTCGTCGGCCTCGTCCAGCCAGTCCATTTGCGCGGCCTGGCGGCCACGGGTGCGGTAGTGGTCGGCCAGCTTGTAGCGACAGATCGCCTGCACCCAGACCGTCAGCGGCTGCTCAGCGCGATAGGTCTGCCGCGCATTGTGCACCGCCAGCAGTACCTCCTGCAGAACGTCTTCCAGCTCGCTCGACTGCGACAGGCGGCGACGCAGAAAACCGCGCAGATGGCCGCCGAGCTGATCAAGGAATGCCCGATAGGCCCTCGCATCGCCATCGAGCCCGCGCAGCAGCAGCGCGCGCAGCTCGTTCTCGCGGGCCTGGAGTGTCTCCTGAGAGGTAGTTCGTTCCATCGGCTGCTCTGGTTACAGGTGGAACCGCGAAATGTCCGCCGCCCGTCGGGCAGGGTCACGGTAGGGACGCCGCGAGGAAATCTCAAAATAATTTTTCGCTGGCTGTAACCACCGCGACTGACGCAGCGAATTACCTCACGAGCCGTCTGCAGATTCGCCGATGGCCACTCAATGATTGCGGAGAATCCAACATGAAGACTCTCAACCTTGCGGCCGCCGCCATTGCCCTGGCTTCGATCTCCGCGGGCGCTCAGGCAGGCGAGAACGACAAAGGCGACATGGAAAAATGCTACGGCGTCGCGCTGGCCGGACAGAACGATTGCAAGGCCGGTGCCGGCACCAGCTGCGCCGGCAGTTCCAAGCGCGATTACCAGGGCAACGCCTGGAAACTGGTGCCCGCGGGTACATGCACCTCGATCGAGACGCCCAAGGGGATGGGCTCGCTGTCGCCGGTCGAGCGCTGAGCGTAGCGTGCCGGCCATGCAGCTTCTCGGAGCAGGGCTCGGGCTCAAACCCGAGCATTACACGGACGCCGGCGCCTGCGTGGCGGACGGGCTGTGGTTCGAGGTCCATCCGGAAAACTACATGGTCGGCGGTGGCCCGCGGCTTGACTGGCTGGAGGCAGTGGGCGCGCGGCACCCGCTGTCGCTGCACGGTGTGTCGCTGTCGCTGGCCGCCGACTGTGCGCCGGATGAGACGCACCTGCAGCGACTCAAGGCGCTGGCCGAGCGTGTGCGGCCGGCGCTGATCTCCGAACACCTGGCCTGGTCGAGCTGGCGCGGCAACTACCATCCCGACCTGTTGCCTTTTCCGCGGACCACGGCGGCATTGAGGCGAATCGCGGCGAACATCGAGCGCACTCAGGAGGTGCTTGGGCAGCGCATCGCCATCGAGAATCCCAGCCATTACCTGCGCCTCGAGCAACATGAGTGGGACGAGATCGATTTTCTCGCCGAGCTCAGCCAGCGCACCGGCTGCGGCCTGCTGCTGGACGTCAATAACGTGCAGGTCAGCGCGCACAACCTGGGTTTCGATGCGGCCGCCTATCTGCGGCGCTTTCCCGCCGCGCCGATCATGGAGATCCACCTGGCCGGGCACAGCCGGGATGATGCGTCTTCGCTGCTGATCGACACCCACGATGCACCGGTGGACGCGGCGGTCTGGGCGCTCTATCGGCAACTGATCGAGCGTATCGGCCCGCGCCCGACGTTGATCGAGCGCGACGACCAGCTGCCGGCTTTCGAGACGCTAATGGTCGAGCGCGCTCGTGCCCAGCAGACGCTCGATGAAGTGGGGGGCTGGCAATGAGCGGCTCGCTGGCGGCATTTCAGGACGCCTTCGTCGCGGCGCTGACCGACGCGCCCGGCAGTGCGGCGGGCGAG
>NZ_JXXD01000184.1 GCF_000935215.1 Stutzerimonas stutzeri
AGCCCGAGGGCTGCCCTTGTTTCTGCCAGCATTGCGTCAGTGCGCGACGGCACCGGTGGCACCCAGGCCGGTCTGCGAACGAACGAACTGGGCGAAGAAGCGCTCGCGCTCCTCGCCGGCACGCTTGGACTTGTCGGTGACCGAGAAGAACCAGATGCCGATGAACGCGGCGGCCATCGAGAACAGCGCCGGGTATTTGTAGGGGAAGATCGCCTCGGCATAACCGAACACGTCGACCCATACGGTCGGGCTGATGATGGTCAGCAGCAACGCAGTGAACAGCCCCAGCGAGCCACCGAACAGCGCGCCGCGGGTGCTCAGGCCCTTCCAGTACATGGAAAGGAACAGCACCGGGAAGTTGCAGCTGGCGGCGATGGAGAATGCCAGGCCGACCATGAACGCGATGTTCTGCTTTTCGAAGATGATGCCGAGCAGAATCGCCACCACGCCCAGGGTCAAGGTGGTCAGCTTGGTCACGCGCATCTCGTCCTCTTCCCGCGCCTTGCCCTGCTTGATCACGCAGGCATAGAGGTCATGGGAAACCGCCGAGGCACCGGCCAGGGTCAGACCCGCCACGACGGCGAGAATGGTGGCGAAGGCGACCGCGGAGATGAAGCCGAGGAACAGGTTGCCGCCCACCGCGCTGGCCAGGTGGATGGCGACCATGTTGGTGCCGCCGACGATGGCGCCGGTCACGTCCTTGAAGTCCGGGTTGGTGCTGACCAACAGGATCGCGCCGAAGCCGATGATGAAGGTCAGGATGTAGAAGTAGCCGATGAAGCCGGTGGCGTAAAACACGCTCTTGCGCGCTTCCTTGGCGTCGGAGACGGTAAAGAAGCGCATCAGGATGTGCGGCAGGCCAGCGGTGCCGAACATCAGCGCCAGGCCGAGGGAGATCGCCGAGATCGGATCGGAAACCAGGCCGCCCGGGCTCATGATCTGAGCGCCTTTCTCGTGGATCTTCACTGCTTCGGCGAACAGGCTGCCAAAGTCGAAACCGACACTCTTCATCACCATGATGGCCATGAAAGAGGCACCGGACAGCAGCAGGACCGCCTTGATGATCTGCACCCAGGTGGTGGCGAGCATGCCGCCGAACAGCACGTACATGACCATCAGCACACCGACCAGCACCACGGCTACGTAGTAGTCCAGGCCGAACAGCAGCTGGATCAGCTTGCCGGCGCCGACCATCTGCGCGATCAGGTAGAAGGCCACCACGATCAGCGAGCCGAATGCCGAAAGCAGGCGGATCTGCGTCTGACCGAGGCGATAGGACGCCACGTCGGAGAAGGTGAACTTGCCCAGGTTGCGCAGGCGCTCGGCCATCAGGAAGAGGATGATCGGCCAGCCGACGAGGAAGCCGATGGAGTAGATCAGGCCGTCGTAGCCGCTGGTGTAGACCAGCGCGGAAATGCCCAGGAAGGATGCCGCCGACATGAAGTCGCCGGCGATAGCCAGGCCGTTCTGGAAGCCGGTGATGCTACCACCCGCGGTGTAGTAATCAGCCGTGGAGGTGTTGCGCTTGGCCGCCCACTTGGTGATGCCCATGGTGAAGACGATGAACACCACGAACATGATGATGGCGGTGTAGTTGGTGGCCTGTTTCTGGACTTCGCCGGTAATCGCATCGGCGAGCAGCGCAGGCGAGACTGCCAGGAGGAAGGCAGCCATCAGGAAACGCAGGATCATTATTTCTGTGCCTCGTTGAGGATTTCCTGGTTGATGCGATCGAACTCACCATTGGCACGCTGCACATAGACACCGGTCAGGATGAACGCCATGAAGATCACCCCGACGCCAACCGGGATACCCCAGGTGGTCACGGTATTGGCGGACAGCGGAATGCCGAGGATCTTTGGCTCGAAGGCGATCAGCAGGATGAACGCCAGGTAGGCGCTGAGCATGACAGCCGATAGCAGCCAGGCAAAACGGCCGCGCTTGGCAACCAGTTCCTGGAAACGCGGATTGGCATAGATCTGCCGGTAAACATTTTCATTGTGCATTGGAATCTGTCTCCACGGTCGCTACCCCCCGGTGGGAGCAGGGGCGGCTACTTTAGGCTTGGGTCGGATGAACACCACCCCGACTTTGGTCTGAATGCAGTTCACAAAAACACCCGTCGTAGAGCCGTTCAGCCGCGGAAAATGGGGCGCCGCAACAAATCCACATACAAATAGTGTGGCGCTATGTCGCACATGCGAAACGTTGATTTCAGACATTGCCCGGGCTCGACCAGACTCTCTCCATCGCGAGAACGATTCTCGACTGCACAAGGAGACGGGGCCATGCTGAAGACCGTGACGTTCACCCTGATGCACTTCTGCATCGCCTTTTCGGTGACCTATGCACTGACTGGCAGCATCGCCATTGGCGGCCTGGTCGCCACCGTCGAACCGCTGTGCAACTCGGTGGGCTTCTACTTCCACGAGAAGCTCTGGCAGCGTTTCGAACGCAGTCCGGCAAGCAAGATGCCCATCCCCAAACATGCCTGGCTGCACCATCACGCCTGACGCCGTCGTCATTTCTCATCCTGCGCAGGGATCGAATCCGCAACCGCGCTGCCATAGTGAAGTTGGCTTGCATTGTGCGGCCGATGCAGTTCTATTGGGACAGGTAGCGCGGGACCCCGTCGCTGCCTTGCCACAGGCCAGCCGGGCCTGTTAACGGAGAAGCACCATGCAGCTGTTGTTGCGCCTGACCGCCCTGCTCGCCCTGGTCGTTGCGCCTGTCCACGCCGCCGATCTGACTGTCGAGGAGTACGGCTTCCCGCTGTCCAACCCCTTCGAAGCCACCATCGCCGGTACGCCCATCGAGCTACGCGCCGAAGTGCCGACCGATGACGATATCGACCAGGCCGACTACAACCTGCGTCTGCGTCCCGAACGCGAGTTCACCCTGCCGGACAACTTCTGGCCGGTCAAAAAGCTGCGTTATCGGCTCGCTCGGCAAAGCGGCCCCGCGCCACTCATGTTCATCATTTCCGGTACCGGCGCGCGCTATTCGGCTGGCAAGACCGAAGCCCTGAAGCGTCTGTTCTACGGCGCCGGCTACCATGTGGTGCAGTTGTCGTCGCCGACCAGCTATGACTTCATGTCCGCCGCCTCGCGCTACGCAACACCCGGGATCAGCAGCGACGATGCCAAGGACCTGTACCGGGTCATGCAGGCAGTCCGCGCGCAGCACCACAAGCTGCCCGTCACCGAATACCACCTCACCGGCTACAGCCTCGGCGCCCTGAATGCCGCGTTCGTCAGCCAGCTGGACGAAACCCGCCGCAGCTTCAACTTCAAGCGCGTGCTGCTGCTGAATCCGCCGGTCAACCTCTACACCTCGGTCAGCAACCTGGACAAGCTGGTGCAGACCCGCGTCGAAGGCATTAACGACCACACCACCTTCTACGAAGTGATTCTGGAAAAGCTCACGCGCTATTACCGTCAGAAGGGCTATATCGACCTCGACGAGGCCGTTCTCTACGATTTCCAGCAATCGAACCTGAAGCTCAGCGACGAGCAGATGGCGATGCTCATCGGTTCGGTGTTCCGCTTCTCCGCCGCGGATATCACCTTCACCTCCGACCTGATCAACCGTCGCGGCCTGATCACGCCTCCCGAGTATCCGATCAACGAAGGCACCCGTCTGGAGCCGTTCTTCAAGCGCGCACTGCTGTGCAGCTTCGACTGCTACATCACCGAGCAGGTGATTCCGATGTGGCGCGCCCAGTACGACGGCGGCAGCCTGACCCAGCTGATCCAGCAGGTCAGCCTGTACGCGCTGGAGGATTACCTGCGCCAGAGTCCGAAGATCGCCGTCATGCACAACGCCGACGACCTGATCCTCGGCGAGGGTGACCTCGGCTTCCTGCGCCGTACCTTCGGTGATCGCCTGACCCTTTATCCGCGAGGCGGCCACTGCGGCAACCTCAACTACCGCGTAAACACTCAACACATGCTGGAGTTCTTCCGTGGCTAAAGGAATGCTGCTGCCGTTGCTTCTGGCCAGTGGTCTGGCCTTCGCCGACACGCCGAAGGTGGATGAGGATGGTTTCACCCATCCGCTGCGCAATCTGGAGTTCAATCCCGGCCTGGATCAGCGCGAGTTCGAGCGCGCCACCTTCCAGGCACTGGACGTCTACGATCCGTTCGAGTCGGTCAACCGGCGCATCTACCACTTCAACTATCGGCTCGATCAGTGGGTGATGCTGCCGGTGGTCCGCGGCTATCGCTACGTCACGCCGCGGCCGGTGCGCACTGGCGTGAGCAATTTCTTCAGCAACCTCGGCGAAGTGCCGACGCTGTTCAACAGCCTGGCTCAATTCAAGGGCCAGCGCGCGGCGAATGCCACCGCACGCTTCCTGTTCAACAGCATCCTGGGTGTGGGCGGCCTCTGGGACCCGGCAACGCGCATGGGGCTGCCGCGTCAGAGCGAAGATTTCGGCCAGACCCTCGGTTATTGGGGCATTCCCCAGGGGCCGTACCTGATTCTTCCGGCGCTGGGCCCGTCCAACCTGCGCGACACCACGGGCCGCGTGGCCGACTTCGCCGTCGAGCGGCAGGTGGAGTTTCTGCAGTATTCCGAAACCACCGGCGGCGAGTTGAGCCTGACGGCGCTGCGGGCCGTCAATGCGCGGCATGTCACCAGCTTCCGCTACGGTCAGCTCAATTCGCCGTTCGAATACGAGAAGGTGCGCTACGTCTACAGCCGGGCGCGGGATTTGCTGATAGAGGAATAATCTGCTTTATCGATCGTTTGTAGCGATATAACGCACCCATTGATCGAAGCCATGCACCTACTCTTGGCGAATTCAACCCCAGAGGCATTCGATCATGTCCCAGCGTGAAATTCTTTCCATCACCAGCGGCCGCGCCACGTCCGATGGCGCCGGCGTCAGCCTGACCCGCGTCTTCGGCGGCGCTGCCCCGGAGCGCTTCGATCCGTTCCTGATGCTCGACGAGTTCGGTTCCAACGACCCTGACGAGTACATTGCCGGCTTCCCGCCCCACCCACATCGCGGCTTCGAAACCATCACCTACATGCTCGAAGGACGCATGCGCCACGAGGATCACATGGGCAATGTGGGGTTGCTGGAGAGCGGTGGCGTGCAGTGGATGACCGCAGCGCGCGGCGTCATCCATAGCGAGATGCCGCAGCAGCAGGAAGGCACCATGCGCGGCTTCCAGCTATGGTTGAACCTGCCCTCCCACGCCAAGCTCGGCGATCCGGACTATCGGGATTTCGCCCCGGCCGAAATACCGCAACTCGCCCTGCCGGGCGGCGTGCAGGCCAAGGTCATCGCCGGCGTGTTCAAGGCCGGCGATATCGAACAGCACGGGATCGTGCGGCGGCCCGATACCGAGCCTCTGCTGTTCGACCTGCAGCTTTCAGCCGAGAGTGCCGTCTCGCCGCAAGTGCCGGATGGCCATCGGTTGCTGCTCTACGTCTATGAAGGGACGCTGCGGGTGGGTGGGCAGGCGGTGAGCAAAGGCCAGTTGGTTCAGATGTCCCAGGACGGCGAGCTCAATCTGTCCAGCGAACGTGGCGCCCGGCTGATGCTGCTGGCAGGCCGCCCACTCGGTGAGCCGATCGTGCAGTACGGGCCATTCGTGATGAACAGCCGCGAGGAGATCGAGCAGGCGCTGCGAGACTTCCGGGACGGTACGTTGGCCTGACCTGCACGATCTGCCCGGGAAGGCACCAGGCCTGGCGCAAATGGCAGTCCACTAGACGGCCGAACGCGTCTTCCTCTTTTTATACAAGCTGGGCTCGCCTACCGGGCGGGTCTTGAAGCGGCGATGCGCCCAGAGGTACTGCTCGGGTACCGCACTGACCGCCTCTTCTATCCACTGGTTGATCCGCAGACAGTCCGCCTCTTCACTTTCACCCGGGAAGTCCTGCAGCGGCGGATGGATCACCAGTCGATACCCCGAACCGTCCGCCAGGCGTTCCTGGGTGAAGGGTACGACCCGCGCCCTGCCCAGCCGGGCGAACTTGGTCGTGGCGGTGACGGTCGCCGCCTGGACGCCAAACAGCGGTACAAACAGGCTCTGTTTGCGCCCATAGTCCTGGTCCGGCGCGTACCAAATGGCGCGCCCTGCGCGCAATACCTTGAGCATCGCCCGCACATCCTCGCGCTCGATGGCACTCGCATCACGGTTGTGCCGTTCGCGCCCGCGACGCTGGACGAAGTCGAAAAGCGGATTCTTGTGCTCGCGATACATGCCATCGATGGTGTGCCGCTGGCCGAGCAGCGCGGCGCCGATCTCCAGCGTAGTGAAATGCAGCGCCATCAGGATCACACCCTGCCCTGCAGCCTGAGCCTGCTGCAGATGCTCGAGCCCATCGATCCTGGCCAGGCGCTGCAGGCGTGCCTGCGGCCACCACCAGCTCATGGCCATCTCGAAGAAGGCAATGCCGTTGGAGGCAAAGTTCTCCCGCAACAGACGCTCGCGTTGCGCCTGACTCAGTTCGGGGAAACACAGCTCCAGATTGCGCCGGGCGATGTAGCGACGCGAACCGGCGAAACGAAACATCAGTGCGCCAAGCCCGCGCCCCAGTTTCAACAGAACCGAATATGGCAACTGGACCAGCAGCCACAGCACGCCCAGGCCCAGCCACAGCGGCCAGAAGCGCGGGTGCAGGAAGTACGCACGAAACTGAGGACGATCCATGAATAGCTCGACAACCGATGAAGCGACGCATTCTAGCGGCAAACGCCAGCGCTGACCGAGCCCAAGCGCACCGACGATCGCTTTACGGGCCGCTCGCGGGTTGCAGGCAGCGACGCGCCCCGCTATAAGTCCTCGCCATTTACCGTAGCAGACAGACCATGAGCCAAGCCGACCTCACCGATCAGTCCCCAGCGTTCCAGCTCAAGGGCAGCATGCTCGCCATCACCGTGCTGGAACTCGCCAGCAACGACATCGAGCGTCTCGACGAGCAACTCGCGGCCAAGGTCGAGCAGGCACCAGACTTTTTTAATAACACCCCGCTGGTCCTGGCCTTGGACAAGCTGCCGGAGGCGGCTCGCGAGATCGATATCGCTGCGCTGGTCAGCCTGTGCCGCAAGCATCGTCTGCGTACCCTGGCCCTGCGCGCCAGCGAACCGTCCCACCTCGAGGCGGCCGCGGTGCTCGATCTGCCGGTGCTGCCGCCTTCCGGTGCTCGTGAGCGGCAGGTC
>NZ_JXXD01000185.1 GCF_000935215.1 Stutzerimonas stutzeri
CGAGTTTCCCGATGAAGCAGATGACCTTCGCCGACGCCGAGTACGCTGGCAAGCGCAAGCAAACCCGCAAGGAGTTGTTCCTGATCGAGATGGATCGGGTGGTGCCGTGGAAGGGCTTGATTGCTTTGATCGAGCCACATTATCCGAAGGGTGAAGGTGGCCGTCCGGCCTACCCGTTGATGGCGATGCTGCGTGTGCATTTGCTGCAGAACTGGTTCGGCTACAGCGATCCAGCGATGGAGGAAGCGCTGTACGAAACCACGATCCTGCGCCAGTTTGCCGGGCTGAACCTGGAGCGCATCCCCGACGAAACCACCATTCTCAACTTCCGCCGCTTGCTGGAGAAACACGAGCTGGCGGCCGGCATCCTCGCTGTCATCAATGGCTATCTGGGCGACCGCGGCCTGTCGCTGCGCCAGGGCACCATCGTCGATGCAACGCTGATCAATGCGCCCAGTTCGACCAAGAACAAGGACGGCAAGCGCGACCCGGAAATGCACCAGACCAAGAAGGGAAACCAGTATTATTTTGGCAGTGCGACCTGAAAGTCGCATGGGTTTCTGTTCCGCAGGTTAACGCCCGACGGAACCGACTGTTCCACCACTCGTTCCCTACCCAGACAGGCGTGGCCGGTAACAGCCGGGTCTGAAGCTCTGGGGACAATGTAACCGCCGATATTTCGGTAGGTCGAACCGCGAGGCCAGACTGAATCTGCCAGCATCAAGGCGGAGAGGCGCTAGGGATGAACAGGTACGGCTAACACAAGTGAACCTCATATAAACGTCGTCATAGTAGCCAAGCCAAAGATGCTGACAGGCTTGTACCAAAAGGTGCGCGGCCAGGCAGGGGCTCTTACCGATAGCCCCTCGTGGATGTGGTGCCGCCGGCGAAATCGAGGAGCCCGACCCGTTCGGAAATCCATGCGGAACAGGGTAAGCCCGTAGCGTTGCCGACTTCGGCAGGTGAGCTGTAAAGCAAGCTGTTGATGCTGCGGGTAAAGGAATGTGGAAAAAGCGAAGGTCACCCTGTAATGGGGTGAATACAGATTGAAACATCATCTGGCGCGAAAGCGAGCAGACTTCCACACGGTCTTCCATGGCGAGAAAACCTGATCAATCGTTGCACGGAGGAAAGCAGATGGCAGTGCTCGCACCCAATGCGCAAGCAACGGCGAGCACTGGTGCGCCTTCGAACTTCATATCGGCCTGGCCCCAACACTGGAACCAGATCGAGTCGCAAGTGAAACGACTCCAGGTCCGTATCGCCAAGGCAACACGAGAAGGCAGGTGGGGCAAGGTGCAAGCCTTGCAGCGACTGCTGACTCGCTCGTTCAGCGGCAAAATGTTGGCCGTGAAGCGAGTGACGGAAAACAGAGGCAAGAGAACACCGGGCGTTGATGGCAAGATCTGGTCGACTCCGGTGGCCAAATCGACGGGAGCACAAGCGTTACAGCATCGGGGCTATCGGCCTCAACCGCTGAGACGCATCTACATACCCAAAAGCAATGGCAAGAAGCGTCCGCTGGGGATTCCAACGATGCGGGATCGTGCGATGCAGGCGCTGTGGAAACTGGCACTTGAGCCGGTTGCCGAAACGCGTGCAGATCCCAACTCCTATGGATTTCGGCCGCAGCGATCCACTGCCGATGCAATCGCACACTGCTTCAATGCACTAGCGAAACGTGGTTCGGCGCATTGGGTGCTTGAAGGTGACATTCGAGGCTGCTTCGACAATATCAGTCACGATTGGCTGCTCACCAACGTACCCATGGATAAGGTGGTTCTGCGCAAATGGCTTCGAGCGGGGTATGTCGATCAGGGAGCCTTGTTCGCAACGGAGGCAGGAACCCCGCAAGGGGGGATCATCTCTCCGGTACTTGCGAATTGGACGCTGGATGGCCTGGAAGATGTCGTCTATGCAAGCGTGGCTTCGACAGCGCGCAAGCGTAAGCCATTCAAGATACACGTCGTACGATATGCCGATGACTTCATCATCACAGGGGCCACGAAAGCTGTTTTGCAACATCAGGTTCGTCCTGCAATTGAGGCGTTCCTGAAAGAGCGAGGTTTGGAACTCTCTGATGAAAAGACTCAGATAACGCATATCTCGCAAGGCTTCGATTTTCTGGGCCAGAACGTACGCAAGTACGCCGGCAAGCTACTCATCACTCCGGCTCGCAAGAGTGTGAAGGCATTGCTGGATAAGGTGCGGGAAATCGCGAACGCAAACAAGACGGCGACTCAAGCTAACTTGATCTTGACCCTGAACCCGGTGATCCGAGGATGGGCCATGTATCATCGCCATGTTGTCGCCGCCAAGCGTTTCGCATGGATCGACCATCAGATTTGGCAAGTGTTATGGCGCTGGGCAGTTCGCCGGCACGCCATGAAAAGTGCCCATTGGGTAAAACAACGCTACTTTCGTGTCGTGGGTCAACGGCACTGGGTTTTCGCCACCCAGGAGAAAGCGCGCGGCATGAGTCAACCCGCTTGGCTGTATGCCGCCGCCAGTGTTTCGATCGTGCGGCATATCAAAATATGCAGTGCAGCGAACCCGTTCGATCCGGCATGGACGTTTTACCTTGAGCGCCGAAGAGCGCATCGTCAGGTTACCCAGTCTCACTCAGGCTGCTGGAAGGCTTGAGCCGTATGAGGGGTGACTCTCAAGTACGGTTCTTAGGGGAGGCAGGAGTGGTAACACTCCTGCTTTACCCGACTGAAGGCCCACATCGGCGCCGATGACGAATCGGGTCTGGTGCACAGCGTAGTGGGCACGGCGGCCAATGTGGCGGATGTCACCCAGGTGGACAAATTGCTGCATGGCGACGAAAACGTGGTCTGCGCCAATGCAGGCTACACCGGTGTCGAAAAGCGGCCCGAGCATGAAGGACGTGAAGTTATCTGGCAGGTGGCGGCACGCCGCAGCACCTACAAAAAACTCGATAAGCGCAGCGTGCTGTACAAAGCCAAGCGCAAGATTGAAAAGGCCAAGGCTCAGGTGCGCGCCAAGGTCGAGCATCCGTTCCGGGTAATCAAGCGCCAGTTCGGTTACACCAAGGTGCGCTTTCGCGGCTTGGCCAAAAACACGGCGCAACTGGTGACACTGTTCGCTCTGTCGAACCTGTGGATGGCGCGCCGACATTTACTGACGAATGCAGGAGAGGTGCGCCTGTAATGCGGGAAATGGCCACCGGAGTGGGGTCCGGGTGGCGAAAACGTAAGAAATACTCGTCGAATTGATTGTTTTTTGATCATTTGGCGAGTTTAAAAGTTGCGCTAGGTGGTATGCCGGGGAAATACATGGCTACTTCAGACCATCCCTAACCCTCTAACTTTGCCCACCTACAGCAGGGTGGCAGGGTGGCAGGGTGGC
>NZ_JXXD01000186.1 GCF_000935215.1 Stutzerimonas stutzeri
AGGTCGGCGGCCTGCGCCTGATCGCGCAGGGCGGCGCAGGCCTGGGAGAGCAGCAGCAGCGTCTCGCCGGCCTCGCGCTCGTCGAACAGCGTATCGATCAGCACTTGCAGGTCATCCGCCCACTCGGCCAGCGGGCGCGGCCTAGCCAACTGATCGGCCAGGCTGCCGAGTCGCTCGACGAAGTCCACCAACCGCCCGAGCAACTGCCCGCGCGCGCCTTCCAGCGCATCCAGCGGCCAGTGCTCGCCAAGCAAGGGCGCGCGGTCGCCGGCCAGCTGCGGCGGTGCAGCGAAGCCCAGCAGCAGGCGGTCCAGCCCCTGGCGCCAGGTAAAAGCCGATTCGTCCGGCAGGCCGAGACGGGCCCGCTGGCTACCGTCGCGGCCCCAACGCACGCCGGCTTCGCGTAGCCAGTCGCGCAGCAGCGGCAGGTCTTCGCTTTCGATGCCGGCGCGGCGGGCAACGGCCGGCTGCTCCAGCCAGGCGAGGACTTCTTCTGCGGTGAAACGGCTCTGCGCCAGCATCAGCAATTCGAGGAAGGCCTCGATCAGCGGCATTTCAGCGCGGAGGCTGCGGTCGGCCAGGCTGTAGGGGATTCGCGGGCTGCCCTCGCGTGGGGCGAACACGGCTTCGATAAAGGGTGCGTAGCGCTCGATATCCGGGGTCAGCACCACCACCTGATCGGGCGTCAGCGCTGGGTTGGCGGCGAAGCGCGCCAGCAGCTGGTCGTGGAGGATTTCCACCTCGCGCAGCGGCGAATGGGCGATGTGCACTTCCAGCGAACGATCGTTTTCGGCGAGCGTGATGCGCTCATCGGGCTGCCGGGTGCGCAGCCGCAGGATGTCGTTCTGCAGCGCGTGCAGCAGGCTGTCATCGCGCAGGTCTTCGTCTTCGGAATACAGGCCGAACTCCTGGCTGCCCTCGCTGGCGGTCAGGCTGAACAGGGAATCGAAGAAGTCCCGGCCCTGCTTGCCGAGACTGGCCAGCAGCGGATGGCCGACATCGAGATACCAATCATCAGCGCCGCTCTCGGGCTGGCGCGCCAGCTCGCGGATATCGCGAATCTCGCCCCAGGCTTCGCGGCTCGGGTTGAGCGCGCAGACCACCACGTCGATATGTCGCGCCAGACCATCGAGCACGCGCAGGTGGTGCGGTGGCAGGCTGCTGATGCCGAACACCAGCAGGCGCTCGGGCAGGCCGGGCAAGGGTTCGTCGCTGTAGAGCCGCTGCAGCAAGTCGTCGAGCAGCCGGGCGCGGTGCGGATGGCCGTCCTTGGTCAGCTCGCGCCAGAGGAGCGCCTGCCAGGCTTCGTCCGGGCCTAGATCGAAGGTTTCGCCACGCTCCCAGGCGGCCAGCCAGTCGTCGCGATAGAGCAGGTACTGGTCGAACACGTCGGCGATCTTGGCCGCTAGCGACAGCCGCCGGCGCTCATCGCCGCCGTCGAGATACTGCGCCAGACGCGGCGCCAGCTCGAGGTTGGTCGGCTCGCAGAGCCAGCCATAGAGGCGCCAGGTCAGGGTGGTCGGGGAAAACGCCGACTGCTCGGGCAGGCTGCCCAGCACGGTACGGCTCAGATCCCAGACGAACTTGGCCGGCAGCTGAATCTCCAGCTGCATGGCGATGCCCTGCTTGCGCGCCAGTTCCAGCGTCAGCCAGCGGCCCATGCCCTGGCTCGGCACCACCACCAGCGCCGGGGCGAAGGGGTCGGCGAGCGGCTGGGCAAGCAGGCGCGTGGCCAGTTCGCCGAGGGTTTCCAGATCGGGAGCGTGGTAAAGGCTGAGCATGGGCGCACCGCGTGAACAGAAGTCGCTAGGTTACAGGCCGCTCCGCAGGGGAGCGAGCCGTGCACTTGAGTCTGTATCCCGGTTGCGACAACTCGTGTCGCAGCGCATCTCCTCCTTTCGCCCTGCCCTTTTGCTTCTCTCGACCAATATCAATTACGCCGCGGCTGCCTAGCATGGGGCAACGGGGCGGCCGCTTAGTCGCCCGCCATCAGGTCAGGAGTCGTTCATGAACCGGAACCGCAAGAAGCTGCTCGCCCTTTCCCTATCCGCCACGCTGGGCGCCGTGCCGCTGCTGTTGCACGCACAGGAGCCGGCCCAACAGCGGACGCTCGGCTCGGTGGAGCGCAGCCACGCCAGCCAGGCCCGCGCCCTGCTCGACCAGGCCGTGCTGACCTTCCAGGCCAAGGGCCCGGAGCAGGCACTGGCCGCCTTCAACGACCGCAACGGTGAATTCGTCCACGGCCAGTACTACATCTTCGTGCTCGGCGAGGACGGCACCATGCAGGCCAGCAGCGGCCCTTCGGCCAGCCTGGTGGGGCTGAACGTCGCTGAACTCAAGGATGCCGCCGGCAAATCCTTTATGCGTGAAATCCTCGACAAGTCGGCCAAGCAGGACAGCGGCGAAGTCGAGTACCAGTGGCTCAACCCGGCCGACAACAAGGTCGAGAACAAGATCAGCCAGTTCCGCAAGATCGGCGACCACGTGCTCTGTGTCGGCTACTACATCCCGCGTGCCACCGCCGAGCACGCCAAGGCGCTGCTCGACCGCGCCGTGCAGCAGGTCAAGGACAAGGGTGCCGAGGCCGCCTTCCGCAACTTCAACGACCCGCGTGGCGGCTTCGTCTTCAACGACGAGTACGTCTTCGTCATCGGTCTGGACGACGGTCGCTATCGCGCCAGCGGCAGCTCGCCGAACCTGGTGGGGGTCGATGTGCGCAACGTCAACGATGCCGCCGGCAAGCCACTGTTCAAGGAGATGATCGAACTGGCCCGCAAGCAGGGCTCCGGCAGCGTCGACTACGTTTGGCGCAACCCGGCGACCAACGCGGTCGAGCAGAAGCACACGCTGATCCAGCGGGTCGACGATGTACTGCTGGGCGTGGGCTACTACACCCGCCCCTGAGAGGGCGGGCCAGCAAGGCTTTGTGACGTTTCGGTGAACGGGGCCGGCAGGCCAGGGTCAATCGAGTATCCCCGGTGAAGATCTGCGTCCTTGTGACGCAGGCTTTCGTCGTTGCTGCTCGCCGGGGCAGGAGCCCGACCGATGCTGACCCTGTTGCACCTGTTGTCGTCCATCGCCCTGCTGGTCTGGGGTACGCATATCGTGCGTACCGGGATCATGCGGGTGTATGGCTCGCACCTGCGACGGGCGCTCGGCCAGAGCATGGGCAATGCGCCGCTGGCCTTCGGCGCCGGCATCGGTGTTACGGCGCTGGTGCAGAGCAGCAACGCCACCGCGCTGCTGGCCATCTCCTTTGTCGCCCAGGGGCTGATGGCGCTGCCCACGGCGCTGGCAATCATGCTCGGCGCGGATGTCGGCACCGCGCTGATGGCCCGCGTGCTGACCCTCGATCTTTCCTGGCTGTCGCCGCTGCTGACGCTGCTCGGCGTCTGCCTGTTCCTCTCGCGCAAACAGACCCGCGTCGGCCAGATCGGCCGCGTGCTGATCGGCCTCGGCCTGATCATTCTCGCCCTGCAGTTGATCGTGCACGCCGCCGAGCCGATCACCGAGGCGCGCGGCATGCAGGTGCTGTTCTCCTCGCTGGCCGGCGACACCCTGCTCGCGGTGCTGGTGGGCGCGCTGTTCGCCGTGCTGTCGTATTCCAGCCTCGCCGCGGTGCTGCTGACCTCGACGCTGGCCGGTGCCGGCCTGATCAGCCTGCCGGTGGCGCTGGGCCTGGTGATCGGCGCCAACATCGGCAGCGGCCTGCTCGCCTGGTTCAACGCCAGCCTGCAGCCGGCTTCGGCACGCCGCGTGGCGCTGGGCAACCTGCTGTACAAGCTGGCCGGGCTGATCGTGCTGCCGTTTCTCGGCATGCTGGTGGCCTGGATGGACACCCTGGGTGTCAGCGCACAAACCCAGGTGATCGGTTTTCACCTGATCTATAACAGCCTGCGCTGCGTGATCCTGCTGCCCACCGTGAAGCCGATGGCGCAGTTGTGTGAATACCTGCTGCCGGAGCGTGCGCTGGACAACGGCGTGGCGCAGCCTCGGCATCTCGACCCCGCCGCACTGGATACGCCGAGCCTGGCCCTGGCCAATGCGGTCCGCGAAACCCTGCGCATCGGCGACATGATGGAGCTGATGCTGGCGCGGCTGCTGGAGGTGCTGCGCGAAGACCGACCGGAGCCCGGCGACGAGATTCGCCGCCTGGACGATGACGTCGACGCGCTCTACAGCGGCGTGAAGCTCTACCTGGCGCAGATGCCGCGCGAGGACCTGGCCGAGCAGGAGGGCCGGCGCTGGGCCGAGATCATCGAACTGGCGATCAACCTCGAGCAGGCCGGCGACATCATCGAGCACATGGTCAGCAAGGTGCAGAACCTGAAGACGTCCAAGCGTCGCTCCTTCTCCGACAGCGGCCTGGAAGAGCTCAGCCAGCTGCATGGACAGCTCAGCACCAATCTGCGCCTGGGACTGTCGGTGTTCATCTCCGGCGATTCCCATAGCGCCCGCCAGCTGCTGCAGCACAAGCGCCAGTTCCGCAAGCTGGAGCGCGAGCTGGCGCACTCCCACGTGCAGCGCCTGCACCAGCAGGTGGTGGAAAGCATCGAGACCAGCGCAGCGCACCTGGAGCTGATCGCCGACATGAAGCGCCTCAATTCACTGTTCTGCAGCGCCGCCTATCCCGCGCTGGAAGGTCCGGGTGGTGGCAAATCGCGTGCCACCAACGACAGTACCCGCGAGGTGCTGGCCAACGAGCCACAGCTGCCAGGGCGTCCCGCCTAGCCTGCGCGGCGTTGCCAGAGGCGAAACAACGGCTCGGCGAGAAACATCACCAGAAACAGCCTGAGCACCTGCACCGCGGTGACCAGCGCCACCGACAGCTGCAGGGCCTCGGCGGTCAGGCACAGCTCGGTGATGCCGCCGGGCATCATGCCGAGCATCAGCGACACCTCGTCCAGCGCGGTCATCCAGCCCAGCGCGCCGCCCAGTGCGGCAGCGAACAGCATCGCCAGCAGGGTGAAAAGCAGAATGCGCAGCAGGAACGCCGGCGCACTGCGAAAGAACGGCCGGTCGAAATGACAGGCCAGTGAGCAGCCGATCAACCACTGGCCGAGCGCGCCGGCCCAGCCCGGCAGGCCGATGTGCAGGTCGAACGCCACACTGGCCAGCGCGCAGGCGGTCAGCGGGCCGAGCATCCACGGGTTGGGCTGGTTCAGCCGTTGCCAGAGCAGCGCCAGCAGACCGCCCGCCGGCAGCAGCAGCGCCAACCAGGGCCAGCTCACCGGCGCTGGCGCTGGCGCTGGCGCCTCCATCGACGGCAGGCCCCAGGTGAACAGCGCCGGCACGATCAGTACCACCAGCAGCAGGCGCAGGCTGTGCGCCGCCGCCACCCGCGCCGGTTCGGCCTGGTGCCGGTTGGCCAGCACCACCATCTCGCTGGCGCCTCCCGGCATGCTGGCGAAGAACGCAGTGGCGCGATCGGTGCCACTGCGCAGCAGGATGAAGAGGCCGATCAGGCCCAGCAGCAACGTGCCGACCGCGCCGGCGAGGATCACGCCTAGGTGCGCCAGCACCTGCTGCATGACCTCGCTGGTGAAGTGCAGGCCGATGGCGCTGGCGACGATCCATTGCCCGACCTGACGCCCGCGCGGCACCTCGCTCACCAGCCAGCCACTGCAGCGCACGGCGATCACCGCCAGCAGCGAGCCGATCATCCACGGCAGCGGCCAGTTGGCCAGCGTTGCCAGCCAGCCGCCGAGCGCGCCGATCAGTGGTGTCGCCCACCAGCCCGGCAGCCGCCGATACACGTCAGGCCTGCGCCTCGACCACGTTGCCGCGACGGCGCTTGAGGTACCAGCGCAGCGCCGGCATGCCGAGCATCGCCACGGTCAGCGCCCACAGCGCCAGGGTGATCGGGCTGCCCCAGAGGATGCGCAGCTCACCGTTGGAGATCGACAGCGCACGGCGCAGGTTGTCTTCCATCATCTCGCCGAGCACAAAGCCGAGAATCAGCGCCGACAGCGGGAAGTCCAGCTTGCGCAGCAAGTAGCCGAACACGCCGAGGCCGACCATCAGCACCAGGTCGAAGGTGGTGCTGTGCACCGAATACACGCCGACCATGCTGATCACGGTGATCGCCGGCACCAGCACCCAGTTCGGCACGGCGAGCATGCGCGAGAACAGGCCGACCAGCGGGATGTTCATCACCAGCAGGATCACGTTGCCGATGAACAGCGAAGCGATCAGGCCCCAGACCACGTCCGGCTGCTGTTCGAACAGCAGCGGGCCGGGGGTGATGTTGTACAGCGTCAGCGCGCCGATCATCACCGCGGTGGTGCCCGAACCCGGCACGCCGAGGGTCAGCATGGGGATCAGCGAGCCGCAGGCCGAGGCGTTGTTGGCCGCTTCCGGCGCCGCCAGGCCGCGCAGGTCGCCATCACCGAAGCGGCCCTTGTCGCCGGCCATGCGCTTCTCGCTCATGTAGGTCATGGCGCTGGCGATGGTCGCCCCGGCGCCCGGCAGCGTGCCGATGACGAAGCCGGCCACGGCGCTGCGCACCATGGTCCAGAAGGTCAGGCAGAACTCCTTGAAGTTGAACAACAACCGGCCGCTGGCCTTCACCGCCTTCTGCCCGCTGTGGGTTTTCTCCAGCATCAGCAGGATCTCGCTGACGCTGAAGAAGCCGATCACCACGATGACGAACTGGATGCCGTCGGACAGGCTGACGCTGCCGAAGGTGAAGCGGTAGACGCCGGTAGTGGAATCGACACCGACGGTGGCCAGGGCCAGGCCCATCAGCGCGGCCATCAGCGTCTTCACCGGCTTGTCGCCGACCATGCCGCCAAGGCAGGCGATGGCGAAGATCATCAGCACGAAGTACTCCGCCGGGCCGAAGGCCACCGCCCACTTGGCCAGCAGCGGGGCGAACAGCACCACCCCGCAGGTGGCGATGGTGCTGCCGATAAAGGAGCTGACCGCGGAAAGCGACAGGGCGATACCCGCCTTGCCCTGGCGCGCCAGCGGGTAGCCGTCGAGGGTGGTCATCACCGCGGCGGCATCACCCGGCACGTTGAGCAGGATCGCCGAGATGCGCCCGCCGTATTCGCAGCCCAGGTACACGGCGGCGAGCAGGATCAGTGCGGTCTCCGGCGGCAGGCCGAGGGCGAAGGCCAGCGGCAGCAGCAGCGCCACGCCGTTGATCGGGCCGAGGCCCGGCAAGAGGCCGACCACGGTGCCGACGAAGGCGCCGAACAGCGCCACCAGCAGGTTGGTCGGTCGCGTGGCGACATCGAAGCCCTGCATCAAGAAATTCAGTGTTTCCATTTCAGCTCTCCAGCAGACGCAGCAGGCCAAGCGGCAGCGGCACGTCCAGCAGGTAATCGAACAGCCCGTAGAGCAGCACGCCAAGCAGCGCACCGCTGATCACGCTGGGCCACAGGCGACCGTTGAACAGCAGACCGAGGGCGAAACCGGCCAGGGCGGTGCTGATGACGAAACCCAGGGTTTCGAACAGCAGCGCGTAGGCCAGCAGGGCCAGCACGCACAGCACGGCGCGCTGCGCCTTGGGCCGATCGAACGCCGGCGTCGGCTCACCGTGCGGCTTGAACAGCAGCCACGCCGCACCACAGGCCATCAGCAACAGCAGCAGCAGCGGGTAGGCGCGCGGCCCGACCGGGTCGTAGGCAAAGGGCGCCTCGAAGCCCCAGGCGAGCAGGGCGAGGCCGGCGCAGGCGAGCAGCCACGCCGCGGCGAAGACACGTACGTACATGACGGGATACCTCAGGGATTCGGCGACCCGGCAGCTGCCGGATCGACCGTGCGGCCCGCGAACGCGGGCCGGTTCGCGTTACTTGACCAGGCCGAACTCGCCGGCCAGCGCCTTGTAGTCCTGCACCTGCTTCTTGACGAAGGCCTCCAGCTCATCGCCGGTCATCGACAGCGGGAACAGGTCGCGCTGTTCGCGCAGCTTGGCGAAGTCCTCGTCGGCGAGCAGGGTGTCGAACTGGGTCTTCCACCAGTTGAAGTCCTCGTCAGGCACTTCCGGCCCCATGTAGAAGCCGCGGATCACCGGCCAGCTGATGTCGTAGCCCTGTTCCCTGGCAGTAGGAATGTCGGCCAGCTTGCCCGGCAGACGCTCGTCGGAGAGCACGGCGAGGATGCGGATCTTGCCGGCGTCGAGCTGCGGGGTGACTTCGCCGAGGCCGCTGGAAGTGACCTGCACATGGCCGCCGAGCATGGCGGTGAGGGTTTCGCCGCCGCCCTCGAAGGCGACGTAGCGCAGCTTCTTCGGATCGACACCGGCAGCGCGGGCGATCAGCGCGGTCTGCATCCAGTCCTGGCCGCCGATGGTGGCGCCGGCGCCGAATACCACGCTGCCCGGGTCCTTCTTCACTGCGGCAATCAGCTCGTCGAGGTTCTGGTAGGGCGCGTCGGCACGTACCGAGATGGCGCCGTAATCAGTGCCGACCGCGGCGAGCCAGCGCACGGCGTTCTCGTCGTAGCGGCCGAACTTGCCCTGGGCGAGGTTGAGCAGCGAGCCGCTGGAGAAGGCGGTGATGGTGCCGGCTTCTGCCGCACGCTGGGCGACCACCGCGTTGTAGGCCACCGCGCCGACGCCGCCGGGCATGTAGGTGACGCGCATCGGTGCTTCGAGCAGGCCGCTGTCCTTCAGGCCGCTCTGGGCCAGCTTGCAGGTCAGGTCGAAACCGCCGCCGGGCTTGGCCGGGGCGATGCACTCCGGGCGCTTGGGTTCGGCCAGCAGCTGGCTCGAGAGCAGCAGGCAGGACGACAGCAGGGCGAAACGGCTGAGTCTGGTTTTCATCGAAAGGTCCTCTTCTTGTTCTGTTTACCAGATCGGCAGGCTGTAGCTGACGATCAGACGGTTCTCGTCGGCGTCGCGGGCGAAGTCGGAGCGGTACATCGCGTTGCGCCAGCGCAGCGCGACGTTCTTCAGCGGGCCGCTCTGCACCACGTACTTGAACTCGAAATCGCGTTCCCACTCGCTGCCGTTGTTGCCGCCGCTGTACTCAGCGTTGTCGCCGGAGATGTAGCGGGTCAGGAAGGTCAGCCCGGGGATGCCCATGGCGGCGAAGTTGTAGTCGTAACGCGCCTGCCAGGAGCGCTCGTCGGCATTGGCGAAGTCGTTGATCTGCACGAAGTTGACCAGGAACGGATCACCGCCGTCGATGTAGGCGTAGCCGGTATCGCCGCGCATCTGCTGGTAGCCGACACTGACCTTGTGCCCGCCCAGGCTGTAGCCGAGCATGCCGTTCCAGGCCTGGTTATCGATCTTGCCGGCATTCGCCGCGCCGGTGTCGTCGCTGAGCATCACGCGCAGGTCCGCACTCAGCGCGGAGTTGTCGCTCAGCGGCTTGTTCGCCAGCAGGCCGAAGAAGTGCTGGCGGTACACGTCATCCAGCTCGCCGTAGTGGTAGCGCCCGGTGAGGTTCTCGTTGAAAGCGTATTCGGCACCGGCGAAGGTCAGGTGGTCGGCCTCGGCGGCGCTGGCGAAGCGGCCGTTCTTGTTGTTCAGCTGCAGGTCCTGGGAGTTGGTCGAGGAGCGGTCGATCACCTTGTCCAGGCGGCCGCCGGTCAGGGTCAGGCCGTCGATATCGGTGGAGGTGACGGTAGCGCCCTCGAACACCTGCGGCAGCGTGCGGCTGTCGCTGGCCTTGACTACCGGCGTCTCCGGAATGTGCGAGCCGTAGCGCAGTTCGGTCTCGGCAATCTTCGCCTTGGCGGTCAGGCCCAGGCGGCTGAACTCGTCCGGCGTGCTGCCATCGTCGTGCACCGGCAAGAGGTCGGTGCCAGCGCGGCCGCCACCGGAATCCAGCTTGACGCCGAGCATGCCCAGCGCGTCGAGGCCGACGCCGACGGTGCCTTCGGTGAAGCCCGACTGGACGTCGAGGATGAAGCCCTGGGTCCATTCTTCACGCTTGGACTGGCCGCTGCCTTCGCGGAAATCGCGGTTCAGGTAGATGTTGTGGGTCTGCAGGGTTGCGCTGCTGTCTTCGATGAATGCGGCCTGGGCGAAGGGCGTCAGCGAAGCGGCGGCGACAGCAAGGGCGAGACGGGCAGGTGTGGGTCTGACGACAGTCAGCATTGGGTATCTCCAGTTGTTGTTTTTGTTGTCACGGCACATGCGCCGTGCGGAGGTGGATCGAGCCACCTGCGAGCGATCCTAGGCGGTCAAGCTTTCGCCAGCCTTTCAGCGCTGAAAGCCAGCAGCGGCATGAAAGTTCTGCCGCTACACTGGCGCTCCGTCGCCATCGCAGAGGACAGGCAATGCGAATTCTTCTGGTCGAGGACCACCCCCAGCTCGCCGAAAGCGTGGCGCAGGCAATGCGCGCCGCCGGCTGGACCGTGGACCTGCTGCACGACGGCGTCGCCGCCGACTTGGCGCTGGCCAGCGAGGACTACGCGCTGGCGATCCTCGACGTCGGCCTGCCACGGCTCGACGGCTTTCAGGTGCTGGCTCGCCTGCGCGAGCGCGGCAAGACGCTGCCGGTACTGATGCTCACCGCACGCGGCGAGGTCAGTGACCGCGTGCACGGGCTCAACCTCGGCGCCGACGACTACCTGGCCAAGCCGTTCGAACTGTCCGAGCTGGAAGCGCGGGTCAAGGCGCTGCTGCGGCGCAGCGTCGGCGGCGGCGAACGCCAGCAGCGTTGCGGCGCGCTGGTCTACGATCTGGATGCGCGGCGCTTCAGCCTGGCCGACGAGCCACTGACGCTGACCTCCCGCGAGCAGGGCGTGCTGGAAGCGCTGATCGCCCGCCCCGGTCGGGTGATGAGCAAGGATCAGCTGGCCGCCCAGGTATTCGGCCTGGACGAGGACGCCAGCGCCGACGCCATCGAGATCTACATCCACCGTCTGCGCAAGAAGCTCGAGGGCCAGCCGGTACGCATCGTCACCTTCCGCGGCCTGGGCTACATGCTCGAGGCGCTCGATGGCTGAGCGCACCGCGGCCGGCAGTTTGCGCGCGCGGCTGCTGCTGCGGCTGACCATCCTGCTCACGCCGCTGCTGCTGTATGGGGCCTGGAGTGCCTACTGGAACGGCCGCGCCGCCGCCGATACCGCCTACGATCGCACCCTGCTGGCGTCCGCGCGGGCCATTGCCGATGGGCTGGTGACCAGCGACGGCAGGCTGCGCGCCAACGTGCCCTACGTGGCGCTGGACACCTTCGCCTACGACAGCGCGGGGCGCATCTATTACCAGGTGCTGGACACCGAAGGGCGTCTGGTCAGTGGCTACGAACAGTTGCCCGCGCCGGGCGCCGAGGTCCGCCGCACCGACGACTACCCGGCGCTGGCGCGCTTCTACGACGGCGAGTTCCAGGGCCAGGGCGTGCGTCTGGTCAGCCTGCTGCAGCCGGTCAGCGAGCCTGAGCTGAACGGCATCGCCGAGATTCGCGTGGCCGAGACGCTCGGCGCGCGCGAGCGCATGGCGCGCAGCCTGTTGAACGACACTCTGTGGCGCCTGGGTCTGCTGGCGCTCGCCGCGCTTTTGCTGGTGTGGCTGGCGGTCAGCGCCGCGCTGCGCCCGCTGGCCCGGCTCAGCGAGGCGGTGCAGGATCGCGCGCCGGATGATCTGCGGCCGCTGCCGCTGGTCGACGTGCAACGCGAGCTGAAGCCGCTGGTGGCTGCGCTCAACCAGTTCACCGAGCGTTTGCGCGGGCAGTTCGAGCGCCAGGCGCGCTTCATCGCCGATGCCTCCCACGAGCTGCGCACGCCGCTGGCGGCGCTCAAGGCGCGCATCGAGCTGGGTCTGCGCGAGGCGCAGCCGAATGTCTGGCGCACCACCCTGGAAGACGCCGGGCAGAGCACCGACAAGGTCATCCACCTGGCCAACCAGCTGCTCTCGCTGGCGCGCATCGAGAGCGGTGCGCAGTCCATCGCCGAGGGTGGCGCGCAGCGCCTGGACCTGTCGCAGCTGGCTCGTGAGCTGGGGCTGGCGCTGGCGGCGCTGGCGCACAAGCGCGGCGTCGCCCTGGCGCTGGAGGCCGAGGCGCCGGTATGGATCGACGGCGAGCCGACGCTGATCAGCGAACTGCTGAGCAACCTGCTGGACAACGCGCTGGCGCATACCGGCGACGGCGGCAACGTGGTGCTGCGCGTGCTTGACGGCGCCGTGCTGGAGGTGGAGGACGACGGCCCGGGTATTCCGGCCGCCGAGCGCGATCGCGTCTTCGCCCCCTTCTACCGCCGCGACACCGGCGGCCATGGTGCCGGCCTCGGGCTGGCCATCGTCGGCGAAATCGTCCGCGCCCATCGCGCCGAGATCAGCCTGGATCAGGGCGCTCTCGGCGGCCTGCTGGTGCGGGTGCGGTTCATACCGGCTGTGGAGTAACGGCCGGGTCGTCTTCGCTGATGCAGTTGCCGGGCGCCAGCACCACCTGGTCGCGACCAGCGTTCTTGGCCTGATAGAGGGCCGCATCGGCCGCCGCCAGCAGATCGGCCGGCGCGACGAGCGAGGGGGTCAGCGTGGCGACGCCAAGGCTGATGGTCAGCGCCACCGGCTGTTCGCCATGCTGCAGCTGCAGGTGCGCGATCGTGCAGCGGATCGATTCCGCCAGGGCGACGGCCTGTTCGGCGTCGAGCCCCGGCAGCAGGACGACGAACTCCTCACCGCCATAGCGCGCCGCGACGTCGCCGGCGCGCTGGCAATGGGCGGCGAGCACTGCCGCGACCTGGCGCAGGCACTCGTCACCGAAGGGGTGGCCGTAGCTGTCGTTGACCCGCTTGAAGTGATCGATATCGGCGAGCAACACCGACAGTGGGCTGTCGGCGCGCCGCGCGCGGCGGATTTCCTCGTCCAGCAGACGATCAAAACGCCGGCGGTTGGCCAGCTGGGTCAGCGAATCGGTGGTGCTCAAGCGCATCAGTTCGGCGTTGGCGGCTTCCAGGCCGTGGCGGACTTCTTCCAGCGCACGGGTGCGTTCGTACACCCGCGCCTCGAGCACCTCGTTGGCGCGCAGTTGCAGATCCAGCGCCTCCTGCTTGGCCTGCAAGCGCAGTGCGCGCTCCTCGGCCAGCGATTCCGAGGCGTGCAATGCCAGTTGCTGCGCGGCGATGCGCCGGTTGCGCTCGACGTTGATGCGCTCGGCCAGCGCCATGGATAGCAGCACGAACTCGGCGAACATGCCGATCAGCTGGCCATTCAGCGTCCAGGCATTGAGTGGCAAGGTGCCGTTGAGCGCCAGCAGGTTGACCACGGTGAAGCCGAGCAAGGTGCTCCAGGCGATGCTGAACAGCCGCGCGGACGGATTGCCGCGCATCCACAGGTTGAGCGTCACGGCCATGGTCACGACGCAGTGCAGCAGCGCGACGCTGTCCATGAACAGATAGCGCGCCAGGGCCGGTGCCAGCAGCAGCATGAGCACCGCCACACCCCAGTAGCCGGTCAGGCTGACGGACACCGCCCAGACCCAGCCGCCATAGCGGCGTATGCCGAGAAAGCGCAAGGCGAACAGCATCGGCGTGAAGAAGCACAGCGCCGCGGAAAGGCCGTAGAAGCGTGCCGACAGCTCGGGGATTTCCGGCCAGAGGTAGAGCTGGCCGAAGCCGGTAATGGTCAGCACGTAGAACACCGCGCTGAGCAGGTAAAGCACGTAGAGGAAGTAGCTGCCGTCGCGGGTGAAGATCAGCAGGCTGCAGTTGTACAGCACGATCACCAGGATGCCGCCGAAGAACAGGCTGACCAGCGTGACGTCGCGGAGCTTGCCCTCGATCAGCTGCTTTTCGTCGATCAGCTCCAGCGGCAGAGCGAGGGTTTCCCTGGCCTGCAGCTGCAGATAGACCACCACTCGCTCGCCCGCCGGCAGCTCGAGTGGGTAGACGAAGTGATGGTCGGCCAGCGGTCGGCTGCTCAGTGCCACGGCATCCCCGGCCAGCATGGATTGACCCCAGCGGTCGCTGTCCGGGTAATACAGGCGCACCGCGACGCGGTCGAGCACCGGCCATTTCAGCAGCAGGTACCAGCGCTTCGCGGCGTCGCCCGTGTTATGCAGCCGGAGGCGCAGCCAGGCACCGTCGCGCTGTTTGCCAAGGTTGGGTTTGTTCAGCCGCCGCCAGGGCAGATCGGCTGCGGCGATCTGGGTGAAATCCGCGTCCGGCCTGCCCAGCAGGTATTCCACTGCGCCGACCTGCAGCGTCGCCGCCCCCCTTGTCTGCAGCACCGGCGATGGCTCAGCCGCCATCGCGTTGCCGGTCCAGGGCAGCAACGTCAGGCAGGCGACCATCAGCAGTAAGGCGCGCATCATGTGGAAATGCCTCGTCGGCGCGGCAATGGCCAGCGAAGTGCCAGCCAACCGGCGTCATTTAATAAGCGCCGACGAGTGCATGATGCCACTCTGATATCAGTCTGTCCCGTGCAAGCGACAGACTGCAGCGATCACGCCCGCCGCCTCGCCCAGAACTGTTGCACCAGCTCGAGCATGCCATCGGCCAGCTGGGCGACGCCGCAGGCGCTGCGCTGGCTGTGCAGACCGGTGGCAACGTGATTGTCCGAGCTGCCGCGGATGCTGACGATGCTCTGGGTGATCTCCTCGCTGACCGAGCTTTGCTGATCCACCGCTGCGGCAATCTGGCTGCTCATGGCGCTGATCTCGTTGACCCGGCTATTGATGCCGCCGAGCGAATGCTCGGCCTGGTCGGCATGGCTGACGCTGTGCTGCGCCTGCTCGCGGCTACGCTGCATGACGTCCACGGCCTGGCGCGCACCGGCCTGCAACGAGCCGATCATGCTCTGGATATCGGTGGTCGCGCTGGATGTGCGCGATGCCAGCTGACGCACCTCGTCGGCGACCACGGCGAAGCCGCGGCCCTGCTCGCCGGCGCGCGCCGCCTCGATAGCGGCGTTGAGCGCGAGCAGGTTGGTCTGCTCGGCGATGCCGCGGATGACGTCGAGCACGCGGCTGATTTCCTGGCTGTGGCTTTCGAGCTGATGAATGACTTCGGCGGCCTGCTGGATGTCCCCGGCCAGCCGCGTGATGCTGCTGCCGGTGAGGCCGACGATCTCCCGGCCGCTGGCCGCTTCGCTGTCCGCGCGGGCCGCCACCTCGGCCGTGCGCTGCGCGTTGAGGGCGACTTCCTGCACGCTGGCGGTCATCTGCCGAATCGCCGTGGCGATCAGATCGGTTTCCTGCTGCTGGCGCGAGGCGCTTTCGGTACTGCCATGCATGGCACCGAGCAGGTCGCGGGCGTGGCTGCTGAGCTGGCGGCTGCAGTCGGCGATGCGCCCGACCATGGCGCCGGCTTCGGTTTCCAGCATCTTCATGGCGAAGGCGATTTCGCCGATCTCGTCACGGCGTCCGGTGTAGATCAACTGGCTGACCGG
>NZ_JXXD01000187.1 GCF_000935215.1 Stutzerimonas stutzeri
GATCCGCACCAGCGCCCCGGCCCGCTGGTGCCGGGCTACTCCTCGAGGCGCCCGCTGGCGTCGCGATCGCGCACGTAATGGTGGGTGAGCGGAAACGCCGGCAGCCAGGACTCGCGGCGGACGGTCCAGAGCTCGTAGGTGGGCATCAGCTGGTCGGGGGCATCCAGGGCTCCCAGGCTCACTTCGATTTCGTCCGCGGTGCGCGCGAAGACGGACGAGCCGCAGCGGGGACAGAAGAACCGCCCGGCGTAGTCGCGTGTCTCGCCCGTGACCGTCACCGCCGTCTGGGGGAATATCGCCGAGGCGTGGAACAGGGCCCCGTGATGCTTGCGGCAGTCGAGGCAATGGCAAAGGCCGACCCGGTATGGGCGGCCCGACGCCACGATGCGGACGTCGCCGCACAGGCAACCACCAGTGAATCGCGCCATGTTGCATCTCCTCTGGGCCAGGCGGTACGGGCTTTCCCGGAGCGGGAGCCGCGTGCTTGCCGGACTCATGAAAATAGCAGCTCACGGCTCGAACGGGGCGGCCTCGGCCACGTGCCATGGCAGTACGTCGGCTGCCCGGAAGGGCTGGGCGTCGGCGACTAGAATGCCCCTGTCGCCCACCATTTCGGAGAACCCAGATGATCAGCAAGAACACCATTTGCCTCTGGTACGACGGCGCGGCTCTGGAGGCTGCAAGGTTCTATGCCGAGACGTTTCCGGACAGCGCGGTAGGCGCTGTGCTGCACGCGCCCGGCGACTATCCGGCGGGCCATCAGGGCGACGTCCTGACGGTCGAGTTCACGGTGATGGGCATCCCCTGCCTGGGGCTGAACGGCGGGCCGGGGATCAAGCACAACGAGGCGTTCTCGTTCCAGGTGGCGACCGACGACCAGGCCGAAACGGACCGCTTGTGGAACGCCATCGTCGCAAACGGCGGCGAGGAGAACGTATGCGGCTGGTGCCGGGACAAGTGGGGGCTGTCGTGGCAGATCACGCCGCGTGTCCTGACGGAGGCGATCGCCCATCCCGATCGAGCCGCGGCCAAGCGTGCGTTCGACGCCATGATGACCATGAGAAAGATCGACGTCGCGGCGATCGAAGCGGCCCTGGCGGGCTGACCGGCGCGGCGCTGGCTGGTTCATCTCGCTCACGGCCGCCGGTCGATGATGGGCGCATGTTGCGCCATGAGTTCGGCGACCCAATCGATGAACACCCGCAGCTTGGCGCTGACGTGCCGGTTCGGCGGGAATGCCACGTACAGGGGCATCGGCTCGAGTTGCCAGTGTTCGAACAGGAGCACCAGTTCGCCGCGCGCCAGATGCTCCTTGGCCATGTAGTCCGGCAGCCAGAGGATGCCGAGGCCGGCCAGGCCGGCGGCGAGGTAGGCGTTGCCGTCGTCGACCGCGAGCACGTACTGGCCGAGCACCTCGACGCGTTCGCCGTTGCCGTGCATGGCGTAGGGAAAGACCTTGCCGGCGCGCGCCCAGAGGAAGCCGACGATGCGGTGGTGGGTGTTTTCCAGCTCGCGTGGGTGCCGGGGCGTGCCGGCGCGTTCCAGGTAGCCCGGCGCGGCGTAGACGCCGAGGCGCAGGTCGCCGACGCGGCGGGCCACCAGCGACTGGTCGGTGATGTCGCCGTCGCGCACCACGCAGTCGACGTTCTCGTCGATCAGGTCGACCCGACGATCGCTCACGCCCATGTCGAGCTGGATATCGGGGTAGCGTGCGTGGAAGGCCGGTAGCGCCGGCACCAGGATCATGCGCGCCAGCGGGCTGGGCACGTCCACCCGCAAGCGCCCCCGGGGCAAGGTCGAGGCGCCGGACAGGCTGGTCTCGGCATCGTCCATGTCGGCCAGCAGGCGCACCACGCGCTCGTAGTAGGCGGCACCGTCGGCGGTGACGTTAACCTTGCGCGTGGTGCGATTGAGCAGGCGGACACGCAGCCGCGCCTCCAGTTGCTGCACCAGCTGCGTGACGCTGGTCTTGCTCATGTGCAGGGTCTCGGCCGCCTTGGTGAAACTGCCGGTTTCCACCACGCGGGCGAAGGCCTGCATCGCATCGAAACGGTCCATCGTTGCTCCTGTTGCCCGTCGATTGTTTGGAATCTGCAAACAGTGTTGGCTGGGCTTGCGAGTTTATCCAGGCGCTGGGCCGGCCTACAGTCCCCTCCATGGTCAATCACGGCCGGTACGGCCCATCGATGGAGGAACTCTCATGGCCAAGCGTGACGTCGTTTTCCCAGCCGGGCGCCAGGCGCTCTACGAGCTCAATCGTTATTCGCCGGCGATCCGTTCCAACGGTTTCCTGTTCGTTTCCGGGCAGGTCGGCAGCCGCGAGGACGGCTCGCCCGAGCCGCAACTGGAGGCGCAGGTCCGGCGCGCCTTCGACAACCTGAACGCGATCCTGAAAGAAGCGGGCTGCACGTTCGACGATGTGGTCGACGTGACCCTCTTCATGGTCGACCCCGAGGCGATCTTCGAGCGGGCCTGGAAGGTGGTGTTGTCCGAGTATTGGGGCGAGGCGCCACACCCGACGGTGACCGCCGTGGGCGTGACCTGGCTCTATGGTTTCCAGTTCGAGGTCAAGGTGATCGCGAGGTTGCCGGAGGCAGGGTAAGCGTGGTGACCCCATAGGAGCCCGGGGACGCCGAGTCCTTGCCGGCGATCAGCGGCGTGCGGCGGATCGCCAGCAAGCTGGCTCCTGCAAGTCCCCGGGCGGTACCTCATCTGAAGAACTGGCTCGGCGTCGTGCCGAACTGTTTCTTGAACATGGTGGCGAACGCACTCGGGCTGTCGTAGCCCAGGGCGCCCGCGACGTCGATGATCCGCTCCCCCACGGCGATGCGTTCCAGTGCCAGGAGCAGCCGGGCCTGCTGGCGCCAGCGGCCGAAGGTCATGCCGGTTTCCTTGCGGAACAGCCGCTGGATGGTCTTTTCATCGAGGTTCAGCCGCTCGCTCCAGTCCGCCAGCGTCGAGCCGTCGCCCGGATCGTTCTGCAAGGTCGAGCAGATCGTGCCGATCCGTCGATCGGCCGGCTGCGGCAGTTGCAGGGGCAAGGCCGGCAGGAGGCTGAGCTCGTCGAGGATCAGGCGCATGATCCTGGCCTCGCGCGAGTCGGGGGCGTAGGGCGCCCTGATGCCGATGGAGCTCTTGATCAGCTCGCTCAGCAGCGCGGAAATGCTCACGGCCCGGGTCTCGTGCGGCAGGTGCGGAACCGCGTCGGTGCGCACGAAGACGCTGCGCATCTTCAGCGAGCCCACGCAGCGAATCGAGTGGACCTGCCCGCAGGGCATCCAGATGCCCCGGCTGGGCGGCACGGTCCACTGGCTCGATGCGGTGTGCACCACCATCACGCCTTCGATGGCGTAGATCAGCTGATGCTTGGCGTGGGAGTGCGGTTCGATGAACCATCCCTCCGGGTAATCGGTCGCGCTGCTGATGACCGTGCAGGGCTCTTCGTCCACTTCGGCCAGCAATTTTTCCAAGGGCCTGAACATGATTCCCTTTTCGCGAGAGTGTCAGCCCATATCGAGCGAGACAGGCAATTTCATGGATATCTAGGATAGCCGCCAGCGCTCGGGAAATGCTCTTGGGCCAGCGGCTTTTCCCGCGCCCGATCGTGTCGGCGACGTTCAGCTGCGTGCCGGATGACCTTGCGTTCCTCTTTTTCCTGTCCGGATGACTTGCGATGTCCAGCAGTACCACTACAGCGGCGACCGCCTCGGTCGCCAGCCAGGCCAGTCCGCTGGTCATGCGTGTGATCGGCGCCTGCGCCCTGGCGCACCTGATCAATGACCTGATCCAGGCGGTGCTCCCGTCTATCTATCCCGTGCTCAAGGCCAACTACGGCCTGACCTTCACCCAGGTGGGCCTGATCACGCTGACGTTCCAGCTCACCGCGTCGTTGCTGCAGCCCTGGGTCGGCTACCACACCGACCGCCATCCCAAGCCGTGGCTGCTGCCCGCCGGCATGGTCTGCACCCTGGTCGGCATCCTCATGCTGGCCTTCGTCGGCCCCTTCGCGTCCATCCTCATGGCCTCGGCCCTGGTGGGGATCGGCTCCTCGACCTTCCATCCGGAAGCCTCGCGCGTCGCGCGCCTCGCCTCGGGTGGTCGCTATGGCCTCGCGCAGTCGACCTTCCAGGTCGGCGGCAACGCCGGCAGCGCCTTCGGCCCGCTACTGGCGGCGGCCATCGTCATTCCGTACGGGCAGGGCAGCGTCGCCTGGTTCAGCCTGTTCGCGGTGTTCGCGATCGGGGTGCTCTACGGACTGAGCCGCTGGTATCGCAACCACCTGAATCTGTTCCGGCTCAAGCAGGGCGGCCAGGCGACCCATGGCCTTTCCAGGGGGCGGGTGCGGCTCGCGCTGGTGGTGCTGGCGCTGCTGGTGTTCTCCAAGTATTTCTACATGGCCAGTTTCACCAGCTACTTCACCTTCTACCTGATCGAGAGGTTCGGCCTGTCGGTGGCCAATTCCCAGCTTTACCTTTTCCTGTTCCTCGGTGCCGTCGCGGCGGGCACCTTCTTCGGCGGCCCGGTCGGCGACAGGATCGGCCGCAAGAAGGTGATCTGGTTTTCCATCCTCGGCGTAGCGCCTTTCACGCTGGCGCTGCCCTACGTCGATCTGTTCTGGACCGGCATCCTGAGCATGGTCATCGGCTTCATTCTCGCTTCCGCGTTCTCCGCCATCGTGGTCTTCGCCCAGGAACTGGTGCCGGGCAACGTCGGCATGATCGCCGGTGTCTTCTTCGGCCTGATGTTCGGTTTTGGCGGTATCGGTGCCGCGCTGCTCGGTCACCTGGCGGATATCCACGGCATCGAGTACGTGTACCGGCTGTGCTCCTACCTGCCGCTGCTCGGCATCCTGACGATCCTGCTGCCTTCCACCCGACGCTCCTGACGCGTTGCGTCAGGGACGGCGATGGTTATGCCGGGTGGGCTGAAGCGGAGCGTCCCATTTATTCCGGTTGAACACGGGGCGCACCTAGGCACGCTGGTGTCGCGCCGGCGGATCGCGCGCGATTCCGCTCGCTTCAGTCTTCGGTTTCCGCCGCTCGACCGTCCGCTTCCGGGCTCGCCGGCCTTTTCCCGGTAAGCTGGTACACCTTGTGTTCCACCCGGCGCGGCGCGCCGTTTTGCGGGTCCGGCTCGAACAGGCTTTCCACATGGGCCAGGGCGATCTCGAAGCCGGCCGTGTACAGCGCCGCCAGTTCTTCGTCCACGCCCAGGGCCTGCTGCAGGGTGGCGTCTGCCTCCGCATCTTCCAGGGTCAGCAGGAAGACCCTGGCGGTATCGGGCACGATCCGCCGTAACTGCGCCACGTAACGGCTGCGCAGGATGGGCGGCAGGGCAGTGAGGGCGGCCCGGTCGTAGACGCTGTCGACCGGCCCCAGGTCGGCGTCGCTCAGGGCGAAGTAGTCGCCGCAGAGAATGCCGATGCGGCCATGTCTCCACAGAGTGAAGCGGCCCTGCCGGCGCTTGCTGGGGGGCAGGTGGTTTTCCCTGAAGAAGGCCTCGATCGCCAGAGGGCTCAGTTCGACGCCGATCACGTCGTGGCCCTGTTCGGCCAGCCAGAGCATGTCCAGGCTCTTGCCGCACAACGGGACGAACACGCGGCTGGGCGTGGCCGGGGCGAACGCGGGCCAGAAGCGGCTGAGCAGCAGGTTGACACCGTGCTGGTGGAAATCGGTGCGGCGCTCGCGCCAGAGTTGCAGCCAGCGCTGGTTGTCGTGGTCGGTCATGGCGTGCCCTGCTAGTGATGCGTAGTGGGCACAAGGCTTCGCGGGAAGCGCCATGCATGGGGAACGCTGCGCCGCCCGACCCGGGAGTCGGGCGGGTCGTTCAGATCTTGCGCATATGAATGTTCAGCGTCTGCACTCGGTAGGCGATCTGCCGGGGCGTCATGCCGAGCAGGCGGGCGGCCTTGGCCTGGACCCAGCCGGCCTGTTCCAGCGCGGCGATGACGCGCTCGCGGTCGTCGAGGCTGTCGTCGGCGAGGTCGACTTCGGGGACCGGCGCCAGCGGCGTGGCGTCGTGGTCGAGGCCGGTGAGGGAGACCACGTCGCGGCTGATGGTGCCATCCTCGCTCATGATGGCCGAGCGTTCCAGGCAGTTTTCCAGTTCGCGCACGTTGCCCGGCCAGCGGTGGCTCATCAGCAGACGCAGGGCGCTGTCGGTCAGCTTGAGTTTGCGACCCTGCTGGCGGGCGATCTTGTCGAGGAGGAATTCGGCCAGTTCCGGGATGTCGGCGCTGCGCTCGCGCAGCGGCGGGACGCGGATGGCCATGACGTTGAGGCGGTAGTAGAGGTCTTCGCGGAACTTGCCTTGCTCCACCTCGTGCTCCAGGTCGCGGTTGGTGGCGGCGACGATGCGCACGTTGACCTTCACCGTCTGGGTGCCGCCGACGCGCTCCAGCTCGCCTTCCTGCAGCACGCGCAGCAGCTTGGCCTGGAACATCGGCGAGATCTCGCCGATCTCGTCGAGGAACAGGGTGCCGCCGTCGGCCTGTTCGAAACGTCCCTTGCGCTGCTTCACGGCGCCGGTGAAGGCGCCTTTCTCGTGCCCGAACAGTTCCGATTCGAGCAGGGTTTCCGGTAGCGCGGCGCAGTTCAGGCGTACCAGCGGCTGGTGAGCGCGCGGTGAGTTGTAGTGGATGGCGCTGGCGATCAGCTCCTTGCCGGTGCCGGATTCGCCGAGGATCAGCACGGTGCTGTTCCACTTGGCGACCCGTCGAACCTGGTCGAAAACCCGGCGCATGGAGGCGGTGTGGCCCACCACCATGTTCTCGAAGCCGTACTTGGCGCGGACTTCGCGGCGTAGCTCGTCGCGCTCGTCGACCACTTCCTGGCCGTCCTCGAGGTTCACCACCAGGCGCACGGTCTGCGCCAGTAGGCGGGCGACGATTTCCATCAAACGGGTGCGTTCGGGCATCAGCTCGTCGGCGCGGCGGTCGGGCTGGGCAGCCAGCACGCCGATGGTGGTGCCGTCGACGGCCTTGATCGGCACGGCGATGAAGGGCAGGTCCATGTCGTACAGCGCCAGTCGGTCGAGAAAGCGCGGTTCGGCGTCGATACGCCCGAGCACCACGCTGTTGCCATGCTTGAGGATGTTGCCGAACACGCCTTCGCCGATGCGGTAGCGGGTGCTTTCGCAGGCCCGTACCACGGTTTCGGAGTCGCTGTGCACGGCGCCCACCTGCAGGCTGCCGTCCTTCGGGTTGCAGATGGAGACCAGCCCGTGCAGCAGGCCGAGGTCTTCGTGCAGCACGGCGAGGATCTCGGCCAGCAGTTCCTCGATGGGCCGGCCGCGGTTAAGGATGCGGGCGATCTGCGCCAGCGCCTGCAGTTGGGCATCCAGCAGTTCGTTGCGGGTTGGCGCGCTGGGGCGTTCGGCGAATGTGGCGTTCATGCGAGCTTCCCCTGTCAGCTGGCCGAGAAGGGCAGTTCGACGACGATCCTGCAGCCCTGGTCGTAGCCGCTATCGATATGCACCGTGCCGGCATGCTCGGTGACGGTTTCCTGCACCATGGCCAGGCCCATGCCGCGACCGGTCTTGTGCGGCGGCTTGGTGCTGAAGAAGGGTTCGAATACCTTGAGCGCCAGCTCCGGCGCGATGCCCGGGCCGCTGTCGGCGATCTCCAGGCGCACCACCCGCTGGCCCTGGACACGGGTGACGATCGACAGCGTGCGCGGGTTGTCCTGGTTCTGGCTCATGGCCTCGATGGCGTTTTCCAGCAGCTGCTTGATCATGCTGCGCAGCCGGCCTTCGGCGCCCATCACCCAGGGTAGGCGCAGCGCCGGCTGCCAGTCGACGACGATGCCCTGGGCGAGCAACTGGTCGGTCATCAGGCTGACCACTTCGCGGATCAGCTGGTTGATGTTGACCGGCACGCAGCCGCCGGCCCGGCGCTGCGGAATCGAGCCGCTGAGGCTTTCCAGCGCATCCATGCCAGCCTGGCTGGCTTCGCGCATGGCGCTGAGCACCGGATCGCCCTCGGCGCTGTCGCCCAGGCGTCGTTCGAGCATGCGCAGCGCCGCACTGATCAGGTTGACCGGGCCCTGCAGGCGGTGGATGGCGCCGTTGAAGGTTTCGCGCATGCCGTCGAGCAGCTCTTCCTCGGCCATCAGCACCTTCAGGGCGTTGAGCTGGGAGGCCTGCTGTTGCTGGCGCAGCCCGGTGATGTCGTTGACCGTCAGCAGCAGGTAGTTTTCCTCGCCCGGGTCGAAGAAGTCGTCGGCGCGTTCGCCTTCGATGAGGATGGCGCGGCCATGGCAGGACAGCCAGCGCGGTGTGTGGCCGCCGAGGTCGAAGGTGACTTCCTTGCCGGTGAAGGCCTGGCCATGCGCCTTCAGCGCCTCGATGGCGCCGCCGAGGTTGTCCTGCAGCAGGCTCACCAGTTGCGCGGGCGTGGCCTGGTCGCCGAGTTCCGCGGCCAGGCGGTTGAAGCTGGGGTTGGACAGGCGGATGCGCAGGGCGTGATCGAGCACCACGATGGCCGCCGGTGCGCTGTCGACCACCGCCTCGATGATCAGCCGCTGGTTGCTGACGCGCTGTTCGAGCTTGTGCTGGTCGCTGCTGTCGCGGTGCATGCCCAGGTAATGGATGGTCCGCTCGTGCTCGTCGAGCACCGGCGCCACGGTCAGCTCGGCGAGGTAGCAGCTGTCGTCCTTGCGCCGGTTGACCAGCATGCCGGACCAGGCCTTTTTCTGCGCCAGGCGGCTCCAGAGCGCCTGGTAGACCAGCCGCGGGGTGGTGCCGTTGGACAGCACCGATTCGTTCTTGCCGATCACCTCGCTGCTGTCGTAGCCGGTGATGGCGCTGAAGGCGCGGTTGGCATAGAGGATGTTGGCCTTCAGATCGGTGATGGAAATGGCGATCGGCGCGTGCTCCACGGCTTGCTGGAACACTTCGGGCGCCAATCCATCGGACGCAGCGGGTTGCCCCGCGTCGCGCTCGGGGGTGGCCTGGGTCATGTGCATGTCCTCATCGATGCGGCGAAGCCGACGTCTGTGCGCCGGTATCCGTTGCAAAGCCATACGGTTAGGGGGCTGTTGCCGTTCGCGAGCTGCGAATGAAACGGCAACAAACCCCTTAGGGTTTTGCAAACCGCGTGCCGTCGGTCACATTCCTTGCCGACAGCCCTGCGGAGCCGTAAATACGCTGTGCAGATGGATTTCTGCCCCGACAGGTGCCGCTGGGCTGTTGCAAAACCCACAGGGAGGCGCGCGCACTTCTCCCGGCCTGTCGCAAACCCCACAAAGTCCGTCGCGCCAGCGTCGCCAGGGGTTGCGCTATCACGGGATTCGTTGATCTGCATCAACGAATCCCGGGCTCTCGGGGCGCTCCGGGACGCCCGGCGGGGCGTGGCATGCTTGATGCAAAACCCCTTCGCGACATCGCGTTGCCCGACAACGGTGCAACGCCATACAGCGGAGAGGGCTCATGGAATATGCGCTGTTCCTGATCGGCACCGTGCTGGTCAACAACGTGGTGCTGGTCTACTTCCTCGGCCTGTGTCCGTTCATGGGGGTGTCCGGCAAGCTCGACCCCTCGCTGGGCATGGGCCTGGCGACGACCCTGGTGATGACCCTGGGCGGCATCAGCAGCTGGTTGCTCGAACACTACGTGCTGCTGCCGCTGGGCATCGGCTTCCTGCGCATCCTGTCCTACATCCTGGTGATCGCCGGCATGGTGCAGTTGATCGAGATGATCATCCGCAAGGTCAGCCCGCCGTTGCACCGTTCGCTGGGTATCTACCTGCCCTTGATCACCACCAACTGCGCCGTGCTGGGCGTGCCGCTGATCAGCGTGCGCGAAGGCCACGGGCTGGCCGAGGCGGGGCTGTTCGGCCTGGGCTCGGCGCTGGGCTTCACCCTGGTCATGGTGATCTTCGCCGGCCTGCGCGAGCGGCTGGCCATGGCCAGCGTGCCGGCGGCCTTCGCCGGTGCGCCGATCGCTTTCGTCACCGCCGGTTTGCTGGCGATGGCCTTCATGGGCTTCGCCGGCCTGATCTGAATGCACTGCCGGCTAGGCTGGCGAGGAGGAGCAATGCTGGGCGCGATTCTGGTTCTCGCACTGATGGGCCTGTTGCTGGGTGGCGGCCTCGGATTGGCGGCGCGCTATCTGGCGGTCTCGGAGGAGAACCCGCTGATCAAGGAAATCGAGGCGCTGATGCCGGGCAGCCAGTGTGGGCAGTGCGGCTATCCGGGTTGCAGCGCGGCGGCCAGCGCCCTGGTCGAGGGCAGCGCCGCGGTCACCTGTTGCCCACCCGGCGGCGCCGCGCTGGCCGAGCGCCTGGCCGAACTGCTGGGTGTGCCGCTGGATGCCAGCGCGCTCGCCGCGCCCATGCTGGCACGCATCGATGCGGCCGAGTGCACCGGCTGCACGCGCTGCTTTCGCGCCTGCCCGACCGGCGCCATCGTCGGCGCCAATGGACAGATCCATTGCGTGCTGAGCAATGCCTGCACCGGCTGCAGCAAGTGCCTGGAGGCCTGCCCGGAAGACTGCATCGCCCTGGCGCCCCAGGAGCCGACGCTGGACCACTGGCGCTGGGCCAAGCCCCGGGCCGCCTGATTACGCCTGATGAGTAGGGGGCGACAGACCCCGGGAGTCGACAATGTTCAACCTCGCGCATTTTCGCGGCGGCATCCATCCCGCCGCCCACAAGGACCGCTCGGCCGCCCTGGGCATCGCCGTGCAGCCGCTGCCGCCGCGCCTCTACCTGCCGTTGCGCCAGCATGCCGGGGCCGAGGCGCTGTCCCTGGTGAAGGAAGGCGAGCGGGTGCTCAAGGGGCAACTGCTGGCCGGTTCGCCGACCGAGCTGTCGGCGCCGATCCATGCGCCGAGCTCCGGGCGCATTGTCTCGATCGGGGCGATCGATGCACCGCATCCGTCCGGGCTCAAGGTCAACGGCATCGTCCTCGAATGCGATGGCGACGAGCGCTGGATCGACCTCGACGTGCCGACCGATCCCTTCGCCGAGGACCCGCAACGGCTGGCCCAGCGCGTCGCCGATGCCGGCGTGGTGGGGCTCGGCGGGGCGATCTTCCCGGCGGCGGTGAAGCTCAAGCAAGGTACCCGGCACGAGATCAAGACCGTGCTGGTCAACGGCAGCGAATGCGAGCCGTACCTGAGCTGCGACGACCGGCTGATGCGCGAGCGCGCCGAGGCGGTGGTAGACGGCGCACGGCTGATCCAGCACATCCTGCGCGCCTACAGCATCGTCATCGCCATCGAGGACAATAAGCCGGCAGCGCTGGCGGCCATGCGCGCGGCGAGCGAGCCCTATGGCGCCATCGAGGTGGTGGCGGTGCCGGCGCTCTACCCGATGGGCTCGGCCAAGCAACTGATCCGCCAGGTCACTGGCCGCGAGGTGCCGGCCGGCGGACGCAGCACCGACGTCGGCGTGCTGGTGCACAACGCCGGCACGGTGTATGCGATCCAGCAGGCGCTGCGCCACGGACGGCCGTTGATCTCGCGGGTGGTGACGGTGGCCGGTGGTTGCGTGAGCAATCCGCGCAACCTCGAGACCCTGATCGGCACCCCGGTGCAGGCGCT
>NZ_JXXD01000188.1 GCF_000935215.1 Stutzerimonas stutzeri
GCCGTGGTGGCGGTGGTGTCCGGGTAGTCGGTGCCGGCGCGCTTGGCCGCGCCGCCGATGTCATAGCGACCGGTGTCGGCCGAGCTGCGGTCGTTGTAATCGGTCGGGTCGGCGCCGGGCGCGGTTGTATTGCCGATGTGGGCACCGTCGCCGGTGTGCGCGCCACCCAGAGCGCGGTCGCTGCCAGCGGTTGCCGTGCCGGTTGTGCTGAAATGCTTGTCGAGGTGGCTGTCGCCGCCGGTCGCGCCAGCATAGGGGCTGCTCGGGCCTGGATAGCCTTCGACTGCGCCGGTGCCGCCGCGCTCGTTGATGTCGATGGCACCGTTGTATTCCAGAGCATCGCGCGCCTTGGCCAGCTGATCTTCATCGTCGACATCCACAGCGATCACCAGGGCACCGCGGCGTACGGCATCTGGATAGGCGGTGGCGTAGTGGCGGTGCGTTTCGTGCGGTTCATTGCCGAACAGCGAATTTGAAGAAGTGCGTGACCTTGGATTCGTGATGCGTACGATCCACCGGGACGTCGGGAGTGGTGGTGTAGGGCGCATCGTAGGCATGGATATCGGCGCTCTCGGCACCAATGGCGTGAATCTGTTCGCGCGCTATGCCCCGCGACATCAGATCGCCGCGGGTGCGGTTGGCGTCGGTCAGCGTTGCGAACGCTGCTACCAGTGTATGTCTCATGATCCACCTCACGTTGTGTTGAACAACCGGGATGTGAGCGCTGCGCGTGTCGCGATGATGGCGGCCCGAGTGCTGGCGAGGCCGCGCCGGTCGCGGGTTTCGCGGCGCTCATAGACATTGGGTCGGAGCGCATCGGCATAGTTCAGCGTGGAGGATCAGCGGTCGGAGGAGGGCAGTGCAGTCGCTGCGCGGAGGACTGCGCGGCGATTAGGGAGGTGGGCCGGGCAGCCTGCCTGCGCAAGATGGCGGGCGGTGGAAAG
>NZ_JXXD01000189.1 GCF_000935215.1 Stutzerimonas stutzeri
TCTAGGCTGAGAGCTTCTGGCTGAAATTATCGGCGGGCTTGCCGATATCGAGCCGGTCCACGTTCATTACCTTGTCCCAGGCTTTGACGAAGTCCTGCACGAACTTCTCGTTGCCGTCGGCCATTCCGTATACCTCAGCCTGGGCACGCAGCTCCGATTGCGCGCCGAAGATGAGGTCCACGCGGGTGGCGGTCCAGGTGGGCTGGCGGGTCTTGCGGTCGAGGCCCTGGAAGCGGTTCTTGTGCTCAGTCGCGACCCACTCGTTCTGCATGCTCAGCAGGTTGACGAAGAAGTCGTTCGAAAGCGTGCCCACGCGCTTGGTGAAGACGCCTTCCCTGCCGCCATCCGCATTGGTGCCCAACACACGCATGCCGCCTACCAGCACGGTCATTTCCGGCGCGCTCAGCCGTAGCAGGTGGGCCTTGTCGACCAGCGCTTCCTCGGGCGCCATGAAGTGGGACTCGTGGTAGTAGTTGCGGAAGCCATCGGCGACCGGCCGCAGCGCTTCGAACGAGGGCCCATCGGTCCACTCTTCGAGCGCATCCATCCGCCCTGGCGTGAAGGGCACGGTGACGGCCACGCCGCCGTCCTGTGCCGCTTTCTCGATGGCGGAGCAGCCGGCGAGCACGATCAGGTCCGCCATGGAGACCTTTTTGCCCCCGCTGGCCGAGGCGTTGAACGCGTTCTGGATCTCGCCGATTTTTTGCAGCACGCGATCCAGCAGGGCCGGGTTGTTGATCTCCCAATCCTTCTGCGGCGCGAAGCGGATACGAGCACCGTTGGCGCCTCCGCGCTTGTCCGATCCGCGATAGGTGGCGGCCGAAGCCCAGGCTACCGACACCAGCTCGGACACGGAAAACCCCATACCGAGCAGCTGCTGCTTCAGCGCGGCGATGTCCGCCTCGTCGATCACCGGGTGATCGCGCTCTGGAATCGGGTCCTGCCAGATCAGCTTTTCCTGCGGCACCAGTGGCCCGAGGTAGCGGCCGATGGGACCCATGTCGCGGTGCGTCAGCTTGAACCACGCCTTGGCAAAGGCATCGGCGAACTCGTCCGGGTTCTCAAGGAAGTGACGGGAGATCTTTTCGTACTCAGGATCGAAACGCAGCGCCAGGTCCGAGGTAAGCATGGTTGGCTTGCGCTTCTTGTTCGGGTCGAAGGGGTCGGGAATGATTTCCCCCACGTCCTTTGCGACCCACTGATGCGCGCCGGCCGGGCTCTTGGTCAGCTCCCATTCGAAGTTGAACAGGTTCTCGAAGAAGTAGTTGGACCACTGCGTCGGGGTCTGGCTCCAGATGACTTCGAGACCGGAGGTGATGGCATCGGCACCCGCACCGGTCTGGAATCGGCTGCGCCAACCCAGGCCCTGGTCTTCGATCACCGCGCCTTCCGGGTCCGGGCCCAACAGCGAGGGGTCACCCGCACCGTGGGTCTTGCCGAAGGTATGGCCGCCAGCGATCAGCGCCACGGTTTCATAGTCGTTCATCGCCATGCGGGCGAAGGTTTCGCGGATATCGATGGCCGAGGCTTTGGGGTCGGGATTGCCGTTGGGGCCCTCCGGGTTCACGTAGATCAAGCCCATCTGCACGGCGCCCAGCCCCGGATGCAGCTGCCGCTCGCCGCTGTAACGCTCATCGCCCAGCCAGGTGCCTTCGGGGCCCCAGAAGAGTTCTTCCGGCTCCCAGGTGTCAGCACGGCCGCCGGCGAAACCAAAGGTCTTGAAGCCCATGGATTCCAGCGCCACGTTCCCGGTGAGCACGTAGAGGTCCGCCCAAGACAGTTTGCGCCCGTATTTCTGCTTGATCGGCCAGAGCAGGCGCCGCGCCTTGTCCAGCGAGGCGTTGTCCGGCCAGCTGTTGAGCGGTGCGAAGCGCTGCTGACCACCACCGGCGCCACCGCGGCCATCGGTGATCCGATAGGTCCCGGCGCTGTGCCAGGCCAGACGAATGAACAGCCCGCCGTAATGGCCGAAATCCGCCGGCCACCAGTCCTGGGAATCGGTCATCACCTGGTGAAGATCGGCAATCACAGCGTCGAGATCGAGGGAGTTGAATTCCGCGGCGTAGTCGAAATCGCCACCGTATGGATTGGAACGCGGTGAGTGCTGGTTGAGCGATGTGAGGCTCAGCGCTTCAGGCCACCAGTCCCGGTTGCTCGGGCGTTTGCGGGGCGCACCAGCGCCATGACCGAATGGGCAACCACCACCCGTCTTTTCGCCAGTCTCTTCGTTCATGTTCTGCTCCTCACGGTTGTCGATGACGCGATCAGGCGCCGCTTGAAACAACCTAGCACCGAGCTCATGAACGAACAAAAGGCCAGAACGGCGTTTTCAAGGCTGCAGGAACGAGGCTGAAAGCGGCGCCAGCGCAGCAACCAAGCGGCTTCCAGCTACCCGGACTGCGGCTGAAATGGCGCGTATGGAATTTCCCTATCGGCACGATAGGCGCAGCCTCAAACAGCGCATCCGATCGCCCCACTTACGCCTCACACTCCAGTGTCCGCGTTAGGTCTGCGCAGAGAATCCGGGCGTCGGTAGCCCTGCAATCGCTGGCGGTTTGCCGGCAGAGAGTTTTGCCCGCCCTCCCCGCTTGCGGCACACTTGCCGCCTTCGAGGGCATTGCCCCTTCCATAGCCGAATCTGCCGTATGACTCGCTCCCCCCTTCGCCGTCTGATCTTCTCCGTATTGCGCCGCGTGCTGTACTTCTGGGTGCGCTCGGAGACCATCAACCAGTCTGCCTTCACCCTCAAGCTGGACCGCAGCAAGCCGGTGTTCTACGTGCTGCAGCAACCCTCGCTGAGCGATCTCGCGGTGCTGGACGTCGAGTGCAGCAAGGCCGGGCTACCACGCCCGGTGGCCGATGTGGCGGTGGGCGACCACGTCGAGCCGGCCGCGTTCTTCTTTCTCAATCCGGCAACGAGCTGGTTTGGCCGACGCACGCGTCTGGTGGCGCCGCCAACGCTGGTCCGGCTGGTCGGCGCACTGGAGCACAACGCGGTGGAAAACGCGCAGATCATTCCGGTCAGCGTGTTCTGGGGCCAGTCGCCGAATCGCGAGACCAGCGCCTGGAAGCTGCTGTTCGCCGACAGCTGGGCGGTCACCGGGCGCCTGCGCAAACTGCTCAGCATCCTGGTGCTGGGGCGCAAGACCCGCGTGCAGTTCTCCGCACCAATCCAGCTCAACGAGCTGATCGCACTGAACAAGGGCCACGAGCGCACCCTGCGCATGGTCCATCGCATGCTGCGCGTGCACTTCCGCAACCAGAAGACCGCCGTGATCGGCCCCGACCTGTCGCACCGGCGCAATCTGGTCAAGGGCCTGGTGCACGCACCGCAGGTCCGGCAGGCGATTCGCGACGAGGCCGAGCGCGAGAACATTTCCATCGAGCGGGCCGAAGCCAGGGCGCTGCGCTACGGCAACGAGGTGGCCTCGGACTATGCCTACACCGCCGTGCGCTTCCTCGAAGTGGTGCTGTCCTGGTTCTGGAACAAGATCTACGACGGCATTCGCGTCAACCATATCGAGCCACTGCAGGAAGCCGTGCGCGGCTACGAGGTGATCTACGTTCCCTGCCATCGCAGCCATATCGACTACCTGCTGCTGTCCTATCTGCTGTTCCGCAACGGCCTGACGCCGCCGCACATTGCCGCCGGCATCAACCTCAACATGCCAGTCATTGGTAGCCTGCTGCGCCGCGGCGGCGCCTTCTTCATGCGCCGCTCGTTCAAGGGCAACCCGCTGTACACCTCGGTGTTCAACGAATACCTGCACAACCTGTTCACCCGCGGCTTCCCCGTCGAGTACTTCGTCGAGGGCGGCCGTTCGCGCACCGGCCGCATGCTGCAACCCAAGACCGGCATGCTGGCCCTGACCCTGCGCAGCTACGTGCGCTCGTCGCGCCTGCCGATCCTGTTCGTGCCGGTCTACATCGGCTACGAGCGCGTGCTGGAAGGCCGCACCTACCTGGGTGAACTGCGCGGCGCGGCGAAGAAGAAGGAATCGATCTTCGATATCTTCAAGGTCATCGGTGCGCTCAAGCAGCGCTTCGGCCAGGTCTGGGTCAACTTCGGCGAACCGCTCAAGCTCAACGAATTCCTCGACCAGGAGCAGCCTGGCTGGCGCCAGCAGACCCACGCGCCGGATTACCGTCCCGAATGGCTGAACGACGCCACCAATCGCCTGGCCGAGCGCATCGCCCAGCGCCTGAACGAGGCGGCGGCGGTCAACCCGGTCAACCTGGTGGCGCTGGCGATGCTCTCCACCAGCCGCCAGGCCCTGGACCAGCAGTCCCTGGCGCGGATTCTCGATCTCTATCAGGCGCTGTTACGTGCGGTGCCCTACTCGCCGCACACCACGCTGCCGGAAGGCGACGGCAACGCGCTGATCGCGTACGTGAAGAGCCTCGACCTGCTCGCCGAACAGAAGGACGCGCTGGGCAACATCCTCTATCTGGACGAGCAGAACGCCGTCCTGATGACCTACTACCGCAACAACGTGATGCACATCTTCGCGTTGCCGGCACTGCTGGCGAGCTTCTTCCAGAGCAGCTCGCGCATCAGCCGCGAGCAGATCCAGCGCTTCACCGAGGCGCTGTACCCGTACCTGCGTGCCGAGCTGTTCATGCGCTGGGAAGTCGAGGAGCTGGAAGCCGTGGTCGACCAGTGGCTGGCGGCCTTCGTCGAGCGCGGCCTGCTCAAGGTGGACGGCAACCACTACGTGCGCCCGGCCCCGAGCTCGCGGCAGTTCGTCCTGCTCACCCTTCTCGCTCGCGTCGTGGTGCAAACCCTGCAGCGCTTCTACATGGCCACCTCGCTGCTGCTCAACAGTGGCCAGCACAGCCTGAGCGCCGAGGAGCTGGAAAACCTCTGCACGGTCATGGCCCAGCGCCTGTCGATCCTGCATGGGCTCAACGCGCCGGAGTTCTTCGACAAGGCGCTGTTCCGCCATTTCATCCAGAGCATGCAGGAACAGGGCGTGGTCAGCCCGGATGAAAACGGCCGGCTCGGCTATCACGAAAAGCTCGCGGAACTGGCCGAGGGCGCGGCCAAGCGCGTGCTACCGGCGGAGATTCGCCTGTCGATCCGTCAGGTGGCACTGGAGCGTCATCAAGACGATTCCGATTCGACGCCTCCCGAGGCCGCCTGACGCAGTCAGTCCCGCTGCCAGGCCATCGCCAGTTCGGGATGGCCGGTGTGCGGGTCCAGCTGTTCGCTGATCACGGCAAAGCCATGTCGGCGATAGAAGGCGACGCTGGCGGCATTGGCGCTGTAGACCGCCAGCTCGAGCCGCTTACGCACGGTCTTGGCCTGCTCGATCAGCGCCGAGCCGATACCGCCGCCCTGGGCGCTCGGCGCCACGAAGATCGCCGCCAGCACGTCCCCGACCAGCGCGACGAATCCCAGCACCTCGCCTTCACGCTCATCGACCCAGATCTGCGCCGCCGGCAGATAGATATCGCGCATGTCATCCAGCTTCGACGCCCAGAACGCCGGCGCAATGAAGTCATGGGCGCGGATCGATGCAGCCAGCCAGATCGCCAGCACCGGCTCCAGGTCATCGGGGCGAAAGGGACGGATCATGCGAGTCGGCTCCATAACGACGGGGCCGCAACCTTAGCGCATCAGTAACAACCTGTCCCCCGCCTGCCTGACCCATACTGCTGGTAAACGCCTGCGCCTTGCCCGGCATTGCTTTAGCATCGGCGCCAGACCATACGGCAGTTAGTAGCCCGCTGCTTCCGCACCATTCAATGAACATGAGGTTAACGCCATGTTGCGCATCACCACTCTCGTTGCAGGCCTGGCACTTTCCGCCAGCGCTTTCGCCCTTTCACTTTCCGACCTGACCCAGAGCGACGCCAGCGCCGGCCTCAAGGATGCCTTGAGCCAGGGCGCCAAGGTCGCCGTGCAGCAGCTCGGTCGCCCTGGCGGTTTCAGCAGCGATCCGGACGTGCGTATCGAGCTGCCGGGCAACATCGGCAAGGCCTCGCGGATGTTGAAGATGCTCGGCATGGGTGCGCAGGTCGAACAGCTGGAGAACAGCATGAACCTGGCCGCCGAGAAGGCCGTGCCGGAAGCCCAGCAACTGCTGCTGGATGCCGTGCGCAAGATGACCGTGCAGGACGCCAAGGCCATTCTTGCCGGTGGCGATGACTCGGCCACCCAGTACCTCAACCAGTCCAGCCGCGAGCAGATTCGCGCGAAATTCCTGCCCATCGTCAAACTGGCCACCGACCAGGTCGGCCTGGCGCAGCAATACAACGCCGTCGCCGCCAAGGTGCCGGCTGGCATGAACGGCAGTTACGCGAATATCGAAAGCTACGTCACCGAACAGGCACTCGATGGCCTGTTCACCGTGATCGCCGAGCAGGAAGCGAGCATTCGCAAGAACCCCGCCGCAGCGGCCACCAGCCTGGCGAAAAAGGTGTTCGGACTGCTTTGAGAGATTAGGTCGAGCTGCGCTGGCTTCAGCCAGCCGCTGCTCGGTCCGCCCTGCGCCGCGGCCAGACCAGACTGAAACGCGCGCCGCCCAGGTCGCTGTGCCCCAGCTGCGAGCGACCGCCGTGCCAGTAGATGATCCGCCGCACGATGGACAAGCCCAGCCCGTGCCCGCCCGAGGCGCGGGTACGGCTGTCGTCCAGGCGCAGGAACGGGGTGAAGACCTTTTCCCAATCCGCTTCCGGCACGCCGGGGCCATCGTCGTCCACCTCCAGCCGCACCGTTTGCCCATCGATGGCGAAGCTGACCTGTACCCGACTCTCGGCATGGCGCATGGCATTGGTGATGAGGTTGCTCAGGGCACGGCGCAGGTACTGCGGCTCGGCGTCGGCCCAACCACTACCGTCCTCCGCCAGCACACACTCGCCACGCGCGACGCCAACATCCGGGCGCAACGGCGCCAGCTCGCCGATCACCTGATCGACCAGTGCACCCAGCTCCACACGCTGGAAACTCAGGTTCGGCGAGCCGCGTTCCAGCCGCGAATACACCAGCATCTCGTCCACCAGCGCATCGAGGTCGTCGATATCGCTATCCATGCCTTTCAGGTACTTGTCCCGGGCCTCATCGGTCGGTGCCTCGGCGGTCATCTCCAGGCCGAAACGCAGCCGTGCCACCGGCGTACGCAGCTCATGGGCAACAGCGCTGACCATCTCCCGCTGCACCGCCAGCAAGCGCTGCAGGTGCTTGGCCATGCCATTGAAGGCCGCCGCCAGCCGCCCTACCGAGTCGGTGCCGACATCCGGCACGCGGGTTTCCAGATTGCCCGCGGCGATGCGCGTGGCCGCGCTTTCCAGCACGCTCAGGCGTTGCTCCAGCTGGCGCACCAGCAGGTAGACAGTCAGGCCGATCAACGACAGCCCGAGCACGCCGATCAGCACCAGCAGCTGCGGCGGATAGGGGTTCATCTGATGCAGCGGGCCGAGCTGCATGATCCAGCGTGTACCGGCAACGGCGGCGAACACGCGCACCGCATCACCGCCGCGGGCGAGCGCCATCACCGTATCGCCCTCGTCCAGTCGACGGCGCTGGTCGTCATCGAGGTTGGCGCTGTCACGCGTCAGCAATTCCAGATCGAAGCCGAAACCACGCGCCTGTTTCAGCTCGGCGAGGCGTCGCGGCTGCTCAGCTTCGGGATAGCGGATCAGCTCGTCGATCAGCAGATAGATGGTCGCGCGCGCCAGCTGCTCGCTGAGCTGTTCCACCTCGCCGGTGAGCACCAGCCGATCCTGCGCGCTGACCAGGCTGAACACCGTGGTGCTCTGCGGGCGGATCTGCTCGACCAGCACCTGGCCGCGCAGCAGGCGCGCCTCCAGTCGGCTTTCCAGGCTGACATCGTCGAGCGTGCGCACCCGCAGCGGAATGCCCAGCAGCCGCCCCCAAAGGTTCGCCGCCTGGCGCCGTTCGATCGGCGTCATGCTGCTCATGTTGTGCGCCATCAGGCGGAAGGTGCCACTGGCCAGGCGCTCGCGGTGATCGTCCGCGCGGTGCTGGTTGAGCAGGTGCAGGCCGCCGGCGCCGAGCAGCGCCACCAGCACCAGCACCCCCAGCATGCCGCCATAGATGCGCAGGAAGATCGAGTTCATGGGCGGCGGCGCTACACCATCGCCACGGCAGCTTCGGAAACGAACAGATAGCCCTTGCCGCGCACCGTCTTGATCAGCCGCGGATGATCGGGATCGTCACCGATCTTGGGGCGGATACGCGAAATACGCACATCGATGGAGCGGTCCTGACCGTCGTATTCGATGCCGCGCAGCTCGGCGAAGATTTCTTCACGGGAAAGAATGCGTCCGGGGTTGGAGGTCAGCAGCCAGAGCAGGTCGAACTCGGCGCCGGTCAGTTCGATCTGCTGTTCACGCAGCCAGGCTTCGCGCAACGCGCTGTCGATCACCAACGGGCCGAACTGCAGGCGCTTGGCATTGGTCGGTGCTTCTGGCGGCTGACGACGCAGCAAGGCGCGGATGCGCGCCAGCAACAGACGCGGACGCACCGGCTTGCAGACATAGTCGTCGGCGCCGGTTTCCAGCCCCAACACCTGATCCAGATCGTCGGCCCGCGCGGTGAGCATGAGGATCGGGCCATCGTAGCGGTCACGTACCCGCCGGCAGATCGACAGGCCATCCTCGCCGGGCAGCATCAGATCGAGCACCACCAGATCCGGACGCTCCTCGATGATGCGCCCGGCGGCGCAGGCGCCATCCGATTCGATCGACACCTCGAAGCCGCCACTGCTCTGCAGGTATTCCTGCGTCAGCTCGGCCAGCCGTCGATCGTCCTCGACGATGAGAATCCGCCACGTCTCTTGCTCCATCCCCGCCCCCTGTCAGACCGTCAGGCCACAAACGAACAGCGCGCATTGTACCCAACGCCCGGCCCGGCACGATGCACAAAAAGCGGGCAGCGGCAAACACAACATGTAGTGTCATTGACCATCATCAAAATATGCCAGACGGCACGTATTTCGTCGGTATTCAGCCGAGCGCCGAAGGCATGCGGCCTGCGGCCTGACGCCGCGCTTTCACCCACAATCCGCACACATGTTATCCACAGGTTATCCCAGGCGGCTGCCTTGCATTGGCCCGGAGCCAGCATTATCTTGTCGCTCCTGCGCGCCTTGACCCCTAGATATTGGGCCTGGGCACCGCAACTGACACAATCGAGACATTTTCGAGAGCTGGGCTATCGCCCTGCCTCCCATTGCTCTGCAACACCGTCGGCAGCCTCAGGTCAAGCATTAATGCAAACCTTCGACAGTCGTCTCCCTGACTTCAAGCGCGGAACTAGCAGCTGTGCTCGGAGCCAAGACAAAACACAACATATTGTGTTGACAGTTTTTCCAGCCTGACTATCCTTCCGGCAACGACTTAGCTCGTCAGCGGCCGAGTCAGGACTATTCCTTGCGATACCGCCATGCACCGCGATGCGGGGCATGGCTCATGCAGTAACGACGCACGGGCTCAACGAGGCCCGCGCAGACAGAACCAGAACCGCGACTAAAAGAGAGAATCCGGAGCCCCCATGCAGAACCCATCCACTCGCGAGAACCCGCTGTCAGCCGATGCACCGGATCTGGCGGCTACCGCCCCGGGCCAGCTGCGCGTGATCAAGCGCAACGGTACGGTCGTCCCCTACACCGACGACAAGATCACCGTCGCCATCACCAAGGCCTTTCTCGCAGTGGAAGGCGGTAACGCTGCCGCTTCCTCGCGTATTCACGACACCGTCGCGCGCCTGACCGAGCAGGTCAGCGCCACCTTCCGTCGTCGCATGCCCTCCGGTGGCACCATCCATATCGAAGAAATTCAGGACCAGGTCGAACTGGCCCTGATGCGTGCCGGTGAGCAGAAAGTCGCGCGTGACTACGTGATCTACCGCGAAGCCCGTAGCCAGGAGCGCAAGAGCGCCGCGGCCGACGACATCGCCCAGCCGCACCCGAGCATCCGCGTCACCCGCGCCGATGGCAGCCAGCAGCCGCTGGACATGGGTCGCCTGCAGACCATCATCACCGAAGCCTGCGAAGGCCTGGCCGAGGTCGATGGCGCGCTGATCGAGCGTGAAACCCTGAAGAACCTCTACGACGGCGTGGCCGAGAAGGACGTCAACACCGCCCTGGTGATGACTGCCCGTACCCTGGTCGAGCGTGAGCCGAACTACAGCCAGGTCACCGCGCGCCTGCTGATGGACACCCTGCGTGCCGAAGCCCTGGGCTTCCTCGGCGTTGCCGAAGCCGCCACCCATCACGAGATGGCCGATCTCTACGCCAAGGCGCTGCCGGCCTACGTGGAAAAGGGTGTGGAATTCGAGCTGCTCGACCCGCGCCTGAAGGAATTCGACCTGGCCAAGCTGGGCGCCGCGATCAACCACGAGCAGGATCAGCAGTTCACCTACCTCGGCCTGCAGACCCTCTACGACCGTTACTTCATCCACAAGGACAACGTTCGTTTCGAGCTGCCGCAGATCTTCTTCATGCGCGTCGCCATGGGCCTGGCCATCGAGGAAGAACAGCGCGAAGCCCGCGCCATCGAGTTCTACAACCTGCTGTCGTCGTTCGACTACATGGCCTCCACGCCGACCCTGTTCAACGCCGGCACCCTGCGCCCGCAGCTGTCCTCGTGCTACCTGACCACCGTGCCGGACGACCTGGGCGGCATCTACGACGCCATCCGCGATAACGCCCTGCTCTCCAAGTTCGCCGGCGGCCTGGGCAACGACTGGACTCCGGTGCGCGCACTGGGCGCCTACATCAAGGGCACCAATGGCAAATCCCAGGGCGTCGTGCCCTTCCTGAAAGTGGTCAACGACACCGCCGTGGCCGTGAACCAGGGCGGCAAGCGCAAGGGCGCGGTCTGCGCCTACCTGGAAACCTGGCACCTGGACATCGAGGAATTCCTCGAGCTGCGCAAGAACACCGGTGACGACCGCCGCCGCACCCACGACATGAACACCGCCAACTGGATTCCGGACCTGTTCATGAAGCGCGTCTTCGACGACGGCAAGTGGACCCTGTTCTCGCCGAGCGAAGTACCCGACCTGCACGACCTCACCGGCAAGGCCTTCGAGGAGCGCTACGAGTACTACGAGGCGATGATCGAGTACGGCAAGATCAAGAACCACAAGACCCTGCAGGCCAAGGATCTGTGGCGCAAGATGCTCTCCATGCTGTTCGAGACCGGCCACCCGTGGCTGACCTTCAAGGACCCGTGCAACCTGCGCAGCCCGCAGCAGCACGTCGGCGTGGTGCACAGCTCCAACCTCTGCACCGAGATCACGCTGAACACCAACAAGGACGAAATCGCCGTCTGCAACCTGGGCTCGGTCAACCTGCCGAACCACATCGTCGACGGCAAGCTCGACACCGCCAAGCTGGAGCGCACCGTGCGCACAGCCGTGCGCATGCTCGATAACGTCATCGACATCAACTACTACTCGGTGCCGCAGGCGCGCAACTCCAACTTCAAGCACCGCCCGGTGGGCCTGGGCATCATGGGCTTCCAGGACGCGCTGTACCTGCAGCACATCCCCTACGGTTCCGATGCCGCCATCGACTTCGCCGACAAGTCCATGGAAGCGGTCAGCTACTACGCCATCCAGGCCTCCTGCGACCTGGCCGACGAGCGCGGCGCCTACGAAACCTTCCAGGGTTCGTTGTGGAGCCAGGGCATCCTGCCGCTGGATTCGCAGCAGATCCTCATCGAAGCACGTGGCCAGAAGTACATCGACGTCGACCTGACCGAGTCCCTGGACTGGGCTCCAGTTCGCGCCCGCGTCAAGAACGGCATTCGTAACTCGAACATCATGGCCATCGCGCCGACCGCAACCATCGCCAACATCACCGGCGTGTCGCAGTCCATCGAGCCGACCTATCAGAACCTGTATGTGAAATCGAACCTCTCGGGCGAATTCACCGTGATCAACCCCTACCTGGTTCGCGACCTCAAGGCGCGCGGCCTGTGGGACGCGGTCATGATCAACGACCTCAAGTACTACGACGGTTCGGTACAGCAGATCGAGCGCATCCCGCAGGAGTTGAAAGACCTCTACGCGACCGCCTTCGAAGTGGAAACCAAGTGGATCGTCGACGCCGCCAGCCGCCGCCAGAAGTGGATCGACCAGGCCCAGTCGCTGAACCTCTACATCGCCGGCGCCAGCGGCAAGAAGCTGGACGTGACCTACCGCATGGCCTGGTACCGTGGCCTGAAAACCACTTACTACCTCCGTGCCCTGGCCGCGACCAGCACCGAAAAGTCCACCGTCAACACCGGCAAGCTCAACGCCGTGTCCAGCGGTGGCAACAGCGGCGCCAGCGCCGCCCCGGCGAAAGCTGCGCCAGCACCAGAAATGTCGGCAGGTCCGGCACCGGTGCCAAAAGCCTGTGCGATTGATGAACCAGACTGCGAAGCCTGCCAGTAAGTAGTAGAAAGTCGCGGTCCCCAGAGCGGACCGCGCGTTGTTGCCCGGCAGGCCGGCCCCCATCACGTACATGCGTACGCTCAGGGGCTCCGACCCGCCAGGCGCCTAGCGCTGCCTCGCTCTGGAAACCGCTTGCACCGAGTGGCTGCAGTAGTAAGGGCAAAAATGAGCGCTTAACTCACTAAGTGATTAGTTACTTGTAAGAGCAAGGGGAGCGCCAAAGCCCTTACTTACGAATCGGACAACCCTGTAGGAGCGAGGGGGACGCCTAGTCCTTGCTCGCGAAGCGCTATCCGCCAACTCACCAGCCGAGTTAACGCATAGCCGAG
>NZ_JXXD01000190.1 GCF_000935215.1 Stutzerimonas stutzeri
CCTACGTCTGTCGCGAGACGATCTACAACGCGATCTATGCCCTGCCAGTGGGTGAGCTGCGTAAGGAGCTGATCATCTGTCTGCGCCAAGGCAAGACGACGCGCCGGCCGCGCTCTGGCGGCGTGGATCGGCGCGGCCAGATCCCTGAGATGGTCAGTATTCATGTGCGCCCGCCGGAGATTGAAGACAGGCTGATGCCGGGGCATTGGGAAGGCGACCTCATCAAGGGTAAGGCCAACGCCTCGTCCGTCGGTACGCTGGTGGAACGCACCAGTGGCTACCTGATGCTGGTGAAGATGAACGACGCGACGGCGACTTCGGCGCTGGAAGGCTTCAGCGCCGCGCTCAATGGCATGCCGCTGGAGATGCGCAAGAGCATGACTTACGACCAGGGCCGGGAGATGGCGCGACACGCCGAGATCACCCAAAGAACCGGCGTGGCGATCTACTTCTGCGACCCGCACAGCCCCTGGCAGCGCGGCAGCAACGAAAACATCAACGGCCTGATTCGCCAGTACTTGCCCAAGGGCACAGACCTGTCGGTACATAGCCAAGAGGAGCTGGACGCCATTGCGCTGCAACTGAACATGCGACCGCGCAAGCGCTTCGACTTCAAATGCCCCATCGAGGTGATGGGAGAGGTCATGCAAAATGCCATGGCGATGCGGCATGATGCTCCGG
>NZ_JXXD01000019.1 GCF_000935215.1 Stutzerimonas stutzeri
AACAGGTCGCGCCAGGGCGGCAACCAGTGCGCTTCACGCGCCAGCAGGCGCCAGCACACCACGCCGTAACGGCGCAGCAGCACACGGGCAATGTGCTCCAGCGCCTCTGCATCGAACGCCGGTGTTCTTGCCTCCTCTTCGCCCGCTCCAGACTTGCGCACCAGTGCCCAGCGGCCGGCGTCGTCCATCCCGCCGATAAAGGTACCACCACGGCTTCGTCGGGCCGTGCGCGAGCGCTTGCTCGCCGGCGCCAGCAATGCGCGCAGACCGGCGAAGCTGTCGGCGTTCACCAAACCCACCGCCACCAGCTCGCCAAGAGCATCCTCCAGTTCGCTGCGCAGCAGATGCGCGTCGTGCTGCAGCTCATCGAAGAACAGCGCGCCCTGGGCGTTCAGACATTCGAGCACCCGCTGTGCCCGTGAAGACAGCTCCGGCGCCGGCGCGTCGCTGGCCAGTGCATACCAGGCCGGTAACTGGCGCCGCGGCAGCAGCACGATCAGCGTGCCGCGTACCGGCCCGGTGCTGGCCCTGAGTCGCCCGGCCAGCCGCGTCCAGACAATGCGGCCGGAGCGGCACAGCTCGTCCAGCCAGGTGCCGCCATAATCCTTCAGGCGCGCCGGCAAGAGATCGGCTTCCCACGCTGCGGCGGCGGCCTGAAAGCCCTCCAGCTGTTCGACGACCGTGGCCAGCGCCTCGCGCCCCTGCATGCGCGTGGTCGCGGACAGATGCTGCCAGTCAGCAAGAAAGCGCATGAAATCGACACGTTCGACCGGCTCGATCTCGCGCCGCAGACGCTTGACCGTATAGCGATGGATGCGCGCCAGCAGATGCCGCTCGCACCACTCGTCCTCTACTCCGCCGGCGCTGAAACGGCCGCGCATCACATAGCCCTGACTTTCCAGGCGGATCAGCGCCATTGCGACGGCAGAGGCCGGTAACGCCAGCGGCCGCGCAATCAACGCCACCGGCAGCGGGCCGAAGCCGCTCAATCGCGCGCGGATCAGCTCGACCAGCGCGTCCTCTTCCGCGAGCGGTTGGTCGTAGCCGACGGGCGCCTGCAGATGCGGCTGGAACGGGGCCTGCGGATAGATCGCGCGCAGCAGCATCAGGCGCTCGAGCGGCAACCAGAGGAAGCGGTCGTGCGCCACCTCCATGCGCGTCGCGCGGCCGCCACGGGCCAGTTCGGCCAGCCATTCGCCCCATTGCGACTGTGCGACGGTCTCGGCTTCGGCAATGCAACCGAGCGCTGTCAGCGCCTCGTGCAACTCGTCGGCACTGCGCGCCTCGGGCCAGGCCTCCTCACACACGGCGGCGATCGCTTCCGGGTCCAGCGCGCCCAGATCGTCAGCCGACTCCGGATCGCTCCAGCGCCGCGCGAGCACCGCCTGGGTGCGGCGCTCTTCCAGCGGTGCATCGTCGAGAAAGGCGTAAGGGCGCGCGCCGAGAATCTCCATGGCCAGCGGCGACGGCGCGGGCAGATCACGCGCCAGCAGCTCGACCTGGCCGCCCTCCATGCGCCGCAGCAGCGCGAGCCAGCCTTCGCTATCCATGGCCTCGTGCAGGCAGTCATCGAGCGTCTGGCGTACAAGCGGATGATCGGGAATCTCGCGCTCGCCGACGATGTTTTCCAGGCAGGCAACCTGGTCGGGAAAGACCGTGGCCAGCAGATCGTCGCTCTTCATTCGCTGTAGCTGCGGCGCGACCTTGCGTCCGCCAGCCATGCGCGGCAACGCCAGTGCCGTGGTGGCGATCCAGCGCCAGCGCACACCGAACAGCGGCGCATCCAGCAGTGCCTGGATCAGCACCTGCTCGGCGCTGGCCGAATGCAGGTAGCGCCAGACTTCCGCCAGCGGAAAGCTGTGACTGGTGGACAGCGAAAGAATGATGGCGTCCTCGGTGGCCGCCGCCTGCAGCTCGAAGTTAAAGGTGCGGCAGAAGCGCTTGCGCAGTGCCAGCCCCCAGGCGCGATTGATGCGGCTGCCATAGGGCGAGTGAATGACCAGCTGGGTGCCGCCGGACTCGTCGAAGAAGCGCTCCATCACCAGCCGCTGCTGAGTCGGCAAGGCGCCAAGTGCGGAGCGGGCACGCGCCAGGTATTCGACGATCTGTCGCGCGGCGGTTTCCGCCAGGCCAAGGGTGCCGGTAAGCCAATCGATGGCGGGCGACAGGTCCACCCTGCCCACCGCCGCCCCCTCAGCCAACCGTTGATCGATCTCGTCACGCAGCCGCGCCACGGCAAAGGACAGCTCGTCGCTGCGCCCTGGCGCCTCGCCCAGCCAGAAGGGAATGCTCGGCGGCATGCCCTGAGCGTCTTCGACACGCACCCGCCCGGACTCGATCTTGAGGATGCGATACGAGGTGTTACCCAGCTGGAACACATCGCCGGCCAGGCTCTCCACCGCGAAGTCCTCGTTCACCGTGCCGATATTCAGCCCCTGCGGTTCCAGCAGCACGGCATAGTCGGCGTTGTCGGCGATGGTGCCGCCGGAGGTCAGTGCGGTCAGCCGGCCACCGCGCCGGCCACGCAGGCTGCGCGTCGCGAGATCACGGTGCAGATAGGCGCCGCGGGTTCCGTGGCGGGTTGTATAGCCCTCGGCGAGCATTCGCAGCAGTGCCTGGAAGGTCGCGTCGTCGACCGCGGCATAGGGCATCGCGCGGCGGAACAGCTGGAGCAACGCTTCCTCCTCCCATTCCCGACAGGCCACCTCCGCGACGATCTGCTGGGCCAGCACATCCAGCGGCGCGTGCGGGATATTCAGCGTGTCCAGCTCGCCACGACGCACGGCGTCGAGCAGCGCGGCACACTCGATCAGGTCGTCGCGGGAGCTGGGAAACAGCCGCCCCTTGGACACCCCGGCGACCTGGTGCCCGGCGCGCCCAACCCGCTGCAGAAAGGCCGAGATCGAGCGTGGCGAACCCAGCTGACAGACCAACTCGACATCACCGATGTCGATACCCAGCTCCAGCGAGGCCGTCGCGACCAGTACCCGCAACTCGCCGCGCTTGAGCTTCTGCTCGGCGCTCAGCCGCTGTTCGCGGGCCAGACTGCCGTGATGCGCAGCGACCACCTCTGCACCCAACCGCTCGGCCAGGTGGCGGGTGGTGCGCTCGGCCAGGCGCCGCGTGTTGACGAACACCAGCGTGGTGCGATGCTCGCCAGCCAGTGCCGCGAGGCGGTCGTAGACCAGCGCCCAGGCATCGTTGCTCATCACCGCCTCCAGCGGCACCGGCGGCACTTCCAGCGCCAGGTCGCGGGCGCGGCCATGGCCGATATCGACGATCTCGCACGGTCGCTCGACGCCGACCAGAAAACGCGCCACCGCATCGATCGGCTTCTGCGTCGCCGACAGGCCGACCCGCACCAGCGGCCGATTGCAGAGCGCTTCCAGTCGCTCCAGCGACAGCGCCAGATGGCTGCCACGCTTGTTGCCGGCGATGGCGTGAATCTCGTCGACGATCACGCTCTGCACATCGGCGAGCATTTCGCGCCCAGATGCCGAGCCGAGCAGCACATAGAGCGATTCCGGCGTGGTGACGAGGATATGCGGGACGCGCTTGCGCATGGCGTTGCGCTCGGCCTGCGGCGTGTCGCCGGTACGCACCGCGGTGCGGATTTCCAGCGCTGGTAGCCCCAGACGCGCCAGCTCGGCGGTGATCCCGGCGAGCGGCTCCTCCAGGTTGATATGGATGTCGTTGGACAAGGCCTTCAATGGCGAGACATAGAGCACGCGCGTCGCGTCGGCCAGGCCGCCCTCGGCCAGCCCCTGCTGCACCAGGTCATCGATGGCGGCGAGAAATGCGGTCAGCGTCTTGCCCGAGCCAGTCGGCGCGGCCACCAGGGTCGAACGACCGGCACGAATAAGGGGCCAGGCAGCCGCCTGGGCCGGCGTCGGTGCGGGAAAGCTGCGGGAAAACCAGCCCGCCACGGCGGGGTGGAAACGGCCAAGTGGATCGACGGATGACGTGGTCATGCCGACGAATATGGTGGCGCCCCGGCCTTTGCACAAGCGACAGTCGGTCGGCGGTCGGGAAACGGCCATGGGATATGGCGGTCAACTTGAAACATCCGCAACGCAACGGAGATGACCATGACCACCACCCCGCTCAGCCTCGACAACGCCATGCAACTGGCCTCGGAAGCCTTCCTGCCCTGTGGTTGCGTGACCAGCGCCAACCCCGAGGACGACAGCTTCGGCTTCACCGTGATGAACGGCAGCGGCGAGGAAATCACCCGCGTGGCGCAGGTGCGCGACTACGCCGACCCGCTGCGCATGGCACAGGTGATCGAGCAGACCCGTCAGGAGCTGATCGACAAGGGTTGCACCCTCGAACCCTGGAGCATGCCGTTCATCACCGACGACAGCGCCATTCCGGAAACCACGCCGAACTACTGAGGAGCGGCCATGAGCGATCACGTGCTGCTGATCACCGGCGCCTCATCCGGTATCGGCGCGGCAACCGCACGTCTGGCAGCGGCGGCCGGCTACCGGCTGGCGCTCGCCGCACGCTCCGAGGACAAGCTGCGGCAGCTGGTCGATGAAATCGGGCCGCAGCGCGCCCTCGCCATTCGCTGCGACGTGACCGATTACGCCGAGCAACAAGCCATGGTGCAACGCGTGCTCGATCACTACGGCCAGCTCGATGCGGTCTACGCCAACGCCGGCATCCCCGGCAGCGAGGGCGGTTTCAGCGGTGCCGATCCCGAAGTCTGGAAAACCATGCTGCTGACCAACGTCTACGGCGTCGGCCTGACCCTGCGCTGCGCGCTGGCCGCCTTGAAGGCCAGCCGCGGTCATCTGCTGCTCACCGGTTCGGCGGCCGGGCGCTTCGTCATTCCCGGCTCGATGTACAGCGCCAGCAAATGGGCGGTGACCGGGATGGGTCTGAGCGTGCGCGAAGAACTGCGCGGCAGCGGTGTGCGAGTCACTCTGATCGAGCCGGGCATGGTCGACACGCCGCTGTTCGACAAGCCGCCGACCTATGCCCTGCAACCGGAGGATGTCGGCCGCGCAGTGGTCTACGCCCTGTCTCAGCCGGCCCATGTAGACGTCAACGAAATCCTGATTCGCCCGACGCCCCCGGTCGACGGCGATCAGTAACCTCAGCGTTCATCGCTGCGCTGTTGCTGTTGTTGCAGGCGTCCCGACTCGATGATTTCCGCCCGCCCGGCCCCATCGCCGTGGCGAT